>CAYOZB010000297.1:0-1600 GCA_964408365.1 uncultured Halobacteriales archaeon | reverse complement strand
CCGGGCGAGTATACGTCCGCACGTTCGCGAACCGACAAACCGTAAAGCGGTCCGAATTTGCAGGTCAGACGCTCATGACCCCTGGCGGGGTCACCCGTTGGGGATGAAACTTTGGGGTGTCGTCCGCTGACGTCGTACAGCTCTGTGGTGTCGTGAGCCCGAAGGTCAGACTGACGCGGGGGTCTGCAGGCACCCTTGATTGTTGCTTCGAGGACGAGTCTCAGAATCTCGGTTCTGGCGACCCCTATGGGCGACGCGTTCATGCCGTGATGGGAGGGGGTTGTGGTGGATGTGATCGTGGATCGGTGCGCGGGTCTTGATGTGCATAAGAACACGGTGATGGCCGCGGTCCGCACGCCCGATGGTGTCGGGGACCGGTGCGAGGCGGTGCGCGAGTTCTCGACGTTCACCGCGGATCTTGTCCGTTTGCGGGACTGGCTGGGCGAGGTGGGGGTCTCCCAGGTGGTGATGGAAGCGACCGGGGTGTATTGGCGTCCGGTGTGGCATGTCCTCGAAGAGCACGGCGGCTACGAGTTGATGTTGGTCAACGCGCGTCACGTGAAGAACTTGCCGGGCCGCAAGACCGATGTGGGTGACGCGTCGTGGCTCGGCCAGCTGTTGGAGTGCGGGTTGTTGCGCGGCTCGTTCGTGCCGACCAAGGAGATGGCCCGGCTACGGGACTTGACCCGGTATCGCAGCAAGTTGACGCAGGAACGAACCCGTGAGATCCAACGAGTCCAGAAGCTGTTGGAGGACGCGAACATCAAGTTGGACTCGGTGATCACCGACGTGATGGGCACGTCCGCCCGGGAGATGCTCGACGCGTTGATCGCCGGCGAGGCGGACGTGGAAGCGATGGCGCAGATGGCTCGGACTCGGATGCGTCCGAAGATCCCCGAGCTGCGCTTGGCGTTGGAGGGCCGTTTCGATGACCATCATCGTTTGATGCTGGGCCTGCATCTGCGTCACATCGACGACCTCACGGCGATGATCGTCGAGCTCGACACGAAGGTGGACGAGCTCATGGGCCCTTTCGATGAGGCGGCCACCCGCCTGTTGTCGATCCCGGGCGTCGGGAAACGCACCGCGGAGGTGATCGTGGCGGAGATCGGGGTCGACATGAGCCGGTTCCCCACCGCCGGGCATCTCGCGTCGTGGGTCGGGTTGTGTCCCGGCAACGACGAGTCGGCCGGCAAACGCCGTTCGGGGAAGGCCCGCAAAGGCAACGAGGCGCTGCGCAGCGCGGTGTGCGAAGCAGCGTGGGCGGCATCCCACACCCGCGACACCTACCTCGCCGCGCAGTATCGACGGTTCAAGCGGCGCATGGGCACCAAGAGCGAAGGCAAAGCGATCTTCGCGGTCGCGCACACGATGATCGTGATCGTCTGGCATCTCCTAACCGAGGACACCGGCTACGCGGAGCTCGGCGCCGACTACTTCGAGAAGCGCCGCGACGCCGACGCCCGCCAGCGCTACCTGATCCGAGAACTCGAGAAGCTCGGCAACACCGTCACCCTCGCGCCAGCCGCCTGAACCACCCGACACCGATTCGGCCTACGGCCAGTCCGGGGCTCCGCCCCGAACCCCAGCGCGCTCCCGG
>CAYOZB010000296.1:0-1615 GCA_964408365.1 uncultured Halobacteriales archaeon | reverse complement strand
GCCAAGTTGAGGAAGACGACGGCGCGCTTCAAGGCGCCCGTCTTCTCGAAGTCGTTCATGAAGTAGCGGGCTTCCTCATTGGTGATGCCCATCGCGCAGAACACGACGGCGAACTCTTCGCCTTGGCCGCGGACCTTGGCTTGCCGCGCGATCTGCAACGCGATGTCGTTGTGCGGCAATCCCGAGCCGGAGAAGATCGGCAGTTTCTGGCCACGCACCAACGTGTTGTTGGCGTCGATGGTTGAGATGCCGGTCTGGATGAAGTCCTTCGGCTGCTGGCGAGAGTAGGGGTTGATGGCCGCCCCGATGATCTCACGGCGGTCGTTGGAGACGATCTCGGGGCCGCCGTCGAGGGGTTCGCCGGAACCGGTGAAGATGCGGCCCAACAAGTCGGCGCTCACGGGGAACTTCAACGTCTCGCCCATGAACCGGACGCTCGAGTTGCGGTCGATGCCTTCGGTTCCTTCGAAGATCTGGATGGCGACCAAGTCCGCGGCCGTGTCGAGCACTTGTCCTCGCTTCTTTTCGCCGTTCGGCAATTGGACGCTTACGATCTCACCGTACGCGACGGGGTGGGTCTTCTCGACGAAGACGAGCGGGCCAGCGATTCCTTGGATCGTGCGGTATTCTTTCGTCATTAGGTGGTCGCCTCCATCTGGGGTCGGCCGAGTTGTTCGAGGTTTTGGGCGATCTTCTTGTTCAAGCCGTCGATGATGTCTTCGAAGTTCTTTTCGAACTTGGACCGGTTCAGCTCGTCTTTTCCTTGGACCTTGGAGATCTCACGCACGGAGACGCCCTGCGCGAGCGCCTTCTTGGCCGCGGCTTCGAATCCCAAGATCGCGTTGACCATCTTGTACTGCTTCTTGAGAGACGCGTACGTGTCGACGTCGTGGTACGCGTTCTGTTGCAGGAAGAATTCCCGGATCATGCGCGCGACTTCCAACGTGAGCTGTTCCGGTTCCGGCAAGGCGTCGCTGCCGACGAGCTGCACGATGTCCTGGAGTTCCGCTTCCTTCTGCAGGAGATCCATCATGTGCGCACGCTTGTCGTTCCAATCCGGCGCGACGTTCTCCGAGTACCACTTGGCCAAGCCGTCTGAGTAGAGCGAGTAGCTTTGGAGCCAGTTGATGGCCGGGAAGTGTCGCCGCTGGGCGAGTTTGGCGTCCAAGGCCCAGAACACTTTCACGATGCGCAACGTGTTCTGCGTGACGGGTTCCGAGAAGTCTCCGCCGGGCGGGGAGACGGCTCCGATGACCGTGACCGAGCCGGCTTCCTTGTTGAGGCCGATCGTGCGTCCGGCGCGCTCATAGAATTCAGACAAGCGCGCCGCGAGGTAGGCGGGGTATCCTTCTTCGCCGGGCATTTCTTCCAAGCGGCTGGAGATCTCACGCATGGCTTCGGCCCAGCGGGACGTGGAGTCGGCCATGAGGGCGACGTCATAGCCCATGTCGCGGTAGTATTCGGCGATGGTGATCCCCGTGTAGCAGCTTGCTTCGCGGGCGGCGACGGGCATGTTGCTGGTGTTCGCGATGAGCACCGTGCGGTCCATCAACGGGTTGCCAGACTTCGGGTCAGTCAGGTGAGGGAATTCAGTAAGAACTTCCGTCATCTCGTT
>CAYOZB010000295.1:0-1646 GCA_964408365.1 uncultured Halobacteriales archaeon | reverse complement strand
GCGTCGGCGCTTGTGACGCAGGCGCCGATGAGAACTAAGGCGAAGCTCGCCCCACAAGACGGGTAGGCCGACCGAGATACTCCGGCTTGCGAGACCTCATTGCGGACTCCGGCTCACTTGGACGGCCCCTGGGCGCCGCGTGAGGTCGTCTCCCACGACGATCCGGGTTGTCGAGAAGGCACCAGCCGAGATGCGCCCAGGAGCGGGAGCTCAGCCCGAGCGTCGCGGCTTGCGCTTTGGGCACGCGCCGAAGCGATCGCCGTGGCGGAGATGCTGGTCTAGCTTCGGCTCGCGGACGACGAGGGTAACGAACGGCTTCCGCTTCGAATTCGTGCGGTGGCAGAGGATCGCGCTGCCGCGTTCGTCGGCTCCTGCGTCACACTTCCTCGCGCGGGGGCGGCGGTCGCCGTCGATGTCGCTGCTCGGGCAACCGGACAGGGAGCTCTTCGCAACGTAGTTGTTCGGCGCTGAGGCGGTCGTCGCGAGATGGTAGTCGAGCGTTCCATCGGCCGTTGGCCTGACATATGGAAACGAGGAGGTCCCGGTCGCGTTCGTCCCGCACGTCGTTCCGAACGGCGGGCTGTTGTCGACCCAAATGTTGGAGTAGACGTCCAGGTTCTTTCCGATCGGGCAGTTTGAAGGACTCCTGACCCAGATGATGTTCCCATAGACTCGGTTCTTCCCATTCCAGGTCTGCGGCCTATTCGATCCCGCACAGATGTAATCGGTGAACGAGTTGAAGCGGATCGTGACGTTGGTAAGTGTCTCCAGGGTGCAGGTTGACACGGCCCCACCACCCGCAGGCGTCGGAGCGGCGAACCAGTTGTTCTCGATCAGGACATTCGAGACGCCGCCGTTGTTGGCGTAGTCCTGAATGAAGATGTCGAAGAACGCGCAGCGGTAGAAGCGAGAGTTGCGGATCGTCAGACGGTCCACGGCGACCACGAACATGCACTCTTGATGGTAGAGAACCGCGTCGGTAGTGCTGAAATCGTGAAAGACTGCGCCGTCAATCAGTACGTTTGTGGCCGGAGCTCCGTTCCCACTGTTCGACCCCTGTATCTTGGTGAGGCAATTCAACAGCCGGTCCGAGTTACATGGTCCGTAATCACCCCCGATCACGTTGACCGAGTCGGCGCGCGCGATGTGGAAGCCGGTCGCGTCGATGTTCTGGAAAGTCAGATCCCCCGCCCCGTCCTGGGCGGTCCAGCGGCGCTGCTCATCCTTTGTCGTATCGTCCTGGTTAGCAAACGCGAGGTCCCTGAACGTGATGTGCTTCCCCCCGACGACCAGGTTTCCATCCAGCAACACCGCCCCGCGCGCCTCGGGTCGGAACACGACGTCCTGGCTGGACAGCTTCGTCGGATCAATCTGGATCCGCTGTGATGGGTAAGTGCCAGCCGCGACCTCGACCGTGTTGCCCGGACGCGCGAGGTTGTACGCGCGGTTGAAGGTGAGCACAGGCATCATCCTCGTCCCCGGGTTCGAGTCGGCTCCCGTAGTCGCGACGAAGACCGTCCGCGGGGTCACCTGGCTCGGTGAAGGGACCGGCCCTATTCCGAATGCGACGAGTGCCGCGAGCGCGACGGCTCCGGCCGCGCGAGGCGTCATGCAGCCTTCGCGCGGCCCCGGGCGCGCCGGTGTGC
>CAYOZB010000294.1:0-1706 GCA_964408365.1 uncultured Halobacteriales archaeon | reverse complement strand
TACATGGCGCGCGACAAGTTCGTGAACCTCGCGATGAGCATGGACGGCAACGAGGTCGGACGCATCAAGGACACCGCCAAATCGAGCGGCAAAGCGATCATCGCCGGGTTTCCCCGAAAAGACGACGATGTGCGCGGCATCGTGTACGACAGCGCACTCTTCGTCGACAAACGCGGCAAGACAGACTATTACGACAAATGGTTCCCCGCGAACTTCGGCCCCTTCGAGGAAAGACTGTTCTTCGGCCAAGGCCGACGATTACCGATCTGGAACGTGGACGGCTTCAAGTTCGGCCCACAGATCTGCTACGACCTCTTTTTCCCCGAACTCGCGAAGGCGTACGCATTGATGGGAGCGGACTGCCTCGTCAACATTTCCGCCTCCCCGAACGTTTCCCGAAAGAATTTCGAGATCCTCTTCCCGGCCCGCGCCGTCGAGAACGGCTACTTCGTCGCGTACTGCAACGTCGCCGGCACGCAGGAAGACCTGGTGTTCTGGGGCGGATCCCAAGTGTGGGGCCCCCGCGGCGACCAGAAAGTCCTGGCGCCGTACACCGATCCTTCGTTCGTGACCGTCGAAATCGATGAGGCGGAGATCACCGCCGCGCGGTCTTTTCGGCCGACGCTTCGCGACACACGCGACGACCTGCTCGCGGTCGTCAGTGAGACCCTCAAACATCTCCAACGGTAGGGCGTCATGCGCGTCGCGTGCCTCGTCTCCGGCGGAAAGGACTCCATCCTCGCGGCGCAGGTCGTCCGGGACTCCGGTTGGGAGCTCGATTCGTTCCTCACCCTCTTGCCGGACGCCGAAGCGCCGATGCTGTTTCACAAACCCAACGCGAAATGGGTGCGGTTGCAAGCCGAGGCCGCCGGTGTTCCGTGGCTAACGGAACGCGTTGCGGACGAAGCGGACGAACTGCCGGCGTTGTCCCGACTGTTCAAACGAGTCAAGGTCGACGGGATCGTCACCGGAGCCTTGGCGTCG
Organism: uncultured Halobacteriales archaeon; assembly: GCA_964408365.1. GTDB lineage: Archaea > Thermoplasmatota > E2 > JACPAO01 > JACPAO01 > JACPAO01. The sequence goes on along the minus strand of CAYOZB010000294.1, from coordinate 722 downwards.
GAATACCAACGCACCCGGTTCGAACGGATCGCCCACCAACACGGCCTCAAAACGTTCTCGCCGCTCTGGCATCACGATCCGAAGCAACACGTTCGCGATGTGCAAGCGTGCGGACTCAAGGTCCGGTTCGTGCACGTCGCGGCCGACGGGTTTGACCAGAGCTGGCTGGGCCGTGAGCTCGATGAAGCGTCCGTCCGAGACCTGGAAAAGCTCTCAGCAACGAAACGCATCAACGTGGCGGGCGAGGGCGGCGAGTACGAGACCTTCACCTACGATGCGCCCCTGTTCCGCTCGCGGATCGACATCAAAACCGGCCACCCAGACTCCGGCCGCGACCACGGCACCTACGTCATCGACCAGGCCGACCTTCTCTCGAAGGCAAAACCGTGACAACGACCGACATTCCGTGTCTTAGATTGGTTTTCGACTCCTTATATAGTACCGGAGAATAGGACACATCAACCGGCTCCGATTCGGCGAGCCGTCAGGCAGACATGGTCGTACTTAACCCCGTCCGCGTCCAACATCGGGAACTGGATCCCAAGACCCGCTCCCGTACCTACGACGAGGCCATCCTCGGCTACACCCAGGAGGCCGCGAAGGAGGAGGCCGACCGTTGCATCAACTGCCGCACCAAGCCCTGCCAATACGCGTGCCCCGCGTTGACCCGCGCGCCGGAATACATCAAAGCGATCGGTGAAGGCGACTTCAGCAAGGCCCTC
>CAYOZB010000293.1:0-1714 GCA_964408365.1 uncultured Halobacteriales archaeon | reverse complement strand
GGCTGGGGCAAGATCTACAAGGTCACGAGCAACAGTTGGGAATCCACCGGCGACGGCATCGGCATGGCCCTCGAAGCCGGCGCGGAACTCATCGACATGGAAATGGTCCAGTTCCACCCGACGGGCATGATCTGGCCTCCCGGCGTCAAGGGCATCCTCGTCACGGAAGCCGTGCGCGGCGAAGGCGGCTTGCTAACGAACAGCCAAGGCGAGCGGTTCATGCTTACCTACGACCCCACGAAGAAAGAACTCTCCTCACGCGACGTCGTCGCCCGAAGCATCTACAAAGAAGTCCAAGCCGGCCGCGGCACGCCCCATGGCGGCGCGTGGCTGGACATTACCCACCGCGGCGCCGACTACATCAAACGCAAACTGCCGTCGATGTACGAGCAGTTCCTCAAACTCGCGGACATCGACATCACGACCACCAAAATGGAAGTCGGACCCACTATCCACTACGCGATGGGCGGCATCCGCACCGACGCCCCGACCGGCGCGACGACCGTCCTCGGCCTCTACGCCGCGGGCGAGGTGGCCGGCGGACTGCACGGCGCGAACCGACTCGGCGGAAACAGCCTCAGCGACCTTCTCGTCTTTGGTCGACGTGCCGGCGAAGCCGCGGCGGACTTCGCCAAGAAACAAGAACTCGGCCAAGTGAGCAACGAACAGGTCGAAGCCGAGAAGCGTGTGCTGTTGGATCCGTTCGAGCCCAAGGAAGGCGGCGGCGAGAACCCCTTCAAACTCATGGAGGCGCTCCAGGACGTCATGCAGGACGGGGCCGGCATCTCGAAGACCGAGATGGGACTCCAGAACTGCCTCTCGCGGGTTCGAGGACTCCAGGCACGCGCGAAGAACATGCACATCAAAGGCTCGCGCCATTACAACCCAGGTTGGCACACGGTTCGCGACGTGCGGTTCATGCTCCAGATCGCGGAATGCATCGTGCGCGGCGCCATCGACCGCAAAGAATCCCGTGGCGCACAGTGGCGACTCGACTTCCCCAACCAGGACCCGGAGTGGGGCAAGAAGAACATCATCTGCAAGCAGCAGAACAACACAATCCAGGTCTCAACGCGTCCGCTGGAGCCCTTGCCGGACGCGTTGGCGGAACTCATCAAGAAGGAGTGGAAGAAGTAATGGCCGACGACATCACGTTCAAGGTCTACCGCGGGGACGCAAAGACCGGTAAGGAAGAGGCCTACAAGGTCCCCAACGTCGAAGGCATGGTCGTGCTGGACGCCATCCACTGGCTCCAAGGAAACGTCGACGGCTCCCTCGCGTGTCGCTGGAACTGCAAAGCCGCCAAGTGCGGTTCCTGCAGCGCCGAGATCAACGGGCGACCACGGCTCATGTGCAAGACCCGCATCGACGAGTTCGCGGGCAAAGACATCCACGTCCACCCGATGAAGGCGTTCCCGCTCATCAAGGACCTTGTCACGGACGTCTCGTTCAACTACAAGGTCGCGAAGAACATCCCCGCGTTCTCGCCGAACGAGAAGGCGCCGTTCACGATGCAGCAGGTCGACGTCGACCGCGTGCAAGAATTCCGCAAATGCATCGAATGTTTCCTCTGCCAAGACGTGTGCCACGTGCTTCGGGACCACCAGGCGCCGTACTACGGTCCTCGACAGATGGTCCGGGTCGCCGCTCTCGAGATGCACCCGAAGGACACGGTGACCCGCACCAAGTTCCTCAAGAAAGAGGCGAACATCGG
>CAYOZB010000292.1:0-1730 GCA_964408365.1 uncultured Halobacteriales archaeon | reverse complement strand
AGCCCCCGAGCCACTTGAAGTCCTCAAGGAGCATGTCGTAGGCGTCGAGCATCGGCACTTTCGTCGCCGGGTCGGTGTCGTCGTAGCGGAGGATCATCTTGATCTTCTTGCCCGCGGCCTTGTACTGTTGCTGGTACTGCGCGTGGAGGACCATGCCGCGGCTGTGACCGAGGGTGGCGGGGCCGTTCGGGTTCGGGGCGAAACGCATGACGATCTCGGGCACGTTGTCGTTCGGCAACGGCTTGAGTCCGACACGTTGCTCGATGACCTTTTTCTCCAAGAGTCTCGGGTCGAGCTTCTCGAGCTCGGCGCGTTGCGCTTCGGCGGGCAGCTCGTTGACCGCGGCAACGACTTGTTGGATCACGACCTGGAGTTCTTTCGCGTGCGGGCGCAGGTCGGCGCGTTCGCCCAAGATCCTGCCCGTGATGCGTCCGGGTTCGGCCTTCCCGCCATGTTGGACGGCGTTCTGGAGGGCGAACTTTCGCGCAAGTTGTTGCGCGTCGGGCGGCAACGCCATTGGCGTCTGCGACAAGGCAGCGCTTCTTAAAGGCCGCGCGTCAACCGTCCCCGGCTGCCGCAGCCACTTCGCCGGTTCGGATGGCCAAGGCGCGCTCCTTCGTACGTCAGCGTTCCCAATGTTACTATAGAATACCCGAGGCCTCTGACGACTCTGGTGTACTGGTGGTTGCCCGGATTCGTTTGGTTGCAGTGATGGGTGTCGCGTTGATGCTGGTCGGTCTGGTCCCCGTGGGGGCCGGTGAAGCGACGAGTGTGTACGCCGCGCCGTACCACTCCGGAAACGGAGGCGCGTGGTGCAGCGAGTATGACGAGGACTGCAAGGGTTCCGGCTCGGGAAACCCGGAGACCGGAAAACTGGAGATCAGCGGCGCCGTGGGGCGCAAGCGAGGCTCCAGCGACAGCGTGGTGGCGTCGGCGTCCGTCGACCACTACGTCACTGTTCCCGCGGCCCGGTTCATGTGGATCGCTGCACGAGTGGAAGTCAGCGCGACGGTCGATGCGACCACCGACATCGACATTTCTGGAGCGACGGCACGGATCGACTTCTGGGCGCAGCCAAGTAATTGCCCGCAGTGCGTCTTCCTCCACGAGCACAAGTTCTTGGGCGCACTTTGGCCCACGGTGGGCTGGGATTATCCTCCTTCGACCGATCCGACCTTCAAGGGCGAAGTTGTGATGCACGCGTTGATCCGGACACCGTTGGGTGAGGTGGTGCCTGCAGGCGAGTGGAGGGTCCTCGTTGTCATCGCAGGTTACGCCTGGATCGAGGATCGAGACGGCGTTGACGATCCGAACCAGAAGGCCTCGTTCCGCGCCACGGCGAAGGTGGTGAGCTTCGAAGTGCATGAGCCTGTTTTCGACGCGGAGGCTGATGCACCGTTCACCGTCACAATGTTGCCCGACGCCACGTGGACAACAGAGGGCTTTTTGCATTGCTCCAGCGGGAACACGGGCTGCACGAACGAGGCCGAGCCCGAGACCGGGCGCATCGACATGGCGGTCTCCGAATTCTTGCTCCCGACGCTCCCCCTCGGAAACCCCGCCCGCGCCGACCGCCGCATAGACGCGACGTTGCCGGTCGGCAGGCAGGCGGAAGCAATCACGGTCCGCGTGATCCTCGATATCGACGAAGCGACCGCGGAGGCCGTCCGCGGCGGGCGCGCCAGCGTCCAAGTCTCCGTCACGCACCGCCAACCCGCTCGCGGGTTCGC
>CAYOZB010000291.1:0-1738 GCA_964408365.1 uncultured Halobacteriales archaeon | reverse complement strand
CCACCTTCAATTCGGCCAGCCAACTCACGTACCAATTCAACGCCGGAACCGCGGCCGGGTCTTGGTCGGTGAAAATCAAGAACCCTGACGGAACGATGTCTGGCACCAAGCCGTTTACAGCGACGACGGAGCCAACGACGCTGACGCTTTCCAACGTGTCGCCGACTTCGTACGTTGCCGACTCGACCAACCACGCCATGACGTTCACTGGCACGGGCTTCGTCAGCGGCGCAATCCCCGTCTTCGTTGACCCCATCGGCACTACGATCAACGGCAACCCGTCGAAGACCACCTTCAATTCGGCCAGCCAACTCACGTACCAATTCAACGCCGGAACCGCGGCCGGGTCTTGGTCGGTGAAAATCAAGAACCCTGACGGAACGATGTCTGGCACCAAGCCGTTTACAGCGACCGAAACGACCGCCGAAGGTCCGCGCCCGGTCTTGGATGCGGCGGTAGATCCGGGCCCGGTCCAAGCTGGCAAACCCATCCTCATCCTCCTCACGCTGACCAATGGCGGACAAGCCGCAGTCAATATGGGCCTGGACATCTACGCACCGGACGCGAATAGTGTAGAACAGGTCGATACGAACGTGATGGATTTTGGATCCCGGCCAATCGTGGAAGTACCGACTTCGGGGCAAAGGATGGGGCAAGTCCACATCCGCGCCCAAGGCGGCGCCTGGGCTGCCGGGGAGAGCCGCAACATCGGATTCACCCTGACGCCGCGCAGCGCCGGCGTATTCCACGTCAGCATCATTCCGTGGTCGGTCGACGACGGGACGGTAGGAATCCAGCATGGCATAACACAGGAATTCGTGACGCAGGTGAACCCTGCTCCCGTGGCAATAGAGGCATCGGACGGCAGGCCAACGTTTAGCAACGTTTCGCCTCCCAGCATGGCCTTCCCCATGGCGGCGGGAACCTCCCTCGACTTCTCAGCAACCATCGACAATCTTGACTGGGAGCACGAGAAGAAAATCGAGTGCAATCCCTATTGCTTTGTGCTCGAAGGTGAAATCGGTGTCGCCCTCGTCGGCGTGGGCGGCGCCGTTTGTTTCAACCTGAAAGGCGATTCGGTCCCCACGGTGAAAGCTGGTCTTGCGGGGGGCGGCGGGGCCTCTCTTAGCACGGTAAGCCATTGCCCCAACGCAGGCGTCGGCTTCGAAGCAGCCGTCAAGTGCTCACTCCGTCTGGTGGGGGGCGAAGTAGGTTGGTCCACCGGGGGCGGCCTCAAAGTGGAGGGCCAGGTGGGACTGGTGACGATTGACCTTGTTAAGGGTGAGCCCAACGTGAAACTGTCCTCGGAGTTGGTCGAGTCTCTTAGCAAGTCGGTTCCCCAGTGCGGCTGGCATCTGTTCATAACAATCACGGTTCCACGTCATGAGTATCCCACGTACGAATGGCTCGTCGATGGCGCCGGTGAGGGCCACCGCGCCGTTCCGTGCACTAAGAATTGCTCTGCAATCACCACGCATCTCACCGACCCGCCTATTTTCTACGCCCGCCTTCCAGGGATGTGGGAACCGGGAACCCACTATGTCGAACTCAAGGCCACCAATCCCGGCTATGAACCGTCTGTTCTGAAATGGACCATCGTCGTGGAAAACAACGAGCCCACAATCGAGTGGGACGTCAACAACCCTGCATCCATCGGGAACAACGTCCAACCCATCATCCGTGCCCACTTGAGCGATGCCGACGGAATGGCCTACGACCTTGACAAGTTTGAATGGAC
>CAYOZB010000290.1:0-1745 GCA_964408365.1 uncultured Halobacteriales archaeon | reverse complement strand
ACAACGACGCCCCACCCATCTCGACGCGCTACCACAGCCTCGAACTCCTTCCCGGACTCGGGAAGAAGACCATGTTGGGCATCGTCGAAGAGCGACGCAAGGGCGAGTTCAAGACGTTCGATGACCTGAAGCAGCGCGTCTCCGCGATCCACGCGCCGGACAAGCTCATCTCGCACCGAATCGAACTGGAGCTCTCCGATCCGCACCAGAAGTACCACCTCTTCACGCGTCCCCCGGCCACCCAACAGGACCGCATGGTCTGACGCTGATGGTGACGAGTCGCCGACGCCACCGCCTTGGACAACACTTCCTGACCGACCTACGTGTGCTCGAGCGCCAGCTCCGGTACGCCGAACTCAACGAGTCCGACACGGTCCTCGAGATCGGGCCCGGCTTGGGCGCGTTGACCCAACGGCTTCGGGAGCACGTGAAGAAGGTCATCGCGGTCGAACTCGATCCCGGAATGCTCGACGAACTTCGACGACGCGGGTTGGAAGACGAAAAAACGCAGCTCGTGCAAGGCGACGCGGCACGGCTGGATTACTCCCAACTCGGCGGCTTCAACAAAGTCGTCGCCAACCTTCCCTACTCTGCTTCGTCGCCGATCACGTTCCAACTCTTGCTCACCAAGTTCGAGCTCGCCGTGCTCATGTACCAACTGGAATTCGCCGAGCGCCTCGTCGCGGACCAGACGTCGGATAACTATGGCCGATTATCCGCGGCTCGCGCGTACTTTGCCGAGGCGAAGATCCTCGAACGCGTGCCCCGTGGCGCTTTCTCCCCGCCGCCGGATGTCAGCTCCGCCCTGGTGATGCTCCGGCCCCACGCGAAGCCGCCGTTCCAAGTCGGGTCGCCGGAGTCGTTCTTGGCGTTCTTGCGCGTCGTGTTCTCGACGCGACGAAAAACGCTGCGTTCAACGTTGAAGAAACAACATGGCGAACTCGGGTTCACGGCAGAACATGTCGAGGCAGTCCTCGCCCGCCTCGGCGTCGGGGAACGTCGGCCGGAAGAGATGACGCCGGCCGAACTCGGCGCCGTCGACCATGCACTGTCCAAGGTGCACCATGGCTGAAGGGATCCTGGCCGGGATCCGCTACTCGACGCGCGACGACGTGTATGATCCGCACGATGACACGGAACTGTTGATCGAAGCCATCCAGGCAAAGCCTGGCGACGCCGCGCTTGATCTCGGCTGCGGAGCGGGGATCGTCGGTATCCACATGCGGAAACTCGGCGCGCGGGTCGTATGTGCCGACCTCAACCTTAGCGCCTTGCGCTTAGCGCGCGAGAACGCTGCGAGGAACAACGTCGACGTCATGCTGGCCCGAAGCGATCTCACGAAAAGCCTTCGTTTGGGTCGTTTCGACGTGGTCGCCTTCAATCCGCCGTACTTGCCGACGACGCCGAAAGAGCGGGTCGAGCAACCTCTCAACTATGCGTTCGATGGCGGCGACGACGGCTTGGGCCCGACCAATCGTTTCCTCGATGAATGTCAGAAGGACCCACCTCGGCGCGTGTTTCTCCTTGGTTCCAGCCTCCAAGGCAGCGGCGGCGTGGAGGAGTCCGCGCGCACCCGCGGAATGCGCGTCCGCGTCGCCTGTACGAAAAACCTAAGCTGGGAGACGCTTACAGTGTACGACCTCTCGTCTGAAGAGGCCCGGTGAAACCATGAGCACGATCCATGACACGTACGCAGTCCGATGCTCGATGTGCTTCGCCGATTTCGACGTGCGACGCGCAAAACC
>CAYOZB010000289.1:0-1755 GCA_964408365.1 uncultured Halobacteriales archaeon | reverse complement strand
GGCCTGACCCGGCCGGGGCGCTTGCCGCCGGGGCGCTGGTGCTTCTCGTCGTGGCCGCGTTGGCCGGGGAGAAGATCCGGTTCGCCTACCTCGCGCTCCTCGGACGGACGCTTGGCAACCGTGTCCTTGAGCATCCTACGCGTCGGTCGCTCGTGCAGGCGATCGAGGAGAACCCGGGGATCCATGCCGCAGCGTTGGGCAGCATGTTGGAATTGCGCGGTGGTCGGTTGCAGCATCATCTTGCGATCTTGGAACTTCGCCGGTTGGTGGATTTCATTCCGGCCGCTGGGTTCCGACGGTATTTCCCGAAGGGCTCGTTTTCGGAAACGGAGAAGCGGATGTTGGCGACGCTCCGCCGCTCCGTCGCGCGCCAAGTCTACGAATCGGTGCTGGGATACGATGCTCCAGCGCGAGAACTGAGTCAACGCTTGCGGATCTCAGAAGGCCAATTCAGCAAGGTCGCGCACGAACTCATGAGCGTCGGCCTCCTGGAGCGCCGGGAAGACGGCGTCCGCGTCCGTTGGGTCGCCCATCGACTTCCTTCACGGATCGCGCCCTACGTCTTGTAGCGATTAATTCTTCAAGACGGGGTCTCATCGGTTTTTCGTGGGATTCGAGAAGAACGGGTACACGTTGTACGCGCGGACCCAGGTCGCGCGTGGCAAGCACAAGACGACGGTGTTCTTTTTCTCAAAGCGGAAGCCGGTCGTCGGTGAGCCGGTCGATGTGCCCGAGGGGTACATCGTTGGCATCGACCGCCAGAGCGGTGTGCCGTACTTGGACAAGAAGTGATTACTTGAGCTTCGGCAGAAGCAGTGACAAGGTGTCGCCGTCGCGGAGCATGTAGCGAGGGGTGTCGCCGGTGGGCACTTCGTCGCTATTGACGTAGATGCGCAGGTCGTGATTGCGCTCTTCTTTGACTTCTTTGAAAATCGGCGCCAATTCGGGATGTCGTGTGCTGAGGATGTCGAGGATGGTCTTGACGGAGCCTTGCGGGAGTCCCGTCAGGATCTCGGTGCGTTCAGGCATCTTTGCCTGGGCAAGCGTGGCCATCTTGATCCGGACGTCCATAAGAGTTCAAATTCAGGTCGTCCCGGTATAAAGTATTCCCGCTGCGACCGTAGTCAACTGCCGACGACCTATGTCGCAATCGGGATAAGGGCTGTCCGAGGTGGGACAATTGCGTCCCGTTTCGCTTTTAGTTCTCGAAGATCGGACAGCACCGCGCTCGCGTGCGTGGGGGCGCGGACCTTGTCGTAGACGCGTGCGATGCGCCCGTCCGGGTCGATGATGTACGTCACGCGCCGAGGTCGACCGAACCAGCCTTCTGCCTTGTAGGCGCGCATCATGACGCCTTTGGGGTCGGCGAGGAGGGGATACCCCAAGCGTCGTCGGCGCGAGAAGTCCTCGTGGGATTCGACGTCGTCCCGGCTCACGCCGAAGATCAGGGCGTTCTCGGTGTCGAACTCGGGCTTGTGGTTGCGGAAGTTGCACGCTTCGATGGTGCAGTTGATCGTGCGGTCTTTGGGGTAGAAGAAGAGGACGACCCAGCGGCCGCGGTAGGCGTCCAGACGGTGGTCCTTCTGCGTCTGGTCCTTCGCCTCGAAGGACGGTGCAGAGGTGCCGATTTGAAGAGTGTCCCGCAGAGTGTTCACCCGCCTGGGGCAGGGTTTGCCCCGTATTTGCCTAGGACAAGCGCGCTCCGTGCTTTGATGTTCTGAGAGATTCGAAGCATAGCCCAGAGACTATTTCCTT
>CAYOZB010000288.1:0-1777 GCA_964408365.1 uncultured Halobacteriales archaeon | reverse complement strand
GTGGGCGTGAACGGGACCATCCCGATCCTGCGGCTCGTGAACACGGCGTCACGGGCCAAGGCGCTTGCGCGCGAAGGCTACCGCACGCTGAAACTCAAGATGGGCGCCGCTGCGACGGAATGGAAGCGCGTCGAAGCCGTCCGCGACGCAATCGGCTCCAACATCCGGATCCGCCTCGATCCAAACGGGTCCTGGCCCAACGCAACCCTCGCGACGCGCCTCGAACGCCTAGCACCCCTCGACATCGAGTACATCGAGCAACCGTTCCCGACCAAGGACCCAAAAAAGTTCCTCGACGCAGCCGCGCGTTCGCCCATCGCGCTCGCGCCCGACGAAGAGGCACACTCCCTCGATGCCATCCGCGCGCTCCTCCAAAACGGGATCCTCGAGTACATCGTGTTGAAGCCGATGATCCTCGGAGGACCCGACGTCGCGGCCGAAGCGATCGCGCTCGTCGAAGACGCGGGCGCCAAACCAATCGTCACCGACGTGCTCGAATCCGGCGTCGGACGCGCCGGCGCCCTGCATGTCGCATCCCTCACGCGCAACGCGGAAGAAGCCCACGGTCTCGCAGGCGGGACGTTCCTTCGACGCGACCTCGTCCGACCCGCGCTCGTTCCCCAGCGCGCGCGCCTTCGCGTGCCCGCTCGCCCGGGACTCGGCGTAAGCGTCCGGAGGCCGAGCCGATGAGCGGCCTCACAATCGTTTCCCCGCGCGGTCTCCTAAGCGGAAGCAGTCTCGAAGCAGAACTCGAATTCCGCACAGCCCAACTGCGAAAAAGCGGCGGTCGCCGATCCTTCGTCGACGTCGTCGGCACCATCGAAGAAGAGACCGTGCTCCGCATTTTGGCCGCCGCCCGCCTCGGCGCCCGCGTCGTCCTCGTGCATCCCAAATGGACCGACGAGGAACGTTCACAAAACCTGGCGCGCATCCAAACGGCACCCGCACCCAAAAAAGGGGCCCTCAGCGGCGACTTCATCCTCTTCACATCCGGCACGGAAGGCGAACCCAAAGCCGTCGAGCTCTCCGCCGCCGGATTCGAAGCCCACACGGCCGCCACGTCCAAGCGGTTGCCGACCTCCAAGGACGACCGATGGCTCCTCACCTTGACGCCAGCCCACGTCGGCGGATTAGCCATCATCCTCCGCTCCCATTTCCAATCGAACACGCTCGTCATTCCCGACAACCCCCTGCCCAAGGACCTGACATCCGGGGTCGCCGCGCGCCGGATCACCCACATGTCGCTCGTACCCACCCAACTGCAGACGTGGATGGAAACGACGCGACGACCCCCGAAAGCCTTGCGATGCATCCTCCTTGGCGGCGCCCCATGCCCGCCCGACCTCGCGCAACGTGCGCGCGAGGCGGGTTGGCCGATCCGCACAACCTACGGCATGACGGAAACATGGAGCCAAGTCGCGACACAAGCGGCCGACTCGCCGATCGGCTCCGTGGGGTCCCCACTTCCGGGCATGGAAGTGAAGATCGACGCCGAGCCGACAAAAACCGGTCCTATCTCCGTGCGAAGCCCATCCCTCATGATCCGCTACCTCGGCGACGACGCCGGGACCCGACGCGCGCTCGTCGACGGCTGGTTCCTCACACCGGACCTCGGACGCATGGACGAGCAAGGCAACTTGTGGATCCTCGGACGCCGCGACGACATCATCCTGACCGGCGGAGAGAACGTCGACCCGCAAGAGGTGGAGCAAATGCTTGATCAGCACCCGCAGGTCGAAGCGTCGTGCGTCGTCGGCGTGCCGGACCCGAAATGGGG
>CAYOZB010000287.1:0-1804 GCA_964408365.1 uncultured Halobacteriales archaeon | reverse complement strand
CACACCCGTCGCTCCATCCGCCCCGCCCGCCGCCGCACCCCCCGCCAAGCCTCCCGCGGCGCCCCGCCCGAAGACGATGACGCCGGAGATCGAATCCCTCCTCGCGGGTCTTGGCGCGAAGGCCCAGCACCTCGACGACACCGACCCAAACATTCCCACCATTCTCATCGACCGCACCGCGCTCATCGAAACGATGCGCCGACTCCGCTTCGAATACCGGTTCGACCACCTCGCGTGCCTCACCGCGACCGACATGAAGACCGAGTTCGAAGTCGTCTACAACCTCTGGTCCTACGCCCAGAACCGACCCCTCGAGGTCAAGGTCCGCCTAGCGAAGACCGACGCTGTTGTGCCGTCGCTCTGCGGCATCTGGAAAGGCGCCAACTGGCTCGAGCGTGAAGAGTGGGACCTCGTCGGCGTCAAGTTCGACGGCCACCCCGACCACCGACGCATCCTCCTCCCAGAAGGATGGCAAGGCCACCCGCTTCGCAAAGACTACGACTTGAAGAAAGAACAGTTCGTCGGCCTCGCGGACAACGGCGAAGACGTCGTGTTCCAAGAACCACGGGAGGGAGCCTGGTAATGGCCGAACAGACCCTCAACGTGCCTCTTCGCAAGCAAGAGATCCTCGAGATCAACATGGGCCCCCAACACCCGTCGACCCACGGCGTGTTGCGGCTCAAAGTGAAACTCAACGGCGAGATCGTCGAACACGTCGAACCCGTGCTCGGCTACCTCCACCGCTCGAAGGAAAAGATCGCCGAGCTGGGGAACTACCTCAAGTGGATCCCGATCAGCAACCGGATGGACTACAACGCGCCGGGTCTCAACGAGTGGGGCTACTGCCTCACCGTCGAACGACTCCTCGACGTGCAGGTGCCGGAGCGCGCCGAATATTTGCGCGTCATCCAAGGCGAATACAACCGCATCGCCAACCACTTCCTCTGGATCGGCACCATGGGCCTCGACCTCGGCGCCCTCTCCCCGTTCTGGTGGTGCTTGCGCGAACGTGAGTCCATCCTGGAACTTTTGGAATCCCTCACGGGTGTTCGGATGAACACCAACTACGTGCGGTTCGGAGGCGTCAAGTTCGACACCCCGAAGGGCTGGGTCAGCCAAGCGCACACGGTGTTGGAGAAGATGGAGCCCCGCATCAAGGAACTCGAGGACCTGCTCGTCCAGAACGACATCGTGCGCGCACGCATGATCGGCTGCGGCGTCCTTACTAAAGCCCAAGCCATCGACTACGGCTGCACCGGACCCTTCGCGCGCGCCAGTGGCATCGGCTTCGACCTTCGCCGCTACGACCCGTACAGCATCTACGACCGGTTCGAGTTCGAGATCCCGGTCGCCGATGGCGGCGACGTGTACGCGCGGCTCTTGGTCCGCATCGAAGAACTCCGGCAATCGATGAAGATCATCAAGCAGGCCCTCAAGGACATGCCCGAAGGACCCATCATCGTCGAGTCCTTGGAAGGCTCGAAACAGTTCCGCGTCAAACCCCGAAAGGGCGAAACGTATACCCGCATCGAGAGCGCCAAGGGCGAACTCGGATTCTACCTCGTCTCCGACGGGACCATGAAACCTTACCGGTTGAAGATCCGCGGACCGAGCTTCGTCAACCTGCAACCGCTCAACGACATGGTCGCTGGCCAAAAGATCGCGGACCTCGTCGCCACGCTCGGATCGATCGACATCGTGCTCGGGGACGTCGACCGCTAGGAGGACAGGAACATGGCAGGACCCATTGAAACGTGGATCGACGGCATCCTGGACACGGTTGCCGGCACCGTCGGGCTCGAGA
>CAYOZB010000286.1:0-1812 GCA_964408365.1 uncultured Halobacteriales archaeon | reverse complement strand
TTCCTCGGTGCGCGGCAGGCGCGGCACCCGCTTTCCATCAGCGTCGAATCGCAACTCGCTGTTCGTGCAGCAGCGGAGGAGCCGGGTATTGGGCTCGTTGCGGACACGGTTCGGCTGGTTCTTGGTCCCGGTCCAGACGTGATGGATGATGTTGTTGTATTGCGAGACCTCGGCGTTCAAGTCGACCTTGAAAACGCGGGGCCCGCCGCTCTCGTGGGGGACCTTGATTTCGTCGTGGTTGCAGAGCTTGGCTCGACAGACCAGGGCATCGCTGAGCGGGTGGCGGGGGATGATCTTGTCGTGGGCGAGGACGCGGGCGTAGTGCGTGACGTTCACCCTCTTTTTCGCGTAGGGTGTTCCGCGGCGGGCTTCCCCGCGCCCGTTGCTCTTAATGCCCACGGAGACGCCTCCGTGAACTCATTCGTCGGCGAGACGCTTTGCAGCTGACATGCTGGGCGCGACATGGGTGGACCTGGCCCGTCCACTCCACGCGACCGCTGACCCGGTCATGGACGCCGTTGGCCACCAGAGACCCTGCATTCTCATTAAAGCCCGCCGGGGGCCGCTGAATGTGGCGCCTATTTGGGGACGTTTCCGACCCATCCAGAATGTTGATAACGGGAAGCCTGCGGCACGCCGTGGCTCCGTCGGCGCCGCGGTTTTCGATTGGCCGCGGCGTCGACGTCCACGCGTTGAAGCTGTGGCCCGGAACGGTCCCGAGCTTCGGCTCGGGATCGGACCAAGAGCGTGCCCCGGCTGACTCCCGGGGCACGTTCCCTGTCCACCAAGCATTGCACGACGTGCGCACCTGCGCTTCGCGAGAGGCTGCGCCGGTGGGGTGCTTGGGTTGGGTGGACTGGTTGCCGTGTTCGGATCGGGTCGACATGGGGGGTCTGTCCTTGTTGGTCTGGCTGCCGCTGGGATTGTTGCCTGGGCGTGCCATGGCCGCGCGGTCCCGATGGACCGTGCGACTGGGCCGGTTTTTGCCCAGTGGTCGAACCAACGACGCCCCTGGTCTTAGAGGCTTTCTCCACCGGAAGCGATTGACTGCTTTCTGGACGGGGATTGACTGCTTTTTTGCTCGGATCCACCGCTTTTTGGAAAAAGCAGTAGATCGCGGGCGATGGTTCGCATATAAGAGAGGCAGTGGATCCCGCGAGCCATAAGGAGAGAAGGGTTCACGCCGGAATTTGGATTGACTGCTTTTTTGCCTTGATCCACCGCTTTTATTTTTGCGGCGCACCAGGAGTAATGCACGTTTTCGTACACAGGCATTGACTGCTTTTTCGCCTGTTCCGCCGATTAGCAGTCAATCCCGGTTGTCTGAACCGACAGGTTAACACTAAATAGAAGTGCTGTCTTACTTTTGTCCGCAAGACCCGACTCTTTATAAGCGAATCAGGAGGAAACAGCATGTCCAAGATTATCGGCATCGACCTCGGTACCACGAACAGCGAAGCCGCCGTCGTCGAAGGCGGACGACCCGTCATCATCCCCTCCGCAGAGGGGAACGTGTACGGCGGCAAGAACTTCCCCAGCGTCGTCGCGTTCACCAAAGACGGCGAGATCCTCGTCGGCGACTCGGCCAAACGCCAAGCCGTCCTCAACGCGGAACGCACGATCGCGCGCATCAAGCGCAAGATGGGCACCGACTACCGCGTCACCATCGACAACAAGAACTACTCTCCAGAGCAGATCAGCGCGTTCATCCTTCAGAAGATCAAGAAGGACGCCGAAGCCTACATCGGCGGCGAGGTCAAGGACGTCGTCATCACCGTCCCGGCCTACTTCGACGACAACCAACGGGCCGCC
>CAYOZB010000285.1:0-1880 GCA_964408365.1 uncultured Halobacteriales archaeon | reverse complement strand
CAAACCATTGTTGGCTAACCGAAAAGGCGCAGCACCTGCGCGGTCGCGCTCAACAGGAACGCAAGAAGGAGCCCGAGAACGATCGGCGCGCGCGAATCTCCATCCCCGTCGGCTCGGGGCGTTTTCTTTTCGCGCGGCACCCACGCGGCGGTCAGGTTCATCTCGGCGTTGAGGTCGCCCCAGGTCAGTCCTGGTTCGTCGTCCTGAGGACGGGCGGAGGGGACGTCGGCGCCATCGGACGCGGGCAGCGTCCGTTTGCGGGAATCCTTGACGATCTCGACGTTCTCCCAGGACGTCGAGCCCCTCGAAAAGGACCCGAAACAATCGTTTAGGTAGGCGCAAAATCACGTCTCCGGCTCGCCAGTCGTCCAGTGGGGCTTGCTTACCGGGGCCCGCCGGTGCCGGCCTGCCGAAGGAGATCGTGAAGGGTCTTGGGGTCGATGATCTTGGTCTTGGACCGTCGGGCCATCTGATTTGCGAAGTCGACGAGACAGACATAACCAATACAATCTTGTATCGGTTATGATTATAGAACCGTTACATGGCTGGGCCGCAGCTTAGGGACACGATCCTCGAAGTCTTCCAAGCAGACCCCCGGCGCGACTTGAGCGCACGCGAAATCCTCGACGCCGTCGTCGCCCAAGACCCCACCGCATCTGAGCCGAGCGTCCGCGCCAAGATCAGCGAATTGCAGCGAGAAGGCATCCTCAGCAAACTCGAACGCAGCCAATACTGCCTCCTCCAAATCGAACATCCCACCGAGACACCGCTCGAAGCCATCGCGGCCCACCAACTACGCCAGATCCTCACCCCCAAGGCAATGATGCGCGCCGTCATCTGGGAAGCCACCCCTTACCTCGCGCAGGCCGAAGACGGGGCTCCCGGCGTGCGCCTCGTGATCGAGCACCCGGCCGTCGATCAACTCAAAGGCCGCATCGAGTCCGCATGGCACGAGTGGACCGGCCCCTTCGACTGGGGAACCCGCGACCACGAAGGCGCCCCACAACTCTTGGCATGGGACACCTCCCACAAGGGTCCCCTTGGTGAACTCCTTTGGGAACCCGACACGGCCAGCCCAACCAAGATCCACCTCGGAATCATCCTGGTGCGCGCCGAACGCCTCGGCGGCACCGGCTGGACCCCCCAAGGCTACCGCGCCCCGACCCACGAACGGATCCTCACCGAATTCCTGACCGACACCGTCGACGCGACGGCCGCCACGGACATCCTGCGCGCCGGCCTCATGCACCCCACGTTCGACGTCCGCCGCGCACAACGCGCCGCCCACGCCCTCGGCGTCAGCCACCACCTTCACGCCTTACTGGCCGCCGCACACCACCAACTCCCCCCGCGCGTCAAAGCGCAACACCTGGCCGCCGCCCCCGGCTTCCTCAAAGGCTTCCTCGAGGCGGACTCATGAGCCTCTTCGACCCCGCCGACCACGGCAAACTCATTGCGTCACCAAGCACCTTCGACGCGGCGACCTACGGCGGCAACGCGTACGCCCGCAACGTGGTCCGCAGCGCGCTCGCCCTGGAAATCACCGCGCAATTGGTCCAGCGCGGCGCGCCCATCAACTTCCGCGGCGGCACTCCCCTCCAGACCGGCCTCGCCTGGCCGCCACCGCGCGCCAGCAACGACGACGACTACGACACGACGGATGCGCCACGAGTCCGGGAACTCCTCGACGACGTGGCGGCGTCGTTCGCCGCGTCCAAGATCAGCGTCCGAAACGTGCCCAGCCCATTTCCCGGCTTCAAGGTAGACCTCATGTTCTCCGGAACGAACCCACCGACGGTGCTCCGGATCGACGTCATCCAGCTCGACGAACTGCCCGCCGCGCGCGCACCGTGGCCCATGCCTGCACCATGGAACGGCGT
>CAYOZB010000284.1:0-1883 GCA_964408365.1 uncultured Halobacteriales archaeon | reverse complement strand
GGCAGCTGGCGTCTCAACCCGATGCTCGCCGCACATCCTCCGCCATAGCTTCGCGCGGGCGTTTCTAGCCAACGGTGGTGATGTCTTCTCGCTCCAGCGAATCCTTGGTCATAGTCCCTCGTCACTTCAGGTGACGCGCCGGTACGTACAGCTGCTCGACGACGACCTGCGGGCGGTCCATCGTCGGGTCTCGCCTGTTGATCGGTTGTGATGCGGTCCGCGAACGGCTTGGAACCAGCGACCTACCACGCGCGGAGCACCTATCAGCAGATCAGGTGCTAACGACCTCCGCGTTAGGCGGGGACGCCACCGGTACCTGTGCTCCTTTCGTTTTGACACCCAACCTGACAACGCGCTAGGGGATCTTGACCGCGTCCGCCACCCGCCTCGGGGCACAGAGCAACCGAGGCCCCACGAGGGGGTCTTGGCGGTCTGTTACCGTCGTCACGCGCCTTAGTGGCGTTCGGTCGCATGAACGGCCCGGTCTGTTTTCGGTGGAACGGCATGGTATCGAGGCGGCCGCGTGAAATCTGTCGTGGGAGGATTCCTCCTCGTCTTCGAGGGCATCGGTGGGAGCGGCAAGACTACGCTTGCCGAGCTCCTACGAGAGCATTTGTCAACCGAGGGATGGGACGTCCGGGCAAGTCGCGAACCCGGCGCAACGCAGCTTGGCGGGTCTTTGCGGAGCCTGCTGCTGGCCAAGGACCCGATACCAGCTCCGTGGACAGAGGCGTTCCTATTCGAGGCCGATCGCGCGCAGACGTACCACGAACTACTGCGGCCCGCGCTCGACGACGGGGCAGTCATCGTGTCCGACCGAGGCCCGTTTGGCACGATCGCCTATCAAGCGTTCGGCCGTGGCTTGGATCTCGGCCTGATTGACGAAATGAGCCAGGCCGCGTGGGGCGGGACGAAGCCGGACCTAATCATCGTAGTGGACGTTGCCGCTCGCCTCGGACTTTCGCGCAAGGCGGGAAGCGGTGAACAGGATCGCTTCGACGACGAGGATGTGGCTTTCACGTCGCGCGTTCGGGAAGGGTATCTATTCGCCGCGTCGAGATTCGGGCCTGCGGCCGTCGTCGTCGACGGATCGTCGTCGTTGTCCGAGGCGTTCGAGCGGGTTCGAACCGTCGCGGCTTCAAGGCTTATGGAGCGCCTCGAGGAGTCCGAGCGGCTGCAATGACAGAGACAACAGCTGCGCCGGCGAATCCGTCGCCAACCAGCTCGCTGACCATCTTGCGGCGACGAAGCGAACCCAAGGCGACGGCCGTATTCGACTCCTACTGGCGCTTCGCCGCTGAACGACAGCTCATCTTTTTCCGGCGGCTCGCGAGCATGCCCCCGCCATGGACCCAAGACCCGGTCCTTCAGGAGTTCAAGTTCACCAACACTTATCGGGCGTCTGATCGTACGAGCCAGTTCTTGATCCGAGATGTGATCTATACAGGCGATCCCGAACCGCGCGAGGTCTTCTTTCGGACCATCTTATTCAAGCTCTTCAACCGGATCGAGACGTGGAGGGTCTTGTCAGAAGCACTTGGTCCGGTGTCGGCTGAATCGTTCGAGCTCGGTGCCTACCAAAGAGTCTTGGGCGACCTCCAGAAGGCCGGCGGACGCCTCTACTCGGCCGCGTACATCATGCCGCCGGTCCCATCGGAGGCAAGCGGGTCCAAACATGTCGGTCACCTCGCGCTCCTGCAGAGAATGCTCGATGACAAGTTGCCCGAGCACGTTGCAGCGGCGACATCGCTTCGCGAGGTGTACGAGAGCCTACTCGCCTACCCGTCGCTGGGTCCCTTCTTAGCGTTCCAGTTCACCATCGACTTGAACTACGGGCCAGCCGTTTCATTTGATGAACAGGAATGTGTCGTCGCGGGACCCGG
>CAYOZB010000283.1:0-1893 GCA_964408365.1 uncultured Halobacteriales archaeon | reverse complement strand
TCCACGAACGGTGCGGCCCGACGTTCTGGGCCGACATCGCGGCGGCGATGGAGGCCGACTTCCGCGCCGGACGGTTCACCGACGGCATCGTGAAGGGGGTCAAGGAGGCGGGTGACGCCCTCGCCCGCCACTTCCCGCGCGAAGGCCAGACGCAGAATGTGAACGAGCTGCCGGACGCCGTTACGGAGGACTGAATTCCCTCGCTCACCCGGCGCGTTGTGCGACAGTTTCCTGTGCTACGCGTTAGCGGACGCTGCTGTGGGTCTGGGTCGTTGCCGGGGCGGTTGCGGCTTGACTTCTGAAGGGTTGTGTTACCCTCTCGTCCAGAAAACGTGAACCAAGCGAAGGAGCGAATGGAAGAAGAAGACAACACGGCCCGAACAGTAGACGCTTTGGATGCGCTCGCTCAGGCGGCGACCCTCTATGAGCGATATGTTCAGTTGGCCAAGTTGGCGGAGATTCCCATTGAATTTGGGGAACCACCCGTTACGTACGAGCATTCGTGGGATCACCCACTCGGACTGAAGCTTACGTCCTAAAGTAGCTTCAGCGGTCGCCGAATGCCGTCATGGAATGACCTTCTCAACGAAGTCGAACGCCAGCCAGATGACGCTGCTCGTGGTGCGTATCTCGTCCAGCGAGTCACGGCTTCGACTCAAGGCATCTCGGACCGGCGCGGGGGTCGAAACGTTATCTTCTACGCGTCTGCATTCCTGCAGAAGCCCTGGGCTCCCGCGGCTCTCCTGCAACTCACTCATGAAGAGATCAACGGATTCATGTCCGTGGTCTATGGGATGGACTGCACGAAAGGCCTTACCCTCATCCTCCACAGCCCCGGTGGCATAACGAACGCTGCCGAAACGGTGGTCGCGTATCTCTGGAGCAAGTTTCCTGAGATAGAGGTGATAGTCCCTACGTTCGCAATGTCAGCTGCGACGATGATTGGCCTCGCGAGCCACAGGGTCGTAATGGGCAGACAGAGCCAGTTGGGACCGATTGACCCACAGATGCCGATAGCGGGCCGGTTCGTTTCTGCGCGCGCGGTCGTCGAGCAATTCGACCGAGCGAAGAGCGAGGTGACTCAGGATCTTTCAACGGCCCACGTCTGGGCACCGATCCTCCAGTCAATGGGCCCTGCCCTGCTCCAAGAAGCGCAGAATGCGCTCGACTACGGTGAGCAGATGGTCGCACGTTGGCTCGCCGCGAGGATGTGTAGTGGGTGCAAGGATCCGGCGGTCGCGGGTAGGGACATCGCGCGGCACTTCAACGACGCAACGACGCACAAGAGTCACGGGCGACGGATAGACCGCGAAGAGGCGAGGAAACACGGTGTTGTCGTAGAGGACTTAGAGGCTGACCAGCAACTCCAAGAGTTCGTCTTGACGGCGTATCACCTTGTCTCCATCTCCTTTGACAAGAGTCCGGCCGTCAAGATCCTGCTCAACAACGCGGGCAGGATGTGGGTCAAGAACCTTCCGATCAGCCTTCCGCCCGCCGCACCCACAAGCCCGTAGAACCCCTCAGCGGCATCCGAGACGGCAACAGCCGCGCCCAGGGGTCAAGGCTCGGCGAGCGCGGCCATGAACGCGCCCTGCACGTCCGCGAACTCGCGGAACCCGGCCAGCACCCATCCCTTCACCGCGGCGGGATCGGAAGCGCCCGCGTAGAACCGCGCCGCGTTGTTGACGCCCTTGAGCGCGGCGTCGAAATGGTCGGCCTCCACGCTGGTGTGGATGCGCACCCAGTAGTACGCGTCGTGCTCCTGCCCCCCGATGGCAACGCGGGTCTTCTGGAGCGCCTCGACCATCTCGGGCCGGCCCGCGCGCAGCCCCTGGTCGAGGACGTTGAACTCCGCGTCGGCCAGCACCTCGCTGCCGGTGTGGAACCCCATCG
>CAYOZB010000282.1:0-1908 GCA_964408365.1 uncultured Halobacteriales archaeon | reverse complement strand
TGTTGAGCGCGACCGCGCAGGTGCTGCGCCTTTTCGGTTAGCCAACAATGGTTTGCTCTGCATTCAATTATTTTTTTGCATCGCAGAAAACGTAGACGGGATGCCCGGTTGAGCCGCAAACCGGCGTGACTCTACGCCGAGGGGGAGGGTGGATGCTCCTCTCTTCCTCGAATCGTCCCCGGCCAAACCTCACACGTCGTAGACCTTGGACCGGTGCGCGAACCGCGTGAATACGACACGCCCCTCGACGAGTTCGTAGATTCCACGAAAGTCGCCTACCCGGAGCCTCCAGGTCGTCTTGGTCCCGTGGAGGCGTTTGATGTCGACACCGCTTCGCGGGCGCCCTGGATCCTCGGCCACCTTTTCGATCGCTTCGGCGAATCGGCGCATGACGTCTTTGGGGAGGCGCGAGAATTCCTTCTCGGCGCTTTTTTTGAATTCGACGCGGTGCGACATGGCCCGCTCAGAGCTTGAGGCGGGCTTTCACGTCGGACCAGGGAACGCTTTCTTCCTCCTGGAGACGACGAAGATGCTCGTTCAGGAAGGCTTGAGGAGGGTGGTCGTCCATGAGATCGTTGAGAACCTCGTCGTAGCTGGCGCCGCCCATCTTGTAGCTCTTGAGGCGCCCTAGCGTTTCTGCCTTGACCGGGACGGTCGTGAAAGTCATTAGACTCATTACTCTAATTGGCTTGCGACTCATATAAAGACTTCCAAAGACCGGATTTCGAAACCTGGGGCCGAACCCAAACCCAGGGGTCCCCGCTGCATTCATGCCATCTTCGCATGAAGCTTGAACGCCAAGGGGGAGGGTGGATGCTCCTCTCCTTCCATTTGCCCGGGTCGCGACGCGCGGGTGATTCGTGCGTGAGAACCGCTTTCTGGCCGTCCCGCGCGGCCCTCATCCCGAGGCCTTGTTGGAAGCCCTTTCCCGCGTCCGCCTCGCGCAGGTCGTCCAAGCCGCTGGGCTTCAGGGCGGCCGTCGACACCACGAACCTCGATACGCACATCGACCAATTCGCCGCGGATCTCCATTCCCCCGACTTGCCGCCCGCGTCCGATGGCGCCGACGTCCCCTCCGCCCGTCCTCAGGACGACGAACCCGGACTCACCTGGGGCGACCTCAACGCCGAGATGAACCTGACCGCTGCGTGGTTGCCGCGCGAAAAGAAAACGCCCCGAGCCGACGGGGATGGAGATTCGCGCGCGCCGATCGTTCTCGGGCTCCTTCTTGCGTTCCTGTTGAGCGCGACCGCGCAGGTGCTGCGCCTCTTCGGTTAGCCAACAATGGTTTGGTCTGCATTCAATTATTTTTTTTGTAAAGAGTAGCCGCTGGCGCTCGTCAAGCGTTCGACATCCGGTCGGCGAATTCCAGAAGCCCGGCCCTGCACGCTTCGAACCGCTCGTCCGGAATTTTCCCAAAGGCGCCTTGGAGGCTCGGCCTGTACGCCTTCCCGGTGACGCTCTGTCGTATCGCGGCGGTACGCTTGGATACGAGTTCTGACGAGCACTTCGCCCGAAGCAGCCGTTCGCCTTCGCCCCAGTCCAGGTCGGTCCCGGCCAGCATGAAGAGGTCCCGAACGTCCTGCCGCCGGCCGGTGACGAACTTCATGGCGAACAGCAACTCCGGGTCCGCCACACGGAGCTCGATCCGCATTGGATTGACGCGTCCCAACGTCCAGCGTGTCCTGGAATGGCTCTCGAACAGCGCGCGCTCGAACAGGACGCCTGTGTCGCGGTCCAGAACCGCGTTGACGAGCAGATCGAAAGCGGCCCCTTTCGCCGTGTGAACGTAACGGACGTACCCCCCGGACGGGATGTCTCCCTTCTCGGCCTTCGCAAAACCCTCCTTCAATAGGGTCGCCTCGGTTTTGGCAAGGCCGCCCAGCACGACGAGGTCGCAATCAATCG
>CAYOZB010000281.1:0-1960 GCA_964408365.1 uncultured Halobacteriales archaeon | reverse complement strand
CGGGCCAGGTCGTCGAATCCCTGGAGACCCAGCGGCGCACCAAGGACGGCCGCATTCTGGACGTCTGGATGACGACGACGAAACTGCTTGACGAGCAGGGCAAGATCGTTGCCATCGCCACCACGGAACGCGACATCACCCAACGCAAGCGCGCTGAGGAAGCGTTGCAGGCGGTCGACCGCTTCAAGACCCAGTTCATTAACACCGCCGCTCACGAGCTGCGCACGCCGCTGCTGCCGCTGCGCATGCAGCTCGAGCTCTTGATGACTGATGAGGACCATCCGCCCATGCCGTCCCAGGCCGAGGCCATGGAGGTGATGCGCCGCAACCTCGACCGGCTTGCAGGACTCGTGGAGGACCTTCTCACCGTTGCGCGGTCACAGGCCGGGCGCATCCAGCTCGACGCCGCGCCGACCGACTTAGCCAAAGTCCTGAGCGAAGCCGAGCAGACGTTCCACACGATGGCGGACCAACGTGGCATCCTGCTCACGGTCGATTGCGGAGCCGTGCCGCCCCTGCTGGCGGACGGCAAGCGCATCGGGCAGGTGGTGGCGAACCTCCTGTCCAACGCCTTCAAATTCACCCCGAATGGCGGGGAGATCCGCATCCGCCTGCGACCGGAGAACGAAGGCGCTCGCATCAGCGTCAGCGACAATGGTCATGGCATTGCCCAGGCTGACATCGTCCGCCTCTTCAAGCCCTTCGTCCAAGTGCACGACGCCACCCAGGTCAGTTTCCCCGGCAGCGGCCTCGGGCTCTACATCTGCAAGCAGTTGGTCGAGCTGCACGGCGGCTCCATCGGATGCGAGAGCCCCGGCCGCGGCAAGGGCTCCACCCTCTGGTTCACGCTTCCCGGCATCCCCTTTCACCCGGCATCCGAGGACAGCACCGAATGGAACCTTACGCCATGACTTCGACCAACCACCCCGCCCCTGACCACGTCAACGCATCCGGCAACCCCCCTGGAGGAAAGCTGGCCCCGCGCTGGACCGTCCTTCTCGTCGACGACGAACCCGACATCCTGAGCAGCATCAAGCTAGTGCTCGGGCGGTCGAAGATGGGCGTGGACGTACTCACGGCCTCGTCGGGCGCCCAAGGGCTCGAGATCCTCGCCAATAAGCACGTCGACCTTCTGATCTCCGACTTCAAGATGCCCGTCATGGACGGCATCGAGTTCCTCGCCAAGTCGCGTGAGCTCAGGCCCGAGGTTCCCCGCATCATGTTCACGGCGTACGCCGACGCGGAACTGGAGCAGCGGGCCTTCAAGGAGGCGTTCGTCATCGACTTCATCCCCAAGACCCTGACAAGGCGCGAGCTGATCGCCAAGGTCGAATCCTTCTTGGCGAAGCATGCTGTCCCAGGCGTTGGCGGGTCCACGTTTGGACAGGATGCCGCCGACCGCCGGGCCGGCGCCAAGGCTGAACCCTTCTAGGCGGCAAGCGGTCCCGCCCGGGGCTGGACGCCCCTGCCCGACACCGCCGGTTGCGCATGACGGACCTCGATGTCTCTGCGTACCATCTGCCGGCGGGCTCGGGGCGGGGACCTTGACCTCTTGCTACAGTAAATCCGAGGATTAGCGGAAGGACGGCCTGAGGGGACGTCCGTAGTCCCCTCGCGGCGCCGATGGACCGGGTCGACCTCGATACCGGCGCCGCTCGTCCGCCATGACTCACGGCCTGACCGATCGCAAGTGGTCCTGGATGGAGTTCCTCACGTGGCAGCCGAGGTAACTAAGGCACTACCCAGTATCGTTCTGACCCGTGAAGGCGTTGTAGAGAATCATGCGGTCTCCAGTCCAGATAGGGATTTCGTGCGTGCAGTCGTAGTACCCGATGAAGATGTGGGTAGGATTGTGGGGCGCGTACGAGGGCAACAGGATGAGGCAAGACATGTCCGGCTGGGCGACATTTCATGGCGCACAAGTCGTAGGGTCTTGACCAAGGCGATTCCATGTCCAACG
>CAYOZB010000280.1:0-1983 GCA_964408365.1 uncultured Halobacteriales archaeon | reverse complement strand
GAACCGCGGGTCGTCGGGGATGTGCATCTTGCGGTACTTGCCGAGCATCTTGCCGTCCGCGTCGATGACGACGGCCGTGTTGTGGTAGAGGCCCTGGGTGCGGCGTTCGAAGAGGCTCGCGACGAGGACGACGCCGAGTTTCTTGGCGAGCTTGGTTAGGCGTTCGGTGGAGGGGCCGGGGATGGGTTCGGCGAGGTCGAAATGGGTGGCGTCCTCTTCTTGGCAGAAGTATTGGGAGCGGAAGAGTTCCTGGAGGCAGACGATCTGGGCGCCTTTCTTGGCGGCTTCCGTGATGCGGGCGACGGCCTTCTCGAGGTTTGCCGTGGTGTCGTTGGAGCATTGCATCTGGACGAGGGCGATGCGCACCTTCGCGGCGCCATTGTTTTTTTGCGCCTTGGCGGTCTTGGAAGAGGCCACGACGATGGGGAAGGGAGCCGGGATTTTAGCCTTCTGCACACCCGCGTCAGGCGGGTCGCATCTGGTAATCGGCCGCGCAGACCTGGCCGTAGCAGACCGTGACGTAGAGGTCGAAGGTCTGCTGGATCGTGACGGGTGCCCGCGTGCCGCCGCCGTCGCCGACCGCGATGACGTAGTTGGCGACGTCTGCCAGCGGAAGGGCCGCGTCCCGCAGCACGAGAGGGGACGCTCCTTCGATCCGGTTCGAGTATTGCGGACTGTCGGGGACATTGAAGCAGTTGTTCTGTGAGTCCTTGACGGTCTCTTCGCTGCACAGCGAGACCTGCAATCGTTCTCCCGAAGGGGCGGAGGGTTGCCAGGCGAGTTCGAGGACGACCTCCTTGGGCCCAAGCGTTGCGTCGTATTCGAGCGGGAAGTGGGATTGTTCGTTCGGGAGTCCTTGGCCGAGGCTTCCGCCGAGGGTTCCTCCTTCCCATGGGAAGCTGTAGGCGAGGTTGATGAAGCCCCGTTTTTGGGTCTGGACCATGTAAAGTTGGGTGGAATTCGTGTCCGCGATCTTCTTGATGGCGAGATTGACGTCGGTGATCTCGCCGGCTTGGACCGTGACGCGGCGGGTGGCGCCTTCGTAGAACGCGGCGCCGACCACGATCTCCCAGTTTCCCGGGTTGAGGTACGAGAAGGAAAATTTTCCGTCCTGGGAGGAGACGGTGTTGGACGAGTTGCCTGCGCCGCGGATGCCGATCGCTGCGCCGACGACGGGCGCTAGCTCTTCATCGAGGACTGTGCCGCGGATGGCCCCCGTGTCTTCGGTCACGAGCGCCGGATCGGCGGTGAGCGGAGCGTTGGTGGCTTTGGCGGCGGATTTGTCTCCAGCACAGCCCGCAAGGAGCATCGAAAGGAGCAATAACACGGCAATCGCTTGCTTGGACATCAGGCCCGACCTCACTGGTCTAGGCCGACCACGGGCGGTTTCCCGGCTTAAGCCTTGCCTCCACGACATGACACTGTTGTGGCAACGGCAATACGAACAACGGTCTCACGGCATGCCGATCAATGCGCCGGATTACCTGCGCGAAAATTCCCGAAACGCCTTCTCGTTACGAGCAATGACCTCCCGATGGCTTTCTGAAAGGAGGTGCCATCGAGTGTTGCGCGAGACTTCGGCACAAGATTGTTGGATGAGCCCGCGCTGAATCGATTTGACGTCCTGGGCCGACAAAAAATCGTCGGGCCGGATCAAGCGCTGGCCTCAGCCTTCGCCATGGCGTCGAGCGTTCCCGGGCTTACCGCTTCGTACAGCGCCATTAACGCCGCGATCTCGATATCCAACTCCTCGCCCTCGGCCTTGCGGGTTGGCGGTCTAGGAGAGGCCGGCATTGGAGCAATAATGTGCTTTGGTCAGTCTTAAGCCTTCGTTCAACAAATGTTGACGTGGAATTGGAAATGGGTCTGCTCGGATTTGAACCGAGGTCGAGTGGTCCCGAACCACCCAGTATACCAAGCTAGCCCACAGACCCGAAGTGCGGGATTGGCCCGAAGAAGGCCCTCCATTTAAACTTGAAGCCG
>CAYOZB010000279.1:0-2035 GCA_964408365.1 uncultured Halobacteriales archaeon | reverse complement strand
GACCTTCGAGCCGGCGCCGTCATCGACGGCCAGAACGGGGGCTTCATCGGGATCGGCGGCCCCGACGGGCCCGCCAACCAACCGGGCACGGTCATCCTGGGCGGCGTCTTCCAGCACTTCGGCAACGCAAGCTCCCCGATCTGGGTGCAGCCCATGATCGTTCGCCGAAACGGCCTGGTGGACGGGACCGAGTTCAGGGACAACTTCAACAGTGGCCTTACGGTGCAGGGCGACAACGCCCGCGTGGTCCGTGTGTACACCCATCACAACGGTCGGTACGGAATCAACGTCACGATGCCTTGTGTCGGGTGCCCGGGGCCATCGGGCGTGATCATCGAGGACAGCGAGATCGCGTTCAACAACACGCGAAGACTGTCGATCTTCGACGACGCCGGCGGGACCAAGTTCGTCGGCTCGGACGGGATGATCGTCCGACGCAACGAGGTCCACGACAACTACGGATCGGGCCTATGGTGGGACGGGTTCAACAAGAACGCTCAGGTCTACGGGAACGTGGTCTACGACAATCGGAACTGGGGCATCTTCTGGGAACTCAGCTACGGTGGCACCAAGATCCATCACAATACCCTGACCGGTAACGGCATCGGTGACGGAACGGCGAACTGGGGGGCCAACGTGCAGCTCCTCATCTCCGGCTCGGACGGGAGCGTCGGCGCCGGCATCGAGATCTACGAGAACACGATCGACGGCGCCGCGTATCCGCTCGGGCTGATCAATCACAGCAGTCACCCCACCCGCACGAGGCAGGTCTACGTCCACGACAACGACATGACCCTGCGGTCTCCGACGACCAGGGTGGGAGCCGTCGCGTTCAACGGGCTGACCGAGATCTTCTCGGCCGCGGCGGGTAACCGATTCGATCACAACACCTACCGGGTGCTCGACCTCTCCGCCGCGTACTGGGCGTGGAACGGCCAGACGCTTACGTGGGCGCAGTGGCAGGCCTCCGGCCACGACGTCAACGGCACCCTTGACCTGGCCGCTTAGAGCGAGGCTCAGATGCCCACGACGCTCCCCGCCCATCGCCTCGCGTAGTTCGCCCTCCCTACGGTAAGGTTCCTATCCCTGAGTCGCCGATCCGCCGGAAAGGAAACCGCGAGTTGGCAGGGCAAGCCCCCCACCCATCCCACCGCGAGGCCCGTCCGTCGCGCTCGACGCGTGCGGCGGCTCTCCTGTTCGCGCTCGTCGTCCTTCCCGTGCTGGCGACCGCGCCGGAGGCAAGCGCCGCGACCCCCACCCTCCTCCTCGGCGTGCCCCGGATCGGCGAGTTCCAACCGGTCCGAGGAGACAACTTCCTCGCGTGGCAGCAGAACAACCGGTCGAACCCAGCTCAGTATGACCTCTACGCGCGCTCGCTCGACGGGGGCGAGAAATTCAAGGTCAACCCCTCCGGGCTGAACGGAGCGAACGGCGACATCGACGGTGACGTGCTCGTCTACCAACAGTTCAAAGGTGGGAAGTCCCATCTGCGCTTCTTCGACCTCGTCGGTCGAACTCACAGCGACCCGCCCCCTGGGGTCAACACCGACCAGTGGGAATACTGGCCGAGCATGTCGGGCCAGTGGCTGTTGTTCGGGCGCCTGTACGACAACGGCGTTCGCAGGATCATCCTGTTCGATCTCTCGACAGGCGCCTCTCGGCGCCTCGACCGGTCGCGCGGCGCAGGGTCGTTCCTGGCGCCCGGGAAGGTGAGCGGCGACTACGCCGTCTGGTACAAGTGCGGTTCGGACACCGACTGTGACGTCTTCCGGTACCACATCCCCGACGGGACGAAGGAGAAGATCCCGAACCGAGGAGGTCGACAGCACGCCCCGTCGGTCACTCCCGACGGCACCGTGTTCTTCGCCCGCTCCCGCGCCGGCTGCGGCAGCGGCGTTCGACTGGTGCGCCAGCCGCTTGAAGGCGCGGCCGTGGTGCTATGGCGGCTTCCGAGCGGGGACGACATCGGCACCACCAAGGCCTATGTGGACAGCCAGGGGCTTACCACGGTCCTCTACGACCAATTCGGTTGCGG
>CAYOZB010000278.1:0-2070 GCA_964408365.1 uncultured Halobacteriales archaeon | reverse complement strand
CAAGACCGTCCTCACCACGTTCACGAAAAACACCCTCGAAGGAAAGGAGTTCGTGGCCGTAGGCACGAACCACCCCAAAAAAGGCGGCTCGTACCATTTCATGGACGCGCTCGCGGTCCTTGCCGCGTGGGGGTACCCGTTGCGGTTCCCGGATCCGAAGAGCCCTGACTTCAGCCTCCCGGCCTACCGCGACACCGTCGACGCGACGCCGGCGCCCGTGCAAGCGCCGGCGCCCGTCGCGATGGCGCAAACCGCCGCTCCAGATCCCCGGCTCGAACTCATCAACAACCTCACCCGCCAACTCGCGGAGCTCCAGAAACAGGTCGCCCTCCTCGCCGGACCCGCACCCTCTTCGAGCAGCGACGGGGAACTCGTCCGACGCGTCCAACAACTCGGACTCAACCTCGACAAAGTCGTCATCACCGGCGCAAGCGTCGGACTTCCCGGGCAGCACAAACGACTCTTTGACGACGAGAACTTCGAACGCATCCTCCGGGGAGACAACCTCATCGACCCCGTCGACGAACGGACCCAACGCGCGATGCTCGACAAGAACATCGTCCGACTCGTCAAGAGCGAGAAAGGCGACCACCGGTTCGAAACGATCCGCGACGTCACCGAAGTCATCCGCCTCGCCGGACGACGCGGCGACTTCAACCTCGTCAAAGACTACGGGGTCAACGAAGACTTCGTCGCCGCACTCGAGAACACGTCCATGATGGCGATCGCCGCCGGCATCGAAGCCCTCAAAGACGCGGGCATCCCGCTCGTGCGCGGCTTCGTCAAGACCTCCACTGGCAAATTCCTCCCCGGCGAATGGGTCCTCCCGGAACCCCTCCAGCGAGAAACCGGCGTCATCTTCGCCAGCGCCTTCCCTGGACAGAACAAACTCATCGAGACCCTCAGCGGCTACTTCGCAGCCAAGCACAGCGGCAAGAACCTCAACGAACTCGCCGACATCTACGCCGAACTCATCCAGACGGTTCGCGACCCCGAGGTCCGAAACAAGGTCACACAGTGGTACACCCACAACTTCCAAACCACCCACCAGAACAAAGGCAAGGAAGGCGTCTACGAGTTCAACCGCAAATTCTTGTTCCACGTCCTCTCGATGGGACACTCGCAACTCGCGCAACTCATCAAAGCCAAAGGCCCGAACACCCAGGTCAACGCCGCCTGCAGCTCCACCACCCAAGCCGTCGCCATCGCCGAAGACTGGATCCGCACGGGACGATGCAAACGCGTCCTCGTCGTCGGCGCCGACGACATCAGCAACAACGAAGCCTTCGAATGGTACGCAAGCGGATTCCTCGCCGCCGGAGCCGCAACGACCAAGGACGACGTCAAGGAAGCCGCCTTGCCGTTCGACCGACGACGACACGGCATGATCATCGGCATGGGCGCGGTCGGACTCGTCGTCGAAGCCGACAACGAGGTCCGCGCACGCGGCATGGAACCCATCGTCGAGATCGCCGCCAGCCACGTCGCCAACAGCGCCTACCACGGCAGCCGCCTCGACACCGACCACGTCGCCACCGAGATGGATCGCCTCCTCGGATTCTTCGAACAACGCACCGGCCTCCAACGCGCCGACATCGCGCCGAACCTGCTGTTCATGAGCCACGAGACCTACACGCCCGCCCGCGGCGGAAGCGCCGCCGCCGAGATCGAAGCCCTCCGACGCACCTTCGGGGCCAACGCCAACAAGGTCCTCGTCTCCAACACCAAAGGCTTCACCGGACACCCGATGGGCGCGTCGATCGAGGACGCCATCGCCATCAAGAGCCTCCAACGCGGACGCGTCCCGCCGATCGCGAACCTCAAGGAACCCGACCCGTCCCTCGGCGACCTCAACCTCAGCAAAGGCGGAGAACACGCCCACCTCCAGTACGCGTTGCGACTCGCCGCCGGCTTCGGCAGCCAGATCGCGTTCCTCCTGTTCAAACTCCGATCCAAGGACGAGAAACGCATCGTCGACAACACCTCCTACACTGCGTGGCTCACCCGCATGAGCGGAAGCCCGCGACCCGAACTCGAGATCGTCAACCGGACATTGCGCATCAAATCCAC
>CAYOZB010000277.1:0-2095 GCA_964408365.1 uncultured Halobacteriales archaeon | reverse complement strand
GGGCATGATGGCGTGGTAGAAGTACGCCTCCGCGCGCTTGTATTGGCGCGTGAGGAACGATTCTTCGGTGTTGCGGTAATCCTGAGGAGCCTGGACGAAGCTGATGCGGGGGTTGACGAAGTACCCGACGACGGATTTCACGTAGTGGGGCTCGAGCCAGTAGTCGGCGTCCACGATGGCGATGTACTCCACCTGGGGCGGTAGCATGCCGATGCCGTGGTTGAGGGCGCCGGCCTTGTACCCGCGGCGATTTTCGCGATGGACGTACTCGGCGCCGACCTGGGCGCATAGCGTCGACAATCGCCAACGACCCTTGGGGTCGGAACTGTCGTCGAGGACCACGACGCGGAACCGGTCGCGCGGGTAATCCTGGTTCATGGCCCGGATGATCGTTTGTTGGACGAGTTCGAACGGTTCGTTGTAGACGGGGACCATGATGGCTACGTGGGGCTGAAGGAGCGGGTCCCAGGGGTTCTCGCGTGCGAGTCGGTTCCAGCGTCGGCGGGTCGCGGCATCGAGGGAGTAGAAGGAAAAGACGACGACGAGGCCGAGGCCTCCGGTCTCCGCGACCAGCAAGCAGTAACTGATCCAACGTTGCGACGGGGGAACGTCCGGGATGGAGACGGTCAACGTGTAGGCGACGTAGCCGGCGATCATGGAGAGGAGTGCCAGGTAGCTCAAGAGGCCCGCGCTGTGCCAACGGGAGCGCGCGACCGAGCCGCCGATGAGGGCCCCGATGGCGACGAGGACGATCTCCCAAGCGGTGACGCCTTGGAAGGGACGCATGAATTCGGAGGGCAACGTGCCGGGGGAGGCCTGGACCAAGACGCTTCCGGCGACGATCGCCGCGCCGAACCAATACGTCAAGAAACCGAAGATGGCGCCGACCAGGATGCCGAACAGGCCCATGGTCCAGGATCGGATCCACCGCACGGGGGGTCGTCGTGGTTTCAAACGCGCAGCGCGGGCGCGGGTCATGCGGCGGGGACTCCGGGGCGTAGCTCGAATGTGCAGGCGATGGGCGTCCCGACGCTGCAGGAAAGTTCGACGACGCGTCCTCGTGGTGCGAAGGTCTGCATCACCTGTTCCAGCGTGCCGCGTTCTTCTTCGCAGCCGGCGCCGCGTCGGCGTTCATGGCAGGATCTGCAGTTGGATAGTCGGATCACATGCCGACCGGGTCCCGATTGGACGAGCTCCGGTCGTCCGAGCCCCGCGCGGGCGGCGGTCGAAAGGACGGAGCGGATCCAGTAGGTCCCCGCGTCGAAGCGGACGCGATCGCGTGCCGGCGCGCCGGGCGGCCTTAGGAACTCCCCGGGAAGGACGTTGGGGATGACGCGCGTTCCCGTCTGCAACCCTTGCGCGCCTTGGCGACGGGGCGTGACGAAGGACCAGAGGAGCGAGAAGGTGAGCACGAGCATGCCGCCGAGCATGAGGATGAGGGCCCCTTTTCCACGCGGCAGGAACGGCAGCGCCGCGAACACGGCAGAAAGGATGGAGAACGCTGGACCTGGCATGGAGGATCACCCCGTCGTAGGGCAGTAAGGTCTCTGCAGCAAGACCGCCAAGCGGTTGTGGGGACAGAGGGTTGGACCCTAACATGTGAGAGGAGAACGGTCGCATTCGAAAGGAGAAAGGCCCTGACATGTGAGAGGAGAACGGTCGCATTCGAGAGGAGAAAGGCCCTAACGGGTGAGAGGGAAAAACGCCCGTCCGTCTTCGCCTTGAACGTCGGAAAAGTATGGTCGCAAATCGAGGACGTCGAGAAAACATGGGAGAAAAAGTGAGAGGGAACGGCGCCGGGTTTACCGGCGCCGGGAAAGAGAGGGTCCGACGCGTCGTCGGACCGCCACGATCAGGATCATCTCGCTGATCCTGCGGGCTTCTTGGTCGTCGGCGATCGGACCCACTATGGGGCCCGACCGCGTGGACGATGGTTCTGAGGACCTGTTCACAGCGGTCCGCCTGCGATCGCGCGGGCGTCAACCGTGCCCGCGGAGGGGAGGTTGCCGTTCAAGGTCGCGTTCGCGCCGAGCGTAGCGGTCGTGATCGAGTCGAGGGCGTCCTGCACCTGGCTCTGGAGTTCGGTGCTGAGGCC
>CAYOZB010000276.1:0-2123 GCA_964408365.1 uncultured Halobacteriales archaeon | reverse complement strand
CAGATGGTCGAGAAGCGCATCGCTCCCCTCCAACTCCGCGACATCGAAATCGGCCTCGTCGTGCAGAGCCTCGTCGAGAACCGACAGGTCCCTCTGCGCACCGAAGCTGGCGAAGCGACGCTACCGCTCCCTCCCCAGAGCGAGACGGCCGCGACGCCCGAACCGGGTCCGGCGCGCACGACGCCGGCCTTCACGCCCCGGTTCTAAGCCGGGACGTCTTTCCCCACTAGGCGCCCCAACGCGCCATTTCATATCGGCACACGCGTTGGCGCGCCGTCTCCGAGGGTGCAATGGCGATCAACTCCGCGCCAGCGTCAACCGCGCCGTCGCCAGCGGCCCTATCATTGTCGCTGCAGCGCGCCTTGGAACGCATCGGCGGGACCGCCGGAGCCCAAGCCGGCCCCGCCACCGCCGCCGTCCTTTCCTCACTCATCCGACTCCAGGATGAACTCGGCACCGGCCTGCTGATCGCCGACGCGCGGCTTCGTCCCGTGTACGCGTCGCCCGCACTGTTGAAAATGGTCGGCTTCGAGCTTCCCGCGTTCCTTGCCTTGCCCTCCGCGATGGCCCTCTTCTCCTCGGCACGGCAAGGGGACGTCGAGGGTCGTCGGCTCCGACGCGAACGCGGCGAGACCGTGCCGCTTACCTACGAGAGCCAACTCGTGCGCCATGACGGCACCATCGTCGAGGTGGAACTTTCCTCCCTGCCGCTTAACGTGGGCGGTCAACCCCTGGTCCTCAAGCTCCTTCGCGACATCACACGCCGAAAACAGACCCAGCGACTCGCCCGCGTTGGAACGTGGGACTGGCACGCGGCCCACGACAAGGTCGAAGCAAGCGAGGAAGCCTGGTCCATCCTCGGCAAGCCCAGTCCGCGCTGGCCCGTCCCCAGCGAACAATTGTGGAGCGCCATCCACCCAGAAGACAAACCGGCTGTCCTGGCCGCGCTCAAGCAAGCCGGCACGAAGCCAGGTCCTTTTGCCCTTGATTACCGGATCATCCGCCCCGACGGCACCACGCGGTTCCTCCACGTCGAAGGCGCAGCGCTCGCATCGAACGCCGGAATGGATCTCAGTGGAAGCCTGCAGGACGTCACCGAACTCCGGTTCGCCGAACAGAGCCTGCAGGGCCTCACCAAGGACCTCATGCGTTCCAACGACGAGCTCGAACAGTTCGCGTACGTCGCTTCGCATGACCTTCGCGAACCCTTGCGCATCATCGCGGGCTACCTCGGCATCCTCGAGCGACGCTACGGCCCCCAACTTCCCGCCGAAGCGCACAAGTTCATCGAGGCAGCCGTGGAAGGCGCCGCCCGCATGGAGCGACTCATCTCCCACATGCTCGAGTACTCCCGCGTCGGCACCCACGCAGCGGACCGCTTGCCTGTCGAATCCGAGGAAGCCTCCCAGACCGCGATGCACAACCTGACGCTCGTGATCAAAGAGACGAACGCCGAGATCACACGCGGACCGATGCCGATGGTCGTCGCGGACCGCGCGCAACTCGTGCAACTGTTCCAGAATTTTCTCGGCAACGCATTGAAGTTCCGACGCGGAACGCCGAAGATCCACATCACGGCCACGCGTCGCGCCAGCGCGTGGGAATTCGCGATCCAGGACAACGGAATTGGGATCGAAGAGACGGATTTCGAACGCGTGTTCGAACTGTTCCAGCGTCTGCATTCCGCCCAAGAGTACAGCGGCTCCGGGATCGGCCTCGCCATCGCGAAAAAGATCGTGGAACGGCACGGCGGAAAAGTGTGGGTCGAATCGAAACTAGGCGAGGGCTCCACGTTCCGGTTCACGCTGCCGATCCCCGGCTGAACCCGCGGGTCCACCACGCGGTTTTCGCTCCAGGACTTCCGTGCTTTGCCATAGCACACTTATATCAGTCAAGGCCTGAGAACTGTCTCTGAATATGGAACCGTCAAAGCCTTCCCCACTGGCCGCGGTTTCAACGGCTAACGTTTTTCTTTTTCCCGGACGTGAGTCGCTCCATCGGGTGGGGGGAGTCAACTAACATGAACGTCAAGCCCGGCCCCACACGCAGCCCTCCCGACGCCACGCCGGCGCGCGCCCCGGTCGACCGCCGCGGCGAGCCCATGGTCCGCCTCAAAACGCCCC
>CAYOZB010000275.1:0-2140 GCA_964408365.1 uncultured Halobacteriales archaeon | reverse complement strand
CGAGGTGGATGAGATCGAAGACGCCGGTCGTCATCACTCGGACGCGGCCGCGCGACCCTTGCGTTGCCATGCTTCGATGACCTCAGTCCCTTCGAGAAACACGCGGCCATTCAAGGCGGCGTATTTAATCGCATCCGCTTTTGGAAGTGCACGTCCCGACGGTCCGTTCATCATTTCGCAGATCGTCGCCGTCGGAGCGAGGCCGGCAAGCGACACGAGCGCCGTCGCAAGTTCGGTGTGTCCGCGTCGGACCGATACGAGTCCGCGTCGCGCGTTGAGCAAGAACACGTGCCCGGGCGCGCGGAACGTTTTCGCGAAGTCGTCCGCGAGCGCAGCGTTCTTCGAACCCGGCTGGCGTTTGACGAGTTGAGCGACCGCGCCGATCGTCTTGGCGCGGTCCGCGTCCGTGACGCCGGTTCGGACTTCGCGGTGATTGATGGTGAGGCCGAACGCGGGTTTTGCTCCGGCGGGTTCGTAGGGGATGTCGCCGCTTACCAGCCGCGCGAGGATGCGGTGATCCTGCGACGCGTCGAACAAGACGTCCGACAAGAACGGGAGCTTCAGGCCTTCGTGAAACTCGGCGGGGATCGTCGTGCAGATCAACCCGCCGGCTTCCGTTCGCAAATGACGGATCGAGGCTGGGGTGACAAATTCGGACGCGTACACGATGTCCGTCTCTTCCTCGCGGCCGTCCGCGTCGTAGAGAAAGACGGGTTCGCCTTTGCGCAACGCGTCGACCGCCGCTTGGACCTTTGCGGGCAACGGAGAATGGAGCACGGTGCTCACGAAACAACCCAGCCCACGGGACCAAATTAAAACTGAGTTACCACTCAAAAATGAGTAGCAATGTGAAAAAGTTCACACTAACCTGAACAAGACCAAAATCTCCAGTGGAAATCACTGGGTCGGAGGCTGGTTGATGACCTTGGCCTCGTAGCCGTTGCGGTACCGGGTGACGTACCCAGCGATCCGGTTGACCATACGCTTCGTCGGGGTGTTCGTGAGTTCCATGACCTTCAGTTGGTTCTGACGGAAGTCGGTGGGCGAGAACAGGTCCGGGAAACGCCGAACGAGTTCGATGGCCACACGCTTGATGAAGGTCTGTCGAATGTTGCCCACGGGGTTCCCTCAGGGAGTAACTCTTCGCTAGTGGCAGGTTCTATTTGACGGTTGCGCGGGCTCGCGCTTTGGAAAGGCCAACCCACGTTCTGGGTGCCGCGAGTGAAGAGGCGTGTTCTTGCGCGTTCCGGGGGCAACTCGACACGGGTCGCTCTATGGCACAAAATCCAAACAAACTGGCGCGTCGAAGGCCGGATTGAACGGGTTCCAAAGCCCCTCGTGACGACAGGCCGCCGCCTGGCCGCTGATGATGAGCCGCGCGGTGGGAACCCATGCGCACAGAGCCTTCCCCTCGGACCCCATGTGTGACCCGCGGATCGCGCACCCCACGGCGAAGGCCTCCAACTTGGCGCGGTCGGCCCACCCTGTCGGACTTCCCGGACAGACCCGATGGCCCAGCACCCGAAATGGGCACTCTGACTCGCCGGTCCACTGCGCGTCCAACGACACCGGGCAATCAAGTCCCGCGGCCAATCGGTCAATGCACGCCTGCGACGACAGTCGATTGTCGGGCGCCACGGCCCCAACGTCGGGTGCCGACGCCCCGGCCGAATTGGCCGACAAGGCCAGCGTCACCACCAACACGGAGACGATGGCGGACCGCACGAGCGGGTATCGACGGAGTAGCGAATAGCATTTCCGCTCGAACGGTTGAAAACCTCTCAGCGAAATCGCCTCCGTCGACCGTCGCAACGCCTGCCGCATGGCCGCAATTGTCTCCACGTTTCGGAGACGGCGGCGGCAGATCACCCCGGCAGCAGGATTTGGTACGCCGTCGCGGGCTGGCTCGGCTTCCAAAATGCGTGTTCAAGCAAACACAAACGGCGCTCCGGTCGGGCGTAGCCGCCCGACCCGCGAAAGCGCCCCGACGTCGCGCGCGTCGGCGCAAAGACCAGGTAACGATTTTTCGAAGGCGCTCAGAGTTTTCGTTGCGTTCCACGGATCGCTGCGATGGCCTTCGCATAGTCGCCGCTCTTGAACACGGCGTTGCCCGCCACCGCGACCGTCGCCCCGGCCTTCT
>CAYOZB010000274.1:0-2175 GCA_964408365.1 uncultured Halobacteriales archaeon | reverse complement strand
AAGCCGAACTTCCGAAAATACCCGTGGCTACCTTAGTGAATTCTTTCCACATGCCCATCGAAACCTTCGTCGAAACTAAGGATCGGGGCGGACATGGCCGCCGCTAAACCTAGAAGGACGCAGTCGGCTACCGAAAGTCGCTCGGCATAACGTTGAAAATGCAACCGCACGGCGGCGCGAAGCTCTTCAGGAGTCGTATGGATGAGGCGAATAACTGGGTCGAGCCCTTGGGTTGGCGTGAACATGGCGGAGAAACGGTCGGAGACGTCGCGGCGACCGGGACGTTTTCGGAGGAGCGTCAGGCCTTCGGTCAGGATTTCGCTCGGGGCCACGGGCACGCCAAGTTCGCCTTTCATGACGCGCCGCATCAGTTCCATCGATCGCGAATGGCGTTCATCGGCACCGTTGAGATATGCAGTCAGCGCCGACGTGTCGACGACGATTGGCATTTAGTCTCCATAAACGAAATCATCAATGTCAGCCGGCGGGATGCCCTTCCAACCTTTGGTTTTCGAAATTGCATCCTCCCACGCCCGAATTTGGGAATCCGAAAGAGGTTTCCATGTCGACTCCGTGAGAAAATCTTCCCGGCGCTCGAGCACAAATGCCATGGCGCGTGACAGCGCCTCCTGCTGGCTCACGGGATGACCCTTGGCGAGTGCCAAGTCTCGTGCGAGCTTCCGCAGCCGCTCCTTGTCGGCTTCATGGATGCGGATTGGGCTCGTTTTCATGGGTCAGTGTAGACTTCTCGCCTATTTGTAGTATTGTAGTAAAGCGGAACATGCGAACCTTGGCAGCCGAACCAAGCAAGGTAAAATCGCGTAAGCCTGCCAGGCGGGGCTGACGGTGCCCCAGCGCGGCTCCGATTATCGCCGCGTCGACGCCCGGGTTTGGCCAATTCACTAGCTTGGGGCAGAGCAGTCGTTATGAGCCCCCCGCGGGTCCAGCCGGCGATGAGCCCGACCCGGACCGGCGCATGGGTGGCCGCCATACGCCCCAAAACGCTCCCTGTGGGCGCCGCACCGATCCTCGTCGGATGCGGATTCGCTTACCGGTATGGCGTCTTCGACCCCCTGCCCGCCTTTGCCGCGTTGTTCGGCGCGCTCCTGATCCAGATCGGCACCAACCTCGCCAACGATTACTACGACCACAAACGCGGAGCCGACAACCCACAACGCCTCGGACCCGCACGCGCAAGCGCAAGCGGCTGGATCCAACCCACGACCGTTCTCGGCGCCGCCATCACCGCGTTCGGACTCTCCGCACTCCTCGGCCTCTACCTCGTGTACGAGTCCGGTTGGCCTATCCTCGTCGTCGGCATCGTCAGCATCCTCAGCGGCTACCTCTACACCGGCGGACCCTACCCGCTCGGCTACCACGGCTGGGGCGACCTGTTCGTGTTCATCTTCTTCGGAATCATCGCCACCACCGGCACCTACTACGTGCAAGAGCCAACGATCCCCCACGGCGTCGTTCTTGCCGGGGCAGCGATGGGATTCCTCGCGACCGCCGTCCTCGTTGTCAACAACCTCCGAGACATCGACACCGACCGCGCCGCCGGAAAACGCACCCTCGCCGTGAAGATCGGCCGACGCGCGACGCAGGTCGAATACCTCATCCTCCTCGTCCTCGCCTTCGCGATCCCCATCATCCCCGTCGTCCAACAACGACTCGGCGTGCTCTTCGCGCTCCCGACCCTCATCCTACCGTTGGCGCTATTCCTCGCCCACCAAGTCTACCACCATCCCGAACCGGCGAACCTCAACCGCGTCCTTGCAGGAACGGGCGCCCTCACCTTCATCTTCGGCGCCTTGTTCGCCATCGGAGCGGCCCTGGCATGAGCGACGTCGACATCTGGCCCTATTCTCTCCCGCTCAAAACGCCTTGGACCACGGGACGCACCCGGACGACGAGGCGAGAAGGCTTCATCGTCCAAATCGGACGATCGTTCGGCGACGCCTCTCCGGTTCCAGGGGCCACGCGCGCGCAATTGCTACGGATTGGGGACCAACTGCGCGACCCCGCTCACCCGGACGGGGCCGCTCGCAATGCGTTGCTCCAAGCAGCCTTGTCAGAAAAAGCCCGACAGGCCAACGTCTCCCTCGGCGCGTTGCTCGGGGGGCCGCACGGCAAGACGCCGCGAACGCACGTGGGCGTGAACGGGACCATCCCGAT
>CAYOZB010000273.1:0-2249 GCA_964408365.1 uncultured Halobacteriales archaeon | reverse complement strand
GGGCGCGAGGTCCGTGGCGCTCACGAAGCCCTCGATGGAGCCGGTCCCCTCGTCGAAGCCGCCGACGTTCGTCGCGACGGGAGCGGCTGAGCCGTTTGCGCCCACGCAGCCGCTTGTGAGCACGAGGATTCCGATCAACAGGACGGCCGGGAAGGTGGGAGCGAGCTGCATGTTCTCCGCTGCGACGAGACCAGCTCCATCCTTGAATCTTGTGTCGACAAAAGATTCCTAAAGGAATCACCGGCAACGAGGACGGGCCAAAACCATAACAAACGCCCGGATCGTTATGGGTGCGCATGGACGTCTACGTTCCCGACGAACCGGTGCCCGCCGACGTCCGACACCTCTTGGAAGAACCAGACCCGTCCGGAGACCTCGTCGACTTCCTGATTCTCGCCGGCATCGCGTTCGCGCTCGTCCTGAGTTTCGCGGCCGCCCTGTTTTTCATCGACATGGTCTGGGATCTCGTCGGCATGGGCGAAGGCGCCCCGCCCGCGAATCCGTAACGGTTTACGGCGCGAAAGTGCCGCCGAGAAGGGATTCGGCGGCGGAGCTCGCGAATT
Organism: uncultured Halobacteriales archaeon; assembly: GCA_964408365.1. GTDB lineage: Archaea > Thermoplasmatota > E2 > JACPAO01 > JACPAO01 > JACPAO01. Next base: position 1,686 of record CAYOZB010000273.1, on the reverse strand, counting down.
GAATGAGTGGCTGGGGCCAGAAACCGAACAAGAGCAACGTAACGACGACCGTCAATGCGGCCATGACGCCGCCGGCGGCGATCTTGTTCACGGCGACGGCCTTCATGGGCTCCGTCTCTTCGACGTACATGGCGCGGATCACACGTGCGTAGTAGTAGAGAGAGATGGCGCTGTTGAGGATGCCTGCGACGGCGAGCCAGAGGAGCCATTGGCGGCCATCGTCGAGTCCGACGTCGACGGCGCTCGAGAACAGGATGAACTTGGACCAGAAGCCCGCAAGAGGCGGGATGCCGGCCATGCTGAGCATGATCAACGCCATGGCGAAGCCGACAAGGGGGTAGCGTCGTCCGACGCCGCGCCATTGGTCGAGGTTGTCGCCGATGCCGCGCACAGCCATGAGGGCGACGAGGACGAACGCGCCGCCTTTCATGATGGCGTGCGTCAGGATGTGGAACAATCCACCGGTCAACGCATAGGTGGTGCCCACGGCGAGGGCGATGAGGATGTACCCGGCTTGGGCGATCGAGCTCCAGGCGAGGATCCGCTTGAGGCTCGTCTGCTGCAACGCGGCAAGGTTGCCGACCGTCATGGTCAACACGGCGAGGATGCCGATGAGCATCTCCCATTGGAGTTTCACGGCGACCAAGCCGACGAGGAACACTTTGAGCAACGCCGCGAACCCCATCTTCTTGTTTCCCGCCGCAAGGAACGCCGAGACCGTGTCGGGCGCGCCGTGGTACACGTCGGGGGCCCACATGTGGAAGGGGACGATGCTCGCTTCGAACCCGAACCCGGCGATGAGGAACCCGACGCCGAGCAGAAGGGCGCCGCGCATGGGGCCGTCGATGTCGTTGAGAAGGATCGAGAGGTCGTAGATGTTCACGGTGCCAGCAACGGCGTAGATGAGGCTGATGCCGTAGAGGGTGAGGCCCGCGCTTAGGGATCCGATGATGAAGAACTTCGTCGCGCTCTCCGTCGCGCCGAGTTCCAGTTTGCGGAACGCGACCAAGCCGTAGCTTGCCAAGGCGGCGGTCTCGAAGCCGACGAACAAAGTGATCAAGTCGCGCGCGGAGGCGACGACCATCATCCCGAACGTGGCGATGAGCATCAGGGCGTAGTATTCGGTGGGTTCGCGGTCTTGGCGGATGTAGTCGCTCGAGACCAGGGCAACGAGCGAAGCGACGCCGAGGAAGACGAACTTGAAGTACAAGGCGAAGGGCGTGACTTCGAAGAAATTGAACAGGATGTGGTTCTGGTCCGCGTACTCGGCGACGTAGATCTTCGCCGTGCCCCACAAGAGCCACGTGACGGCGGAGAGGCTCGTGCCGAGGAAGATGAGCGTGGCGGCGGGCCGGACCAGTCGGCCTTTGAAGTAGAAGCCGAGGAACGGCACGATGAGCGCTCCCAGGACGAGGATCAGTTCGGGGAGCAAGAGCAGCCAATCGTTGGTCATGTTAGACGCCTCCGTGGACGAAGGCCACGAGTCGTTGCGCGTAGTCGCCCATCGATTCGGCGCTCAGGGCGGGCCAGACGCCGAAGGCGACGGTGGCGAGTGCGAGGATGAACATGGGGACGAACTCGTACCAGCGGATGTCGCCGTGGAGGTGGAGCTCTGGGTTCTCGGGTCCGTGGTAGGCGCGTTGGAACGCGTAGAGGTAGTAACCGGCGGTGACGACGAGTGTGAGG
>CAYOZB010000272.1:0-2261 GCA_964408365.1 uncultured Halobacteriales archaeon | reverse complement strand
GACGGTCTGGGCCTCGGTGACGGCTGCGTCGAGCTCGCTCTTCGTCCCGCTGATGGCCTTCGAGAGGCTCGTCTGGGCGCTCTTGAGTTCGCCCGAGAGGGTCGACTGGGCGTTCGAGACGGATCCGTTGATGCTGGACTTGGCGGACGACACTGCGCTCGCGATGGAGCTGCCGTGGCGCTCAACGAGTTCGGTCACCGCGACGGTGTCCATGTGAAGGTGTTCGTCGAGGGTCGAGAGCCCGGTCTTGATGGTGCTCGCTTCCTTCGTCATGTTGATGTTGACTTGATCAACAGCGCGAAGCTGGGCGTGGAGGCGCCAGGTGTCCTTACCCCGGGCCTCGCTCAAAGGACCGTTGTCCACTTTGCGCGCGTAGGTGTCGTTCTCCGAAAGAGCAACGACTTCCTTGACGGCGTCGTCGTAGATGTTGTCGTGGCTGCCATTGCCTTTCACGATGGTGGCCTTGGCGACAACAATGGCTGCGCCGTGATTGGATTCGGTCGACTTACTGGCAACTTTTGCTTCCGGCTTCTTGGATTTTGTTACGACTTTTGATGGCACTCGAGCCACCTCCCCAACTGTTCGCCCCGATTTGGCGTGCTCCATGGCGGAGCGGGCATTCGTAACTAGGCACGCACGAGATGAAAAACCTTGGGCTGTACGAGCTCTAGTACACGCCGCAGGCCCCTTCCTCCTGTGAACGGACCCGAAGTGTCTGAGCCGCAGTCTAGAAAAACGTCAAACACGTAAGTCGGCGTGATGGCGGGTGGAGAATGGCCTGGATGTCCGCGGCCAGACTGCCCCGATTATGGGGAGCGCAGAAAGGAAAATGTTCGCCTCTACCACCGTTATGGAACCGGCGACTGGATCCTCTTCCGGTGTGTCACGTGTGGACGCGCCTTCAGTGAACGCCACTGGACCCCGTTCTTCCGACTCCTCATTCCGGAACGCAAGGCCTTGCACATCCTCGAATGGCTTGGTACGGGCCTGAGCATCCGGCAGACCGCGCAACGTGCCGCGGTCGACAAGAACACGGTCCTGCGCATCCTTGACCTCGCCACCAAGCACAGCCGGTGGTTCCAGGCGGCCATGTCACGGGATTACAAGATCGAACCCGAGATCGCCGATCGCGTCACCGTGTTCCTGCGCGACCGTGCCCGGCACCGAGCGCGGCGACAGGTCCGTTCGCGCCCGAACGCGTCCTAATCCCCGAATCGGTCCACCCGCACCCTATTTGTAACGCGCGTCCCGATGTGGACGTGTGGAACGGATCGTCTCGTCGACTACCCAGCGCAAGCAGCGGATCCCGCCCGGCCAATACAAGACCGAAAAGTTCCCCGTCCTCGACCTTGGCATCCAGCCCGAGGTCGACCTCGCGGCCTACCGGTTAAAGGTCTACGGGGAGGTCGAGAAGCCATTCGAGCTGACCTGGGCCGAACTCCAAAAGCTTCCGCGGGTGGAATTGTTCGCCGACTTCCACTGCGTGACCCGCTGGAGCCGCCTGGAACTCACCTGGAAGGGCGTCCACATCAAAGAAATCCTCAAACTCGCCAAACCCAAACCCTCGGCCAAGGCCGTCATGGCGCATTGCCTCGAAGGGTACACCACGAACCTGACCCTCTCCGACCTCAACGACGATGATGTCATCCTCGCCGACACCCTCGAAAGCAAACCTCTACCGACGGAGCACGGGGGTCCGGTCCGGCTGCTCGTCCCGAAGCTGTACGGTTGGAAAAGCGCCAAGTTCCTCTCCGGGTTGGAGTTCCTCCCCGAGGACACGCCCGGGTATTGGGAAGAGCGCGGGTACCACATGCGCGGCGAATACCTCGCGGAGCAACGCTACTGGTGACCCCAAGCGGTCGGATGGACCGACGGCTTCGATGACCCTCAGAAGTCGAACAACGCTTTTTGGCGTCGATAGATCGGCGCGCCTTCCAATTTGTTTAGCGCGCTCTGCACCCGTTCGGCGCTGAAACGATGCTCCCGGACCAAGATTTCGACGATGGCCTCTTTGTCCAGACGCCCGAATTGGATCTTCGGCGACGGATCGACCGGCGGATCCAGGAAGAGTGTGCGCAGAAGGGCGATGTCGCCCAACCCTTCGGCGCCGGCGCGCAGCTTGTTCCACACGGCGCCGGATTCCGTGGCGGCGCGGTCCAACGCTTTCTCCAGGTTGCCGTTCTCTTGGATGAGCTTCAACGCCGTTTTGGGACCGATCCCGACGACGCCCGGATTGTAGTCCGTGCCGATGAGCAGCGCCA
>CAYOZB010000271.1:0-2304 GCA_964408365.1 uncultured Halobacteriales archaeon | reverse complement strand
CATTTTCCCGCCCGCCGCCTCGATGAGGTTGGTCACGAACACGTTCGAATACGGCGCGAAGCACGTCCCCAAATGGAACACGATCAGCATCTCGGGCTACCACATCCGCGAGGCGGGCTCCACCGCGTCCCAAGAACTCGCGTTCACATTGGCCGACGGCATCGCGTACATCCAGGCCGCGCTCGACGCGGGACTCAAAGTCGACGAGTTCGCGCCGCGTGTATCGTTTTTCTTCAACGCGCACAACGACATCTTCGAGGAGATCGCCAAGTTCCGCGCCGCGCGTCGACTATGGTTTTCGATCATGAAGACCCGTTTCGAAGCCAAGGATCCACGCTCCTTGACGCTCCGGTTCCACACGCAGACCGGCGGATCCACCCTCACCGCACAATCGCCGGAGAACAACTTGGTCCGCGTCGCGTTCCAGGCCCTCGCCGCCACCCTCGGGGGCACCCAGAGTCTTCACACGAACAGTTTCGACGAAGCCCTAGGACTCCCGACCGAAAAAGCGGCACGACTCGCGTTGCGCACGCAGCAGATCCTCGCGCAGGAGACCGGCGTCGCCAACACGGTGGATCCGTTCGCGGGCTCCTATTTCTTGGAGACCCTCACGAACGAGCTGGAGGAAGACGCTCGAAAATACATCGACAAGATCGACGGCATGGGCGGCATGCTCCGCGCGATCGAACGCGGCTGGGTCCAAGGGGAGATCCAAGACGCCGCGTACCGCGCGCAGCAGGAACTGGAGAAGAAACAGCGCATCGTCGTCGGCGTGAACGAGTTCGTCGACACCGGGGAGATCCGGCCCGAGATCCTCAAGATCGATCCCTTGTTGGAGACGCGTCAGAAGGAGAAACTGGCGCGATTGCGTAAGCAACGGGATCAGCCACGAACGGATGCGGCGCTACGGCGCCTCCTCAAAGCCGCGGAAGGCACCGAGAACCTGATGCCGTTCATCCTGGAGGCGACGAAGGCGTTGGCGACGACCGGCGAGGTCTGCAACACGATGCGCAAGGTGTTCGGCGAATACAAGGGCCCGGCCGTGGTTTGACCAGAGGGCGAAACGGCCCCCCGCGTGGTTGTGGTTGGAGGACGCCACGAAGCGTCCCATCACGTCGACCATCGCCGACCATGTGCAGAAACAGATCGGCCGACGCTCCGCCTGGGCGAACTAGGGCACCGGCAACGGATCGCAGCTGCTCCCGACACCCGTCTGCGTCTGCGCGATGTTCGGTCGCGTGTAATCCCCTTCGAACCGACGCGTCTGCGTAGTGAGCCCCACTTGGAAATCGGTCCCGTTCTGCTGCAGGCCGACGGGTTGGTAAGAGACGCCGTCGCTGTGCGCGAACCCGGCCATCGTCGTGAAAAAATAGGTGTCCTGTTCGCCGGGGAACGCCCAGACGACCCACGCGTCCGACTCGTAGAGGCTGACACGCGCATCGAGGTTCTGGGATGAAAACACGTCCGGGGTGCCATTGGCGGCGGCGCGGATCATCGAAAAATCGACGCGTTCATTCGTGCTTGGCGCGGGTTGCGGCAACCGGACGAATCCCGAAAGGCCGCCTTCGAAAACAACCCGGTTGGACGAGGATCCCACGATCCCCGCCGCGCCGAAGGCCTTGCCGCTGCCGCCCGGGACGTCGGCCGTTCGGTATGCGAACCCGACGTTGCCGTTCTCGTCCCCGAACACGCGCACCTCGCCCTGGCCACCTTGGTCGATGCAGATCCAGCCTTCCGGTGGCGCAGAGGTCGCGATGATGGCGCCATCGCCGGTGCAGTCGACGGACCGGTTATCGGGATAGCGAAAGTCACAAGTTGAAACGTCGGCCAAACTCTGCTGTTCCGTGACCGGATCGGTGGGGTCCAGGCATCCCGCGAGGAGAACAACGAGAATGACGGGTGCCCGAGACACGAGGCACGAAGACGCGGCCAGGTTAACGGTTCCTCGCTTTCCGGCCTTGCACAATAATTCGTGGTTGGGCGAGCAGCGAGGAATGCGGGAAGGTTCCTAAAAAAGCGCCTACTTTCACCCAACCCCTCCAAAAACAAACCTACCAAGCCTGCCCACAGGTGGGTTTGATGCGGCGGGCATTCAAGTTCCGGCTGTACCCCACCCGCGCACAGCGGGTCCGCATCGAGGAACAATTCTACCAATGCCGGCGGCTCTACAACGCAATGCTGGAGCAACGCCGGACCGCGTGGCGAAGCCACCGGGTGAGCATTGGCCTTTTTGAGCAGAGTCGGCAAATCGTCGACGTCGTACAGACCCTCCCCGAATACGCGGCAATCTACTCCCAAGTGTTG
>CAYOZB010000270.1:0-2383 GCA_964408365.1 uncultured Halobacteriales archaeon | reverse complement strand
GCGTGCGTAGTCGGGTTCCAAGAAGATGGTCATGAGCGGCGTCGAAGGGACGCGTCGCGCGTCGACGATCTCGATCAAACGCGGCAATCCCAACGTGACGTTGATTTCAGCGACACCTGCGTAGTGGAACGTACGCATCGTCATCTGCGTTCCCGGTTCCCCGATCGATTGGGCGCCGACGATGCCGCACGCCTCGGTCGGGTCGATCCGGTGCTTGTCGAACGCTTCGATGGCCATCTCGACGACCTTCTTCACTTTCGGCCGCTCCAAGTGGCGGTTGATGGCGCCCTTCATGATGTCGGAGACGAGTTGGACGGGGAGCTCGAGCTTCTTCTCCTTGAGGATGTCCAAGACCATCGTGCGGTACTTGCGCTCATCCTCGGACTCCTTCTTCTCGACCTTGGTGATCTTTTCGTACGTGATCGCCTTGGTCTCTTTCTTCGGCTTGAGGATGGAGAGCGTACCTTTCTTCGGTCGTCGGCGAAGCTTCGCGTAGATGGCTTCGGCCTCGTTGCCGGTGAATCCGGCCGACATCAGCCGTTTGACCGTCGCGCGTCGTGCTTCTGCGAGCGTGAACCGGTCCGCGAGCTTGTCCGCCTCTTCCTTCGACAGGCCGGCCTTCGTCATCGCCTCGATCGTCTGCTTGCTGACCATGGACTTCAGGCCTCCTTCGTGACGCGCGAGAAGATGTCCTCAAGATCGACGGCCTTGCCGCGCACCGAGCGCGCCGGGTCGACCCCGTCTTCACCATACTTGAACTGGATGATGGTGCCCGCCGTGTTGCGGACCGTTCCGTCCGACTCGACCTTGAGATCTTCCAAGGCGTTGATCAGACGGCGCTGCATGTAACCCGAACGACTCGTACGCACAGCCGTGTCGACGAGACCTTCTCGACCACCCATCGAGTGGAAGAAGTATTCCGTCGGCGAAAGGCCCTTCTTGTACGAAGCGGCCACGAACCCCTTCGCAGCCGCGCCCAAGTCGTTCCGTTTGAAGTGGGGCAATGTGCGCTTGGTGTACCCGCGGCTGATGCGCTCACCACGAACCGCTTGCTGTCCGACCAAACCGGCCATCTGCGACAAGTTGAGCATGGATCCACGAGCGCCGCAACGGGCCATGAGAACCGCCGAGTTCTCCATTCCCAAGTGCGCCGAAGCGGACTGACCTGCTTTGTCACGAGTCTGGCCCAAGATACGCATGACCTCGAGTTCCAACGTCTCCTTGACGCTGCGTCCCGGGAGCGGGTCGAGTTCGCCACGGTCGAACACCGCGACGAGGCTCGCGACCTTCTTCTGGGCGAGGATGATCGAATCCTCGATCTCCTTCGCGGCCTGCTCCGGGATGTCTTCGTCGTCGATCGACGTCGAGAATCCGCGGATCGTGATGTAGCCCACGCCGAGCTTGGTGACCGTGTCGATGAAGTTACGCGCCGCTTCCGTGCCCTGCTCGCGCGCGATCTTCTCCAACAACAATCCCTTGAACGCGGAGATCGCCTTTTCGTCGACGCCGCCCTGCACGAGCTGACCGTCGTCGATGACGACACAGAAGTCTTCCTTGCAGTCCACGTCGGACTTGTGCTCGCCGGGGCACGCGGCCGACCGGAAGCGCATGTTGATGCCCTTCGGGATGACGGTCGAGAACACGTCCTTGCCGTACACGAAGCGGCGACCATCCTTGTCTTCCTGGATGATGTTCTTGCCCTTCTTGTCCTCGAGTTTCCCCTTGAAGCCGATGCGCGACAACACTTGCGTCGCGTCCTCGAGCGTCAACTTGGGGTTCTTCCACGTCAAGAGGAACGCGCCGGAGATGTGGTCGTGGATCGCTCCGATGATCGGACCGCCAAAGCGCGGGGACAGGATGTTCTCCTGCACCTTCATGAGGATCTCCGCTTCGGCGCGGGCCTCTTCGCCCTGGATGACGTGCAAGTTCATTTCGTCCCCATCGAAGTCCGCGTTGTAGGGCGGGCAGTTCGGGAGGTTGAACCGGAACGTCCGTCCCGGCATGACGCGCACCTTGTGCGCCATCATGCTCATGCGGTGGAGCGACGGTTGCCGGTTGAACAGGACAACGTCGCCGTCTTGGAGTTGGCGTTCGATGATGAACCCGACCTCCAACCGTTCGGCGATTTCACCGGCGTTCTTGTCGTTGACCTTGACACGGCGTCCGTCGGTACGGATCACGTAGTTGACGCCGGGCGCGTAGTAGTGGCCCGTCGGGGCGTTCGGGGTGGGTCCGCGCGCGACCATCTCTTTGCAGTACGCAAAGTTGGATGCGGTGATGCGGACCGGCACCGTGAGTTCCTGCGAGCACTCGATCGGCACGCCGACCTCGTTGATCGACAGGTTCGGGTCAGGGCTGATGACCGTACGCGCGCTGAAGTTGA
>CAYOZB010000269.1:0-2405 GCA_964408365.1 uncultured Halobacteriales archaeon | reverse complement strand
TTGCGCTTCGCGAGGTTCACGGCTTGCGTGCGGGTGTAACGGAACACGACGTCGCACTTGTCCGCTTGGAAATCCCACGCTTTCACGATCACAAGATCGCCTGGGCGGATCCATTGCCGCTTCTTCATCTTCCCCGGGATGCGTCCCATCCGCGAGATCCCGTCTTGGCACACGACCTTGATGCGGCTTGCACCAAGAAGGCTGTCCGCAATGGCGAACATCTCCTTGTTGCGCACGTCGGGCAATTGGACCCTTGCAAAATCTTCTCCTTCGCCGCTCTCGTCTCTTCGTTGGAACGCCAAGTGTTCCGGCCCAAAGCCCGAGTCCTTAATAATCGATACGGGACCAGAAAAACGCGTTCCGAACCGTTTCGGCACCGATTTATACGCGCTTCCATCCTGTTCGCTGTTCAAGGGGATGCACAGAGTGAGCACGACCACGAACACGCTTGCGTTGTTTTTCGCGACTTCCATGGTCTTCAACCCGTTCCGGAAAAAGGACGCCTCGCCCGCCCCTGCGCCGACGACGAAAAAGATCGTGCTCCAAGGCGTCGCCAAGGCGCCCGACCTGCCGAAACCCGAGCCGCCCCCGCAAGACCCGTTCCTGTCCCGACTCCACGCAAGCGGACGTCACCTCGACTTCAACCCGAGCGAAAGCGTGCGCACCTCGCAGATGACCTGCCCCGCGTGCCAAGCCAGTTTCCGGATCTTCCTCAACGCCGACGGCAAGAAGACCCTCGTGAAATGCCCCGGCTGCGCGAAATACTACAAGATGTAGGGTGGGCCGCGCGGGCCCCTCCAATCCGCGGCCGGCCAATGGCCGAACGCGCCCCGGCCCTAGCGAACCGCGCTTCGCAAACGCTCCACCATTTCGGGAAGCGCGTCTGACGCGGCCACGTAGACGAGGTGGCGATCGATTTTCCCATATTGATGAACGATAATGTTCCGGATTCCCCGCAGGTTGGCCCAATCGATCGGAATCCCTGCTCTCGCCCGTTCCGAGATCCCGTTCGCGGCTTCGCCGACGATCTCGATGAGCCGTTCGACCGCGAGCTGCAGCTTGTAATCGTCGAGAAAGTTCTCTTCCGAAACACCTCGCATCAACTCGAGACATTTCTCGCCGTAGTCGATCATGTCGAGCAGCCGAAGCCGCTCCTTACGATCCAACGAGTACAACGCCGTCCCGCTCCACTTCTTGCTTGATTCGCCCCTCGAGTCCACGAAGGCTAACGACGTCCACCCGCACGCCGAACGCCTCCGAGAGCTCGTCGTGGATGCGGACCAGGTCGAACAACGAGGCGTCGGGCGGTAGCAATGCGGCGAGATCGAGGTCGCTGTCGGGTCTCGATGTTCCCGTCGCACGGCTACCGAATGCAACGAGTTTCCGGATCTTGAGCCGACGAAGAGTCGCATCCACGTCCTTCTTCCGACGCTCGTACAGCGCCTGGGCCGTCGCGGGACTTCCTTCGAGCAGGCGGTGGATCACGTCCTCGACCCGGCGCATTTTCCAACGTTGTTGAAGGTCCTGCAGTCGGTCCCGCAGAGACGAGTCGAGCGATACCGTCGTCCGCACGCCAAATGTTATGCAATCATGCAGTTATTCAACTTTGGCCTTCCCTTGATTTGCATGCCCGGGAAACGGCCCTGCAAACACCCTGGCGGGTGATGCCACGATTAAATAGCGCCCCGCTTCATGGGCGAGCTTGGTGCCCAACGTGACCCCGACCGCCGTAACCAACTCGACCACCACAAACTCGACCGCCAAGAAGCTCGTCAACTACAGCGCCAAAGACGGCGTCGCCATCCTCGAACTCAACGACCCGCCCGCCAACACGTACACCCATGAGATGATGCGGCAACTCGACGAAGGCATCCTCCAGGCGCGCTTCGATGACAACGTGCACGTCATCGTCATCACCGGAAACGGCGAGAAATTCTTCTCCGCAGGCGCCAACATCGCCATGCTCAACTCGGTCACTCCCCGGTTCAAGTATTTCTTCTGCCTCCACGCCAACGAAACCCTCTCCCGACTCGAGCAGACACCCAAACTCGTCATCGGCGCCATCAACGGTCACTGCGTCGGCGGCGGACTCGAGATCGCCATGGCCTGCGACCTCCGCATCGCCAAGAAGAACGCCGGCAAGATCGGATTGCCCGAAGTCAACCTCGGCGTCCTGCCTGGGACCGGCGGCACCGCACGCATCACCCGACTGGTCGGGAAATCCAAAGCCATCGAACTCATGGCCACCGGCATGAACTTCACGTTCGAAGAAGCCAAAGAATGGGGCATCATCAACGTCCTCTTCGAAGGCAACAACTTCATGGAACAGGTCCTGGAGTACGCCAAACAATTCACCACCCCGAACAAGGCCGCGATGGCCGTCGGACACATCAAGCGCAGCGTGC
>CAYOZB010000268.1:0-2484 GCA_964408365.1 uncultured Halobacteriales archaeon | reverse complement strand
GGCCCAGAGGAGGCTGAACACGATCAGGGCCTTGAAGGAGAACCGTTCCGCGAACGCTCCGACGATCAAGGCCGGGGTGATGACGGCGAACATCATCTGGAAGAAAACGAAGGCGTAGTGCGGCACGGTCGCGGCAAGCGGGGCCGCGTCGTCGGGGGCGATGCCTTGGAGGAAGGCGTACTCGAAGCCGCCGATCATGCCGCCGATGTCCTTGCCGAAGGCGAGGGTGTAGCCGACGACGGCGAACTGGAGGCTGATGATGGCGAGGATCATGAAGCACTGCATGACCGTGGCGAGGACGTTCTTCTGGCGGACCATGCCGCCGTAGAACAAGGCGAGTCCTGGGACCATCAGCATGACCATCGCGGCGGAGACGAGCACCCAGGCGGTGTCGCCGGCCGAGAGGGCGGGTTCCGTGGTCTGGGCGGCGACCGTCGGGGCCCCCAGGAGGGCCGTCAAGATTCCTACCAAACCGAGCTTCACTACTGTGTGCATCCAAGATCCCCACGCGGGCGCGGACCGCCCTTATCCGTGCGCAAACAGTGCACACCTTAAAAGGTTCCGAATCCAGCAAAGAACTGAGCTTTTCCTACTGGTTTCCGGCACTTTAACCAATCATTCTTGCTGGTTCCTGCAATTTTCACGCAAATTCTGAATGGGTGGCTTTCCGCTGCAACCGCTCCACCTTATAAGCCGGCCTAGACGAATCATCTAGACCTGTCATTCCGCCGAGATATACTCCCGAGGCGCCAACCTGGGTATCATGGTGAGCCTGACGAAGCGGAACACCCCGACGCGGATCGCCCTCGGCCAAGACGGTTCTTGGCTGCCAGAGATCGTCCCCGCAGTCGCCCAAATGGGCGGTGCGCAAACGTGCGCCGCACCCTTCTTGGATCCCTTCGCCCGCGCTCGCCGAAACAATGTCCCGGAGTGAATCGAACATGAAACACGTACTCTTGACAGCCAGCGTCGCGGCCCTCCTCTTGGTCGGCCTGACCGCACCCCTTGTCATGGCAAAACCGACCGACGACCGGCCGGGCGACCGTGACGACCGACGCCAAGATGGCGAACGTCCGATGAAAGGAATGCTTCCCGGCGAACACCAAAACAGTCGCAGCCACCGCCAGGTCAGCACCTTCCTCATCACCGTGAGCGCCCAAGGCATCAGCCAAGACAACGAATCCTACACCATCACCGGTGAAGGAACCGCCATCGGCAAGGTCCGCGACCGAAATGACACCATGAAGGCGTTCGCCGGCTTCGCCAAACTCAACGTCACCCTCAAGGACGAGAACGGCACCGTCGTCAAGGAAGGCACCATCCGCGTGCGCCTCGTCGCCCACCAGAACGAGACCGGTGCCTGGCACTGGCGGCTCGTCTCCGCGATGAAGACGCCCAGCGGATTGCCGAAGATCTTCCTCCACGGCGACAACGTGACCCTCGGCGACGGCTCCGCGAGCCTCGACGGCAAGGGCTTCGCCCTCGTCAAAGTCGTCGGCGAAGACGACACGGTCAAGCGCCTGCGGCTCCGACTCGACGCAGACGTCCACATCGCCAAAGCCTGATCAACAGACGCCAGACCCCCAACGGCCGGGGGCCACCCACCCATCCACACCCGTCCCCCGGCCACTCTTTTTCCCTTCGAATCAACAAACGCCAGACCCCCCCAAGGGGCCGGGAACATCCACCCATCCACAACCCCCCGGCCCCACTCTTTTTCATCCTGCGACCGAAACAACTTTTGACCAACGCCCCGCTCCGGCGCACCGGGGTCGCGGGTGGAACTTCTCGACGCCGTCCTGTTGTTCGCCTCGGCGGGGCTCTTCTTTTTCGTCTCCGCCAAGACCCACGGAAGACAAGTCCGATTGGAACGGGAACTCGTCGGCATCGACAATGTCGACTTCCGACGCGAAACACAGAACCATCCCTGGGTCGAAGAACTCTGGCGAAAAGACCGCGTGCACTACTGGACCCGCGCCGGCCTCGTCTTCGTCCTTCTCGTCCCGTTCTTGTCGTACCTCGCCAGTCGAGGCCGCTTCCAATGGTGGGCGATCATCCCGATCTCCATCCTCCTCGCCATGTCCCTCGCCTTCGCCGGACAAGCGTTCCGAAGCCAGTGGCGACTCGGCTTCATGATGCGCTCGAGCGCGAAGGACCGCATCGGCCCGAACCCTCGACACGACGACCAACAGTGGACGCAAGCGGCGCGACGCGGATCCTGGTTCTGGTTCACGTCGACCTACGTGCTTTCCGTCACCACGTTGCTCGCTCTGACAAACGCCCTGATGACCTAGGACACATCTCGGTAAAGCGACGAGACCCTATCTTGTGCCGCGAATCCCCCGCTCCAACTCTTTAGCCAACCAAGGACCCATACACGGTTTGCATGACACACACACCAAAATGGATGTTGGTGGCGCTTCTGGGTTTCGCGATCGCGGTCTCCGGGTGCGTCTACAACGACGACGATGACAACGACAACGG
>CAYOZB010000267.1:0-2505 GCA_964408365.1 uncultured Halobacteriales archaeon | reverse complement strand
ACGGCGGAAGCATCTACGCTTGGGTGTTCGTGGTCGGCAACCACTTCGCGCTCCTTACCGCCCTCGCGTGCGTCGCGCTTTGGGCGACGCCAGGGCCCAGTGGCAAGCGCGCCCCGCGGCCATTCCTGTGGCTCGCTCTCGCGGTGGCCCTCTCCGCGGTCGCGGCCGACTTGTCGCACGGGATGGAACTGTTCCAAGGCTTCCTGATCCACGTGATCTTCGGATTCTGGCGCTTCGCATTGCCGGGATTCGTGGTCTACGGCCTCGTCCGACATCGGTTGTTCAACGTCGACTGGCACGTCCGCCTGGGCATCGAGCGGGGAACCCTGGTCACCCTTGCCGTGGGGGCGTTCTTCATCGTCGGCCAGATGCTCGAAATGATCATGGAAAACGCGCTTGCCGCTAACGAGCCGATCATCAAGTACCTCGGCGCGGCCGGCGTGGGACTCCTTGTGTTCCTTCTTCATCCGATGCAGCGCTTTGCGCGAAAGATCGCGGCGGGAAGCCTTCCCAACGCAAAGCCGGTCGAGGACCTCTCCGACGCGGAGCGGCTCGCCCTATTCCGGGAACACGCGCAGCTGGCCTGGTCCGATGGAGTCTTGCAGCGCAAGGAACGGATCCTTCTTGACCATCTTCGCGAACGGCTCCAGATCTCGGTCGCGAAAGCGCACGAGATCGAACGTGGCGCCAGCCGATGAACGGGCGTGCCGAGATTCGAACTCGGGTCTAAGGCTCCGGAGGCCTCAAGTCTATCCAAACTAGCCTACACGCCCAATGTTTTTGCCGAGGCTCGCGCTCGATGCCGAAGCGCTATATTAATGGTGCAGCGGACCAAGATTGCTCACTGCGTGCGTCGTCGCATCGACCATGCCACGAGCCCGGCGCCAAGCGCGGCGATGAGGCCCAATCCGGGAGCGCCTTCTGCATCCCGTTCGAAGTTTGCCGGGTCCTCGTCGGGCACGTCTTGGATCTGGGGATCCACGAGCGTCGATCGCATCCGCGCGATGGCGACCACGTTGGGATCTGTGTGGCTTTGCGCGACGATGAAGAGTTCCGCTCGTTCGCCGGGCGAGGCGTCGACGGGGGCTTCGCTCACGATGGTGAAGTTGGTCTTGGCGTCGGGCGCGAGGTCCACGGTTGTCGGTCCCACGATGCGGGCCCATTCCCGGTTGTGTCCTTCGATTTGTAGTTCCACAGTTTGGGCGGCTGTTCCGCGGTTGGCGAGATCGAACGTGAACAGGGAGCGTCGGCCGGGGTTGATGGGTTTCTCGAATTGGTCACGCGCGCCGAGTTCGAGTGCGCCGACGTTTTGGAACGCCTGGTCGATGGGGTCGTGATACTCGATCAGGGGAAGCGTGAGCTTCGAGCCTTTGACGACGAGCAAGGGACCGATCTGCTGGTTACTCTGACCGGGAGGAGTCAGGAATTGTTCGCTCTGCAAGGTCACGTAGAGCAACAGGTTGGAGTCGCGGCTGAATGGGAGGAAATCGGCATCAGCGGTGGGGGCGAATTCCAGGTCGAAGTCGGCTTGGCTGTTGGCGCTGAGGGCTCGTGTGTTTGATGCCTCGGCGAGAAGGACCCATTTGCCGGTGCATCGGGAGAAGATGAAGTCGCGATCCGCTGGTTCCGGCTTGAGGTCGGTGTCACAGTAAAGGAGTTCCATGCGCAGGGTCGCGCTGGTCGTGGCGATCTTGCTTTTCACGCCGACGATGAACCGGCCGGTCCGTTCGAGATCGAAGTCGAGTCCGATCGCAAGGGGCGGATCCAATGGAGCCACCCACGTGAATGTCTGTCCTTCCCCGTACGAGGTGAGCGCGTTCGGGTCGCCTGGAGTGAAGTCGCAGCCGGCTGCGTCCTCCTCGGTGGCTCCGCCTTCGGGTTCCGTCTCGCGCGGGTTGAACCAGAGACCAAGGGTCGAACATTGTCCGGCGATGCCAAACCCGTATCCGTGGCTGCCTCCGGAGTGGAGCCAAAGGGTGTCGTGATGCCCTGCGGGCTGCGGCGTATCGAGCCAATACACGCCGAGTCGCACCTTGGCCCAGACCGTGGGGTCGGTCGTGTCTTCGGCGCGAACATCGAACGTCGTCAAGCCGCCGTGGTCGTGCGAGAACCCCATCGAGAGGATGACCGGGAACGTGATGGTCTCCTTGGCGGCGATCTGCAGCCGTGCCGGTACTCGGATCTGCCAATCCGGCATGTCGCTCTTGACCGTCATGTGGACGATTCGTGGCTCGTCTTCGAGGTTGGCGATATCGACCGGGTACACGAGCGTGGTCGATTCGCCGTTGCTGACGCGCACCGGTTGCAGGGCGGTGAGAATGAAGGCGCCCGAGCCTTCCTCGCCCGCGAGCGTGCTGTGGTAGAGCGGGCCCACGCCTTCGTCCGGCGCGCGGTCGCGTACGGTCGTCCCCGCGGGCCCCGGCGAAATCGGCACAGACGCCGTCGCGTACAGGTTGGTGAAGTCCGCGCCTGGTCCGAACGGGACGTCCGTCTCGTTGACGAGGC
>CAYOZB010000266.1:0-2508 GCA_964408365.1 uncultured Halobacteriales archaeon | reverse complement strand
CTCGGCCCGCATGGGAGGGCGCCCCAATCAGGCGACGAACGCGATGGAGAAGAGGAGCCAGCAGGCGACGAGCGCGAAGACGGCCGCGGCCGGGGAACGGTCGACCACGAGTTCGCGCACGCGCACGTGGCGAAAGAGCGCAGAGGAACGTTTAATGCTCCTGCCCGCGCGCCGCCGCAACGCTCCTCCTAACCGTGGGCCGACGAATCCCGCTGGACGCCGCTAGTCCATCTCGGCGAGCCAACCGTACTTCGTTCTTCGGTGGAAGACGCGAAGGACCACGATGTCCTCGTCGACGGTGAACGCGATCCGCCAATCGCCGACCCGGAGACGGTACATGGGTTGACCCGGCTCCGTGTCCATCCGTTTGACATCAAGCCGCGTGGAGATTCCGCTGGGATCCTTGGCCAAGAGTCGCAACGCCGCCCGAAGCTGGCGCTTTGGTTCGGGAGCCGCGGTTCGCATCGCGGGGGCGGCCTGGGCCGGGTCAAGAATGACCTTCACAGGTCGTCCAAATTCACGTAGCTCTTGCGTGGCGTCGTCTTGTATTGCTGACGGAGATCCCGGACGAAATCGTCGCGCTCAACTCGATCCATGAGAGCTCGGAGAATGTCAGGGTACGTCATCCCGGCGTGGCCGAACGTCTTGAGGCGGTCCCTGACATCCTCAGGAATGGCAATCGTTGCCGTCATTGTTAATCATATTGAATCATGCTCAATATATGATTTTGCATGAACGTGCGGCCGACGGGATCCGGCGGACGGCCACCGCGGGCCATTCACCTTATGCGTTTGGCGGCCCGGGGTTTTCGCTCCGGCAACGCGGCAGCCAAGCGCAGGAGCATCTTGGGAAGGTCGTTGTTGGTGGAAAGTTGGCTCTCGTCTACGATAAAGTGCGGTTTGGCGCCTGGATACGGGGGGCCTTTCTCACACTCGGCGGCGAGGTCCTTGGTGGTTGCGTGGTCCTTGACGTAGAGGAGATCATCGCAGACGAGGGCGACGACTTTGTCGTCCGCATACAGTGAGTATTCGCCGAACATGGGCCGCGCGGCAAACCGAGGCGAGCCGAGTTTCGCGAGAACGAATTCTACGGTTGCTTTTTCGGTTGGCACGTGGGGATGCTCCTGCTGATGGGATTCAGGAAGTGCGGCCGACCTTATTCGCCTTTTTCGAATCCCGTCGACATGCGGCTGGGGACGTCCCCGATCTGGGACCGGAAAGGCTATGTCCAAGTCCACACAATCTTAGTGTGTGACTGTTAAACTCATCCACCGCCTCGACTCGCGAGGCCTGCCACCCGCCGACCTGGAGGTGCGGCTGGCGGGGCTGGCTCTCGAGAACCCCCTCTACGGCCGGCTGCTCGAACGCCTGGGGGCGACGCCCAAACGGTATGGGGAGCTGAAACCCCTCTTGGCCGGCAAGGCGGACAACAACCTCACCAACGCCCTCAAACGCCTGCAAGCGGAGGGTCTGGTGGACCAGTTGGTCGACCCGAGGCTCGCCAAGGCGGACGCCACCCTGTACTGCCTGACGCACCTGGGCCTCCAAGTCCTATTCACGATCAAAACGATTCAGACGCTCCAGAACGCGAAGCGGGAACCCGTACCCACGCACGCCTAACAGGGCCGCATGACGCTGCGGGACATCGTACGGGCCCACATGCACGACACGCTGACGCTGGTCTACGCGTCAGGCGGCCGCGCGCTCGCCATCCGAGAGGACCTCACTGCGAAGGCTTTCCCGGTCAAGAAGACAAGACCTCCAGCGGGCCGCCCGACCCTGGCAGTGGACGCCGACACCCTCGGGAACATCACCCTGCCGGCCTCCTGGCTCCTCGTCGCCCTCATCGAGTCGAGGCGCGACGTCGAGGTCGTGGCGACCTGGGCGCAGGGCAGGGACCCGACGCGCGTCCGCCTCTTTTTCCCGCCCGGGACCGACATCCACGCCTGGCTCCACCCGTGGGCGGCACGACAAATTCCGCTGCCCCGCACGGCATTCTACGGGCCTGTGCCGGGCTTTCGCCAAGTGCTTGGGATCGCCATCAACAACCGAATCGGCGCCGACTTCGGGCAACCGTAGGCCGCGCTCGAGGGGAGACACCAGCCAAGGGTGCACGACCGGTCCGCACACGGCCTCATCCCGAAGGTGGATAGATACTGATGACGACGAAATCCAACGCCGCCATCAGTAATGACGCGTTCGTCATGCGGCCGACGGGATGGATACTCGCCAAGGAGGAATCACGGACAAGCAAACGATGATCTCGTCTTGGCTCGCCTCCCAAAGCAGAGGAGATCCTTGTTTCGGAACCGCCTCACGAGACGCTGCTCGTCAAGGTCCGGATCATGGCTCTAGGTCGCGCCAGCGCCGCGGAGGCGTTCGCGATGTACGGCAGGAGCACGGGTTCGCCCACCCACGTGATTCTCCAAGACGATTCTTTGGAGTTTAGTGGAGGGTCGCCGCTGCGATGATGGCGCCGGCCAAGAGCGCGTAGAGCGACGTGGAGATG
>CAYOZB010000265.1:0-2540 GCA_964408365.1 uncultured Halobacteriales archaeon | reverse complement strand
CCTTCGAGCCGCTCCTCGATGAGGATGCCGGTCCCGCCGATCCGATTCTGGAACACTTCGTCGACGTACGCCGCGGCGCCCGTGAAGTCGGTGAAATGGTCGCCAAACACCTTGACGCCCTTTCCGCCCGTGAGTCCGATCGGTTTGATGGCGACGTTGATCCCATCCTTCTTCAGGGACTCTTTGGCATCGTGCGCCGTCTCGAACGCGACCGAACGGCAGTTGCCTTGGATCTTGTGACGCGTCAAGAGGTCGCGCATGAACCGCTTGGAGGTTTCGATCTCCGCCGCGGCCTTCGACGGCGCGGCGACGGCGAGATGCATGCGTCGCAACGCGTCGCTCACGCCCGCGGCCAGCGGTGCCTCGGGCCCGATGACGGCGACTTCCGCCTTGTGGTCCTTCGCTGCTTTTGCGACGAACTCGGGACTGTTCTCGTCCCCGATCACGTACGCTTTTGCCAACCGGGCGAGGCCCGGGTTCTTCATTTTCGAGACAACGATGAGATCCGCGTCGGGGCTTTGGCAGAGCGCACGACCCATCGCGTGCTCGCGTGCGCCGCCTCCGACGAGCAGAAACCTCACGCGCGGGCCCCCGCGCTCATCGCGAGGAGATCCGGCGCCGACACGATGGCGCCCAAGTCGACCTTCAAGGCGCGCAGAAGTTCCGCAGCGCCTTCGCCGCGGTCCACGACGGTCTCGACGCGCGACACGTTGGCTCCTTCACTGCGAAGGAGTTCGACGGCTTTCTGCACGGAACTGCCGGTCGTGGTGACGTCTTCGATGATGAGGACGCGCTTGCCTTTGACGGAGGGTCCTTCCATCTTCTTTCCGGTGCCGTGGGTGCGTTCGCCTTTTCGGATGATGACGTACGGAAGGTTCATCTCGAGGGCCGCGGCGACGAGGATCGGCACCGCGCCGAGCTCCACCCCGGCGAGCATCTCAGCGTCGCGGACCTTCGCCTTAAGTTCTTTTGCGATCTGTTTGAGGATCACAGGGATCGTGATGGCCTGCTTCACGTCCACGTAGTACTTGCTCTTCTTGCCGCTCGTCAAAGTGAAGTCGCCGAACTTCACTGCGCCGCATCGAACAAGTTCGTCCTTCAGCACGGTCCGCGCCAAAACAGGGGCCCCTGATAAAGACCGCGCCGCGTCACGGTGGGGCATTGCCAAACGACTTCCCGCGTTTCAAGTGGAATGGGGGTCCTAATGCGCTTGGCGAACATCATGGGACTCTTCCGACCTGGCGCATACGCACTCGTGTTACTGGTGATCTTCTCCGGCATCGGCATCGCGTGGGGCGCACAGACCATCGCAACCGGCAGCGGAAACCGCGGCGACATCGTCGTCGATTGGGAACGAATGACGATCGACGACCAAGACGTGGTGCGCATGTGGATCCGCAATGATGGCGACCGCGAACTGGAAGGAAGCCCCCGCATCATGGTCCTCAACGAGAACGGCGGCGTCCAACAATCCTTCGCGTTCGGGACGTTCGTCATCGAACTGGACCCCGGCGAATCCGTATACGTCGACTGGACCCTCGGCGGCATCCACCGCTGCCAATACGGAATGTTGGACACAAACGGCGCGCCCGCCGACCTGCGCTACCCGTGCGCCGAACCGATGGATGCGGGCACGAGCGATTCGTCATCCTGCTACAACTGCTACCGACCGCCCATGCCGCTTCACGGCCGGTTCATCCTCGTCGGCGTGTTTGGCGACCATGCCGACGCGGCCGTCATCGATCTTGATTAGGCAAAGGTACACGCCCAAGAAGCCATCCTCAGCCGTGGTCGACCACCAGGAGACACGACGCAAAGCCATCCACATGCTGGGCGGCCTCGGACCCCCGGTGGCGATCGTCCTCTTCGGTTGGGCAGGCAGCCTCGCGATCCTCCTGTTCATTCTAACATACATCATCCTTGGCGGGATCTTCAACCTGCGCGGAATCCGACTTCCCGTCATCGCTGGACTCATCGAGAACACACAGCGCGGGACCGAACGCTTCCCCTTGACGGCCGTGGAGTTCCTCGCCTCGGTCCTCGTGATCGGTTCCCTGATTCACGAGTTCTGGTTCCTTCCCGCCATCGCCGTCTTGGCCTTCGGCGATGGCGCCGCTGGACTCGTCGGGATCCACTACGGCCGTCACAAGCTTCCGTGGAACCGACGAAAATCTTGGGAGGGGCTCGGCGCCGGGATCGCCGCTGGGATTGCGGGCGTCGTCGTCCTGACCCTCGTGGGCGTGGAACTGCACGAGCGCGCGTACGAGGAATCACCACTCCTCGGATCGCATTGGGTCGCGCCCGCGACATTCATCATCATCGCGTTCACCATCATCGTGGGTGGCACCGCGGTCTTCACTCGACAACGCGCCGCGGCCAATCCGGTCGCGCCGCTCGCCTTTACCCTCCTTGCCGCCGGCGTCGGCCTCTTGGTCGCCGCAACCCCGCTGGTGCTACTCTCGATTGGCTCCATCGAGAACGGGCCTTTGGTGCGGTTCGACGCGTTGCCGATGTTCGCGACCCCACAGTTGTTGGTCTAC
>CAYOZB010000264.1:0-2594 GCA_964408365.1 uncultured Halobacteriales archaeon | reverse complement strand
GTTGCTCCGTCGGTGGAAGCGTCGTTCGCGGCGCCCAGGCAGCCGGCGAGCATGAGAAGAGGGAGGAGAAGCGCGGCGCGCGTCATCGAGTCGGAGTCGAAGCTCCCTGCTAAGACGCTTTTGGCATTCGGGACCCGCCGTGGCTCAGGCATCGCCGGCGTCGAAATCGGGGATTTCGCCGTGTACGTCGTGCGTTAGCCGTCGAACTTGATCACGTCAAGCCCGCGCGCGAGGTCTCCGGTGAAGAGGTACCCGTTGTAGTACCAGGTCTCCCACGTGTCGGAGCCGTCCGCGTATTGGTCGACGAGGGTCGGCAGTGTGCCGATTTCGATGTCGGTGAAGTCGATGAGGAGGACACCTGCGCCGTAGAAGCTCATCGCGACCATGTCGCGTCCTTCGGCGGGGACGAGTCGTCCGTGGTGCGCGGTGCAGCTCGTGTCGGGTGCGGCCTTGACGCGCGGGTCGTTGAGGGGGCTGAAGTAGCCGAGGGCTTTGGTGTCCTCGGGGTTCGACACATCGTAGAACCACAATGCGCCGACCGGGGTGCCGGTCCAGCCGAGGGGCGAGTCGGAGCCAGCGACGCAGCCGGGGGGTGCGCTGCCGCCGCCGCTTTCGTCGCCGACGAGCAGGATGTTTCCGTCGATCGAGAGTCCCGCGTAGTGCGCCCACGGTGCGCCCGGGACACTGGTGCTCGGCGTGCCGCTTTCGCCGTGGAAGATCGGGACGCTCACGAGGACGGTCGGGTTGCGTGGGTCGGCGGTGTCCCAGATCTGTGCGAATTGGCTTCCGGCGCAGATGCCGCGGAACTTCGCGCTCTCGACGTCGTTCCAGAAATAGACGTGGTGGCAACTGTAGCCGTTCTTGAAATCCGGTAGGCGCACCGGGTTTTCGGGGTCGGTGAGGTCGAAGATCTCGGTGACCCCCGTCGCGGTCTGGGGTGTTGCGCCGGTGCCTGCCCCGCCGCCTCCGCTTCGCGCATTGTAGATGATCGGAGTGCCGGGGACGACGCCGACCTTGTGGCTTCCAATCTCGATCGGCACCAACGGCTGGGGCATGGTCGGGTCGGTGAGGTCCCAGATGTCGAGTCCGCTGCCGGTGCTGATCACGGTGACGAGTCGTCCGTCGGGGTAGGGGATCAATGTGACGCCGCGGTGGTCGCCGAGTTGGGATTCGAACGTGGAGAGAAGCGTGGGGTTTGTCGGGTCGGAGATGTCCAGGATGGCGCTCGGGTTGCCGTATCCGGGGACGATGGCGAGGCTTCCGAAGAGGGCGATGCCGGCGCCGCTTCGCACAGGGTCGGGCGATCGTGCGACGTGCGAGATTCCTCGGATGACCTTCGGC
Source organism: uncultured Halobacteriales archaeon (assembly GCA_964408365.1). Classification (GTDB taxonomy): domain Archaea; phylum Thermoplasmatota; class E2; order JACPAO01; family JACPAO01; genus JACPAO01. The sequence continues at coordinate 1,253 of CAYOZB010000264.1, read as the reverse complement.
AGTTCGACCTCGGGGATCGGCTGCCAATACGTCGGGACATTCGCGCCGACGGGCGGCGCTGACAACGTGGCGAATCCGAATGCCGGGTGCGGCGCGTTCTGCGGGTCCCTCCACAACGAGGGTCCAGCAAGGAGCGAGGTCGGCGCTTCGATGTCAATGTTGTCGATAGGTTCCGTTACTTGGTCCAAGCAGCCAGCGATCAGGAACGTGGCCGCGATGACGAGGGCGGAGGCTGCGCGCATCCTGTAGGGAGTCGTCGCCGGGGCATTTAGACCTTAGGCAACGCCTGATTCGAAAGGGACGCCCCCGGGCATACCCTTAAGAATCATCCAGCACAATAGTATTGTGCCACGATGCCAATCCACACTCTTGATGCACAGGGTCTTCCGCCACGCAACCTTGAGGCGCAACTCGCCCGCCACTTCCACGGCGCTTCAGCTCCTCTGCAAGGAGCCGTCCTGCGTTCCTTGATGGCGCGCCCCAAGCGGTTCCAGGAATTGGTACAAGATCTGCGCGTGAAGCATGACAACAATCTGACGGTGGCGCTCCGTGCACTGCGCGCCGAAGCGGTCATCGCGCAGCGGATCGATGCGAGTACGAAACCCCCGACCTACGTGTATGAATTGACGACGTTGGGGGTTGATGTTCTGCTCCTCATGGAGCGCCTAAAGTTCACCCTCGAGGTTTCGTCCGCCGCGTTGGCCGACAATGCCTAGCAATCAAACAAGCCGGCGGGACGTGATCCTGGAGCACATGCACGACACGACGGCCTTCGTGGTCGCTCGGTCGGCCCCGTGCGAAGCGATCCGTGATCAAGAGATCGCCGCGGTCAAGCCCTCGACGCGAACTCAGAAACGGGGCCGGGTCCTACGATCCGTTCAGCCGGGCGAACTTGCGAGTTTGACCCTTCCGAAAAGTTGGATGCTCGCCGTCCTCCTGTGTCCCGGAGATGGAACGGAGGAGGTTGCGTCGTTCATGCGCTCCCTCGGACCCGCGTGGCGAGATCGCGTCACATTCTACCATGTCCCGAAGACCGACCTGACGGAGGCCTTCAACGCCTGGGTCGCTGCCAGCCTGCCGCTACCGTTGACGGAAACCATCGAGCGCGCCGGGCAACTCAATGCTCACCTCGGCGCGGTTCTCAACGAGTGGATCTACCAAGACCATCGTCCGCTCTAGCGGCCAACCGTTCGCGTCGTTACACGAACTTGAGGACGTCCATGCCGCGGCTCAGGTCGCCCGTGAAGAGGTAG
>CAYOZB010000263.1:0-2648 GCA_964408365.1 uncultured Halobacteriales archaeon | reverse complement strand
CGCACGAGATCCATGGCCGCATCCGAAACAAATACAACATCCACCACATCACCGTCCAGGTCGAGAGCCCAGACTGCCCCTGCGATACCGTTCGACATCGCTGGCGTGCCGCCTGAACATCGACACGTGGGAAACCGACCGTGGCCGAGACTGACGAACAAGCCAACAGGATCCTCCCGCTCGCCGCCATCATCGCTCCGGAATTGTGCGATTCCTGCCTCGGCCGCCAATTCGGACGCGTCCCACCACTCGAACCGAACGCGGTTCGCGGCGGGCGACTTCGCTCCCAACTCGACGCCACGCCGCCGGCCGAATGTTCGATGTGCGAGGATCTTCTCGAACGCATCCCCAACTGGCTCGACCTCTGCCTCGAAGCCGCCAAGGAACACGAATACGCCTCGTTCCTCGTCGGCTGCGTGCTGTTCGACGAAGTCAAAGCCCGCGAGGAAGCCATCCACGCCCGACTCCTCGCGGCCGACACGACGGGTTTTGGATCCACGATCGAAGCACGCGGCAACTCCCCCTCATGGCGACCGGGCGAGTGGCTCAAGACCGAGATCAACCGCGAACTCGGACGAGGCATCGAAGCGGCGACCGGGAAAAAAGTCGACTTTGAACGACCCGAGATGACGTTCCGCGTCGACACGCGCTTCGATCACGTCGACCTCCAACCCGCCGACCTCTTCGCCCGCGGCCGCTACCGCAAACTCGTGCGCGACCTCCCGCAGACCCGCTGGCCGTGCCGCGCGTGCAACGGCCTCGGCTGCCGACAATGCGACGGCAAAGGCAAGACGTACGAAACGTCGGTCGAAGAACTCATCGCCGCCCCCGTCGTCACGGCGTCCGGCGCAGAAGCCGAAGCGTTCCACGGAATGGGACGCGAAGACATCGATGCCCGTTCCCTCGGCAGCGGGCGACCGTTCATCCTCGAGCTCAAGCGACCCCAGCGACGCTCGCTCGATTGGACCGCCCTCGAGAAGGAGATCAACAAAGGCAACGTCGGTCGCGTCGAAGTGGAAGGACTCGCCGTCGCCGGCCCCGCCGACGCGGCCCGTTACAAAGCCGCCGACCCGGCGAAGACCTACCACGCCGTGTGCCAACCGGACCAACCGATCGAACGCGTTGCCCTCGACGCGGCCGTGGCAAAACTCGCTGGCGTCGCCCTGGAACAGCGTACGCCGCAACGCGTTGCGCACCGACGCTCCGATCTCGTACGAAAACGCCGCATCTTGGGGCTCAAGATCCTCGACTTCGACGATGATCGGTTCACCCTCGAGATCACGGCCGAATCGGGGACCTACATCAAAGAATTCGTGTCGGGCGACGACGGACGGACCTTACCGAGCCTTTCCGGAACCCTCGGCGCGCTAGTCCGCGTCACGGAACTCGATGTCGTCGACGTCGCTTGGACGGAAGAAGCCGACATCGTCAGCGAGGCGTAGCTCCGCTCTCAGCGCCGCGCCCCAGTAACAGTTAAAAAGCACCCCTCCTTGGGCCGCGTCGTTCGACAGACTCAGGCCTAGTCGTGCCCATCCCGGGCCGGCCCCGCCACCTCGTCTTTGTCGACCCCCCGAAGTGACCCCTCATGGTCGTCCGCTCCAAAGGTATCCGCAGCAAAAGCCGCCAGATCCTGCGCAAGTCCCCGCGCGCCCGCGGCATGCCCCCGGTCACGCACGCCATGCGCAACTTCGAGGACGGCACCAAGGTCGCCATCAAAATCGACTCCGCCATCCACAAGGGCATGCCCCACGTCCGGTTCCAAGGCCTCACCGGCACCGTCGTCGGACGCCAAGGCAACGCGTTCATCATCCACATCATGGCCGGCAACAAGGCCAAAGAACTCGTCGTCCGGGCCGAGCACCTCAAGCCGGTCTACTGAACGGAGGGAACCACTCATGGCCACCGCGCAACCTGTGCCCGAGAAAATGACCACGCTCGCCGACGTCAAGGAACTCCTGGAGAAAGCCGAGGCGCACCGCGGCGAACTCTCCTACGAGCAGAAGCTCGCCCTCGAGCACGCCCGGCGCTTCGCGCGCATGACCGCGGCCCAAGCAAAGAAGCTCATCGAGGAACTCACCCAGAACCCCAAGATCGACTTCGCGAACGCGGTGCGTGTCGCGGACATGTGCCCCTCGCACGCCGATGACGTGCGTGCCTTATTCGCGAAGACGCGCGCAAACCTCGACGAAACGGAAATCCAAAAGGTTCTTGAAATCGTCCAGAAATACGCCTCTGGTTAGACCCGGAGCGTCTGTGAGTCGTCGTGGATTGGAGATAGGTCATGGAAGATTTCGTTCTCATTCTAGACTATCTCCCCAACGGGCGCCCTGACGCGCCGCGCGGACGTTCCGAACCCATCGCCTACGGCTTGGGCGAATCGCAGTTCTCCCTCCTCGAACTCATCCCGAAGCCCGGCGTCAACCTCGACACGGGCGAGAAAGTGTACATCGGCAAGGACGTCGAAAAGCGCACCAAGATCGCCAAGGTCAAGGGCCGCGTCGACTACCCACAACTATCCGCCGGAGCCCACGGTGAACTCCCGTACGTCTTATTGGAGCTCGTAAAGACCCAAGAAGGCCGCTTCATCAAGTTCTACAACGACGCCCCACCCATCTCGACGCGCTACCACAGCCTCGAACTCCTTCCCG
>CAYOZB010000262.1:0-2720 GCA_964408365.1 uncultured Halobacteriales archaeon | reverse complement strand
ACCGGTCTGCCTCCCGGACAAGAGACATGCTGAGCTTCGTCACGTTGCGCGCGGAACGCGACCATGCGCTTAAGCCACGGCGACCCGGTCTCGACAAGGCTTATATTCGCAAAGGGCAAGCGTTCAGGGCTGGGCCATGCTAAAGGAAGTCCGGTTCACGTTCCGCCACGACAATTGCTGGCTCCTCGAGGCTACCCAGCGGAACCCTTCGATGACCTTGGTCGTCTCGTCGGTCTACCAAGTGAACCAAGACATCCACGTCGACCTTTTCGTGCACGCTCCGAACAAACAGATGACGGAACAGGCGTACCGAGACTGGAGCAACGACAAACGTATCCACAAGATCTCCAAGCTTTACGAGGGAGCCAAAGGGACCCGGTTCCACGTGAGCTACTCCGCCAAGAGCAGCATCTACCCGCACATCATCCACCACACTCCCCTTTCCCTCGGCGCGATCAGCATGTCCGCCGGCATCGAATACTACAGCATCCTAGGCGCGTCGGAGGACGTCCAGGGGCTTCTTGCGGTCCTCGCCAAAGAGGGCAAGGTCGAGGTCCAGTCGATCAAGAACCTCCAAGAAGTCCCCGAAGCAAAGACCTCCGAACTCGACGCCCAGGTCCTCTCCGGTTTGACTGACAAACAGGTCGAAGCCCTCGTGTTTGCCCATTCCAAAGGCTACTACAATTGGCCCCGCGTCGTCTCCGCCTCCGAACTCGCGGAGATGATGGGACTCTCGAGCGCCGCGTACCTGGACCATTTGCGACGCGCCGAAGCCCGAGCCGTCGAAGCGGTCATGCAGAATCTTCGCATGATCGACCCCGCGCGCGTCGAAGCCATCAGAGCCCGGTTGCCCAGCGGCAGCCGACCCGCGGCGAGATCAAAGGTCGCACGCGCCGAACTCGCCCGATCTTAGATCCCGCTCGCGCTTTGGGCTTGGATCGTCAAGAACGAACCGTCTCCTTCGTGGACTGTGAATTCAGGGTAGGCTTGCGGTGGTCGGTGGAACGGCTCGAAGCCGGCGATGGAGAGTCCGAGCCGCGCGCCTTTGGGAATGACTTCGGCGAAGTCGGACAATGTGACATGGACAGCGGTCGGTGTGCCGACCGGGAAGTCGCGACCTTGCAGAGTGCCGTGGGCGAACCGGATGTTCGCGCCGCCCCAAGAGAACGGCGTCCATTGGCCGTCGTGGCACCCATCGCCGCTTGAGCCTTCGACGATGAAGAGAGATACGGAGATGCTGCCGCTTGATTGGTCGCTCGTGACCGTCAAGTTGAGATCCGGGTTACCAGCGATGAGCCAATCCTCCGCCACCGGCGCCGTCGTGTAGCTCAACGCGTTCTTCATGGGTCCCACGCAGTTGGGATCCGCCGGGCCGGTACCGAAGGCGGATTGGAACGTCGCATCGCCGGGAACGATCTCGCCCGACAATGTGTCTCCGTTGCTTAGGTGAAGTTGGAGGGTTTCGTGTTCGGCCGGCGGCCACGACGTCGACCTGTGCCAACCGCCCTGCCCGTCTTCGAACTCGAACCGACCGAGTCCAGCATCCTCCGCTGAGCCGAGGCCCTTGAGCCAATAGTCGAACCATTGCATCGTAAGTTGCGTGTACGAAGTATCCGGATACACGGCTTCGATGTTCGACGCGGGCGGTGTCTCGTGGCCCCATTGGCCTTCGAACATCCGTTTCGGTCCCGTGAAGACTTCGAAGAGCCGTCGGTCCTGCATCATGTGGCCGCTAAGGTACGCGTCGTCGAAGCCTTGCTGAAGGAACACGGCCGTCGAGGCGTTTGCAGCTTCGTAGTACCGGCGTTCCTTCCAGTGTGCCGTGTCGTGGTTGTCGTCGTAGAACAATGACTGGCCGCCGCGGGCGACTTCCGCGGCTTCCGGGCACACACGGTCCGGGTGTCGCATCACGATGCTCGGGTCGACGGGCGAAGGGCGGTGCGAGACGCGTCCCGAGTACATGGCGCCGAACGCGCCGCCGACCACGATCGGTTCTTGTTCTGGCGTGACGAAGAACAGTTGGAAATCGACGATGGTCCCCATCACCGCGACGGCGGCGAGGCTGGGCGCGTGCCGGGACATCGCCTGGATGGGCGTCGTTCCCGGGTAGCTGAGGCCGACCATGCCGACACGTCCGTTGCTCCAAGGTTGGGACGCGAGCCACTCGACGATGGCTGCCGAGTCGTCGGCTTCGTTCGCTCCTCCCATTTCGAAGCATCCGGTGGATCGGCCGGTCCCGCGGACACTCCAGTAGGCGACGGCGTAGCCTTCGCGGATCCATTCGAGCGGCCGGGCGGGTTCTTGGCCGGAGAATTTCGTGGTGGACCAGGTCGGTTGGTCTTCGTTGTCGAAGTAGGGTCCGACCTCGAGGACGGTCGGGACGCGCACCCCTTCCGGGACGGCCGGCAAAAGCACGGAACCGAAAAGCGTCACGCCTTCGTTTCGGGCGATGGTGTGGTTCGTGATGGAGGCGAGTTCGAACGGTCCGACCAGGCCGACCGGCCAATCGTCGCCGTCCGGATGCGGCCACGCAAGGGCGGGCGCCGGGTCGGTCGGCGTCGGATCATTGCCCGTGCCGGTGCCGAGGCAGCCGGCCAAGAGGAACGTTACGAGGAGGGGAAATGGCCGCATGGATGTTCACGGGAGGATGGAGAAATCGTCGGGTGGCGGATCGATGTAGAAGAGCGTGATGTAGATGTCGAATTTTTGTTGGACGCAGA
>CAYOZB010000261.1:0-2753 GCA_964408365.1 uncultured Halobacteriales archaeon | reverse complement strand
CAACGACGCCGCCAACTCGATCGCGACCATCGTCGCGACGCGCGTCCTCAGTCCGCTTCAGGCTACCGTCTGGGCTGGGTTCTTCAACTTCTTAGGTCCCATCCTTGGCGGCACCGCCGTCGCAGCCACGGTCGGCAAGGGCATCGTCATCCCGGACTTCATCACTCCTGAACTCATTCTTGCGGCCCTGATCGGAGCGATTTTCTGGACCTGGATCTGCACGGCGTTCGGATTGCCGATCAGCGTCAGTCACAGCCTCATCGGAGGCCTCGTCGGCGCTGGCCTCGCCGCCGCAGGACTACAAGCCCTCGATCTCCCCTCCTTGGAAAAGGTCCAACCGATCCTCTCCACGATGCGCGACGGAGCCATCGGCGGATTCGTCATTGGCGTCATCCTCTCACTCATTTCCCGCAACCGAAACTGGTTCGTTCCCCCGCTCCTCGGCGCGTTCATCGGATCCGGCGTCTGGTTGTCGATCCGAATCTTTGCTGGCACAGTCACCGTCAAAGGACTCACCGCGACCGTCCTGTTCATCTTCTACAGCCCGATGCTCGGCTTCGTAGGCGGCTACCTCCTCGCCCTCATTACGCTCTGGGTCTTCCAGAAAGCCCGGCCAGACAAGATGCGCAAATTCTTCGGACCCATGCAACTGGCCAGCAGTGCATTCTACAGTTACGGACACGGCACCAACGACGGGCAAAAGACAATGGGCGTCATCACCGCGCTTCTCATCTCGGCGGGCTGGGTCGTTCCCACCGGCGACAGCTTTCCGATCCCGTTCTGGGTCGTGGTCGCAAGCGCCCTCGCGATCGCCATCGGCACCATCACCGGCGGCTACCGCGTCGTGCGCACCATGGGAATGCGCCTCACGCACCTGCGCACCTACCAAGGATTCGCCGCGGAGACCTCGAGCGCGCTCAGCCTGTTTTTCCTCGCCCGCGCCGGAGTCCCGGTCTCAACCACGCACAGCATCACCGGAAGCATCCTCGGCGTCGGATCCGTCGAAGGGACCCGCAAGGTCCGCTGGGGCGTCGCACGCACCATCGTCACCGCGTGGATCCTCACCATCCCGGCTGCCGGGCTCGTCGGGGCGGTCACCTACTTCGTCGTCATCGCGGCCACCCGCGTCCTCGGCACCCTCTAATCCACGCTCGGGTTCGGCAACGCTAAAATAACGGCCCGGACTGAGAATCGAACGTTGACGAACTGGCTGTTCCGATTCATCGACTGGTCCGGACGCACCATGTGGATGATGGCCCTCGTCGTCGCCACCTGTCTCCTCGTCGGCGGCTGGGGCTTCTACGCGTATTACGGGCCCCAGTTCGCTTGGATCGGCTTGGAACACTGGTACGTGTACCCGTTCGTCCCCGACTGCCCCCTCTTCGTCTACTTGTTCGCGTTCGTGATCATCGGACGCTACTTCAAATTCGAACACCCCGCGGTCACCGCCTTCGTCGCCCTGGGCAACATCAAGTACGGGATCTGGACCATCTTCGTCCTGTTCTACTACTTCGAAAGGTTCTTCGGAGACGGCGAAAGCGGATTCCGATCCCTGATCCTCCTTCTCCACGTCGGCATGGTGCCCCTTGGAATCCTTTTGTGGCGGACCACGCCGCGCCTGTCCACCCCTCAATACGTGGGCATCCTCGGCGCGTTCCTCGTCTTCGACTACTTCGACTACTTCTTCACAAACGCCTACCAAGTCTACCCCGTCGGACTCCCGAACGACGGCGTCCACCGACCCTGGAGCGCCTCAAAACTCGGCCTCGTCCCCTGGTTCACCATCGCAGAATCGATCCTTCTCGTCGCTTGGTTCTACTTGGCGAAAACACAATACGAACCGCGGCGTGGTCCGCTTGAACCGAAGCCGGCTGCGGTTACTGGCGAACCACGCGTACGTTAAGGTCGCGCGCCGCGAACGCCATGCAAGAACCCGATCCAGGCACCCTAGATGCGGCCCTGGAGGAACTCGGTGGCGCGCTTGGCCTGCTCCAACCGAAGCCCGATGAACAGGCCCCCGTCCTTGCCCCCGACGTAGCTCGATTCTTTGGGCACGATGAACTCGTTGATATCCGGATGATCCACGTCGATGTGGATGAGGGTCTCCCCGGACCCGGCCCGCTGCACGACGTGCAGAGAGACGACGGCGCCTTCGAGGACGTACCGCTGACCTTCTTCTTCCGGCCCAGTCATTGCGGCCAGTCATGCCTATGCGCAACGAATAAACCTTATTGATTGGACCCGCAATCGGCCGACGATGAAACGGGTGGAATGGAGCGTCGGCAACGAAGTCGTCCGAGGACACATCCACGCCCCCGCCGGCAAGCGCGCCAAGCCTGCGCCTCTCATCGTGTTGATCCACGGCCTGGCCTCGAGTTCCGTCGAGTTCTACGACTTCCCCGAAAAACTCGTCGCCGGAGGCTACGCTGCTCTCACCTTGGACTACCGCGGACACGGCAAGTCCGACGGCGACCGCGGCATCCTCTCCCAAGAACGCGTGCTGCAAGACCTCGAAGGCGGCATCGAGGCGATGAAAAAAGAGTACCAGATCGACACCGAACGCGTCCTCCTCCTCGGACACAGCACCGGCGGCGCGATGGCGATCTGCAACGCCAACAAACTGCCCTCCGTGAAAGCGTTGATCGCACTCGCCCCGCTTGCGACGCTTCGCGACGAGATGAATCTCTTCGAATTCGCCGGCTACAACATGGCCCGGTTGGTCAACGCGCCCCTCCGCATGTTCTCCAAGAAAG
>CAYOZB010000260.1:0-2849 GCA_964408365.1 uncultured Halobacteriales archaeon | reverse complement strand
AAATCACATGCCCCAGAATTTCTCAGTCTTGCGTCGGATCCGGATGACCTTCTCCAGGACGTCGCGTTCATCGCTGGTCAATTTCTCCAGCTGAAGGAGCTGCTTGGCCTCGTTGCCGGAAATGTCGACGAAGAGGACTTCCTCCTCCTTGATCTGACGTCCGACAGTCACTCCTTCGAGCGCGATGGCGACTTCCATGCCTTGCATGGCTTCGGTCACGGCCTTTCCTTCGCTTTGGATCGACTTGATCGGACCCAACGAACGCTGATCGTCCTTGAGCAGGTACTGACCGGCCTTGATGCGCCCGGCGAGCACCCGCACCCCGATCACCGCGGGGCCGGACACGCGGAACGTCTTGCCCGAGAGGTACTTGACCGAGCCGGGGTGCGTGATCTCTGCGCGTTGGCTTACGTCGACGGCGCGCTGCGTCTTGGTTTTCCACGTGTCGTACTCGTCAAGCAGATGGTAGATGACGTCCGCGGTGGGAATGTCGATCTTGCGGTCCAATTTTTCTTTCTCCGCGTCGGGAAGAAGCGGAACATTGAACGCAAGCAGCAGCCGGTCGAAAGGATCCTCGCTCGTGGCCGCGTCGATCACGTCGCGCCGAGAGATGGGGCCGACGCCGGCGTGGCGGATCTTGGCGCCCTTGGCCTTGAGTTCGTTCGCAAGCGCTTCAAGCGAACCCATGGTGTCGGCCTTGATGGAGATCCCCGAATCGTCGATGGCGATGGCGATCTCCGATTCCTTCGCGATCTCTTCGATGATCTCCGCTTCCGGTCGGCCTCGCAGCACGCGTAGCGGCGCGCCCGGCAACACATCCTCTAGGGTCGGCGCGACGATCTTCACTCCCGACGCAGCGTGGACTTCCTTGACATTCTCGAAGGGTTCGCGCGGATCACGGATCTCATCGAGGGCTCTTGGTTTCAGGAGTGCGCGGATCGGCGTGATGACGGGTCCGCGTTTGCCACCCAGGGCGATGCGGTCGTTCGCTTTGAGGGTCCCGCCGTAGATGATCGCGTCGAGGGTAAGTCCGAGGCCTCGTTCTTCCTTGACCTCCAACACGGTGCCGACGCCGGGGCCGTCTTCGGTGCTGAGGCGTTCTTCGAGGAACCGTTGCGCGAGACCGACAAGGACGAGGAGGAGGTCCGGAATTCCTTCGCCGGTCTTTGCGCTGCAGGGCACGAGGGCGATGTTCTTTCGGAAATCTTGGATGCGGTCGTAGCGTTCGACGGGGAGTTTTTCGTTGAACAGTCGGCCGAGAAGATCGTAGAGTTTGGCGTCGACGACCTGCTGGATGCTTTCGGTCTGTTTCTTGAAATTGAGGGCGAACGCCATGTCGCGGGATTGGTAGCCGATGGTGAGGTCGATCTTGTTCGCCGCGATCACGAACGGAGTCTTGAACCGTCGAAGGATGCGGATCGCTTCCATCGTCTGTGGTTTGAGGCCTTCGTTCACGTCGACGACGAGGATGGCAAGGTCGGCGAGTGCGCCGCCGCGTGCGCGCAACGCGTTGAACGAGTGGTGGCCGGGGGTGTCGATGAAGAGGAGCCCGGGGACGGAGAATTTTTTCCCCCCGGTGAGTGGGCCCAGAATCCTGTAGATGGTCTCGACGGGGACTTCGGTGGCTCCGATGTGCTGGGTGATGGCCCCGGGTTCGCGTTTGGCGACCGAACCGCCGCGGATGCGGTCCAAGAGGCTGGTCTTGCCGTGGTCGACGTGACCCAGGACGGAGACAATCGGTTGCCGGAGGTATCGCCCATCCGCGGGCGCGGCCGTCGGTTCCGTGGGGCGCGGGGGAGTGTTCGGTTGCGCAGTGGTTTCGTCCGGCACGTGGCCCCGCCCTTGAATCGGCGCCGAGCCTGGAAGCGTATAAATCGGTTTCCGGCAGCCTGCCTCGGTCGCAGCCTGTTCATAAGGGGTCGCGGCGTTCGAGACTTTCTCCCGAAAGAACGTCAATTAACCGCGGGGTAGTGCCGCAAAAACCACGGCGCAAGATTGGCGGTCGGCACGAGGCAAATAAGCGGCTTGGCGTTGTTCGTGGTCCCCCACGTTCGTCCGGAGTCCTTCGATGCGAACAATCACCGCTCAGACAAGCCCTTCCGCGAACCGGACAAGTGAAGCAGACCGTCGACGCGTCGCGATTGACGCGGTGACGCCGTCGATCGACGACGGCCTCTTCCCCGTCAAGCGCGTCGTCGGGGACGTCGTGGAGGTCGAGGCGCACATCCTATGCGACGGCCACGACGTCCTGTCCGCGCGGCTGTTGACGCGACACGAAACCGACGCGGAGTTCTCCGAATCGCCGCTCACGATCAAAGACAATGACGAATGGTTCGGCATGTTCCCCCTCCAGCACGTGGGACGATACCGGTTCAATGTCGAGGCGTGGGTCGACCATTTCCTCACCTGGCGACGCGACTTGTCGAAGCGGTTTGACGCCGACCATGACCTCGCGGTCGAATTCACGGTCGGGACCAAACTGTTGGACGCTGCAATGATCAACGCGAGCGGCGCGGACGCGAAGGAATTCGCCCGTTGGCGGCAACGATTCCAGGAACCCGACACGGTTCAGGAACCACCGTTCACGGAAATGGACGATACACTCGTGCCGCTCATGCAGAAGTACGCGCCGCGCGAGCACGCGGTCCGCCTCGCGCGCGACCTCGAAGTGTGGGTCGACCCAGAACGGGCCCGCGCAAGTGCCTGGTACGAACTGTTCCCCCGGTCCACCGCGACCACGCCCGGAAAACATGGGACCTTCGCGACGCTCCGAGCGCGGTTGCCGTACATCCAGGAACTCGGCTTCGACGTCGTGTACGTTCCCCCGATCCATCCCATCGGCCGCGCGT
>CAYOZB010000259.1:0-2886 GCA_964408365.1 uncultured Halobacteriales archaeon | reverse complement strand
CGTACATTTTCCACATCCTTCTCCACGAATACATCCACTCGATCGGCTACCTCGATGAAGCGTCCACGCGACCGCTCGTGCTGGAGCTTTCGGAGCGCGCCTTCGGCAAGGAACACCAGGTCGCCGAACTGGGTCGAGGTTGGCAGAAGTACATGCCCAATCTGGTCTACCCGGTCGTTGGGTGGCAGCCCGAAGGCGGTTTTTCCGTGGAGGTGGTCCGCGGATTCGACCCCGGCTCGACGAGTTACATCCAGTAGGTTGAAGCCAACGCATCCGATTGCGGCGCGTATGCGGTTGCGACTGACCGTGTTCCTTCTCCTCGTGTTGACCGCGTGGCTGTTCTCAGCGTCCGCGTTCAGCGGAGGACCGCCCGCGGACACCGTGAAGAACAACGACGGCTGCACCTGCCACGGCGCCTCCAACTCGGCCACCGTGATCCACGAGCTCAAAGGGTGGCCTTCAACGTATGTTCCCACTCAGCAATACATCATGGAGGTCAGCTCGACCAACGACATCCAACGAAAGCCGCAGTTGGAGGAGAACCAGGGCGGGTTCCTTGCATGGGTCTCGAAGGGTGACCTCATACCGACCCCGGGATCGGCAGGTAGTCATGGCATCGACCCCGGACAGATGAGTTCCGGCGAGAAATGGGTCCGGCACAACATCCAAGGCGAAGAAGAGAACGGAATGCAGATCTGGAACATCACCTGGACGGGGCCGCCGGCCGGATCGGGCCAAGTGACGATCCATGTCTACGTCAACCGGGTAAACTCGAACAACCAGAACAGCGGCGACCACTGGAACAAGCGCACGTTCACGTCCTCCGAAGGCTCCGGCACACCGACGAGCGTCTTCCCCACTCCGAGCGCCACGACGACGACCCCCGCAGACACCACATCCTCCTTACCCTCGCCCACGGATACGCCAGCCGACCAACCAGGCGTCGGATTCGTCGCTGCGGCCGCCGTGTTCGCCGCGGCGGCCTTCGTCGTGCGTCGTCGGCTCACGTAGACGCGGCGATCCGACGCGCGAGCTCGAGGATCTTCTTCTCGATCTCCGTCACGTGCGAGCCCTGCCAGTACACGTGCGCGCAGCCCGGGCAGCGCCAGAACTCTTCGTGCGTCCCCGCAACGCCAGGCGGGATCTTGTCGACGACCTCTTGCTTGTCGACCTTCGCGAGGACTTCGCCGCACTCGGTGCAGCGCGTGAAGAACTTCGCAGGATCGAGCGTCGCGCCCGCGTGCATGAGGAGCAAGAGGACCTGTTCTTCTTTCGATGCTTCCTTGAGAAGAAGCGCGCCGATCCCGCGTCGGAGACAACGTTGCACCAATTCCAGGTCGCGCGTCGCCAGGAACCGGCCTTCCCGTTCTGCGCGCTCCAACACCTCCTCGTCGGATGCGTCCGGTCCGGCGTACGCCGCGTCGTAGCCCAAAAGACGCAACCATCGCGCGACGGACCCCAGCATCGCGTCGCACAGGAACCGATCGACAGGGTCCATCGGCGACTCCTCAGGTGATGCCGTTCAAAAATCCGTCCTACGCCAAGACCGGTTCCGAACATGTCAACGACGGACACGAAGCGGTTTTATGCGGCGCGCCAGTCCCGAACGCCGCCCGTGCCCATCCGTACCGTTGTGGTCCTCGTGGCCTTGAGCCTCGCCGGATGCCTCGCCGTTCCTGGCTCCGGGACCGGCATCACGGACGATACCGGCGCCAACGTGCAGTTCGACGAGCTCGACCGGATCGTCCCGACGAGCGTCGACGTCGTCGAGATCCTCTTGGAACTGGGACACCGGGAACGCATCGCGGCGGTCCCGGACTGGATCGATTCCGAGGTAAGCTGCGTCACCCCGCCCCCGGGCGCCGAGGGGATCCCACAGATCGGCCGGCCGCACGTCATGAACGCCGAGGAGATCATCCCGTTACGTCCGTCGCTCGTAATCGAGAAAGACCACCCACTGCAGCCCTCGAGCCTCGCCGCGCAGCTTCGACAAGCCGGCATCCCCGTGTTCGTGATCAAGAACGACGAGACCCTCGACAACGTTCGACACACCTACCGACGCGTCGCCGAGATCCTCGCGACGGTCGACGCCGAGGCGCCGACGAACGCCGACGCGCGGATCGGGATCTTCGATGGAGCGATCGCGAACGTCACCTCCGCGGTGGCCGACGCCAAGCATGAGCCCCGCGCGCTCTACCAATTCCCCTCAGGTCTCGTCGCCGGACGGGGCACGAGCGGACACTTGATGCTCGAACTCGCAGGCGCGACCAACATCGTCGACGCGCTCCAGTTGGACGGCTACAAACAACTCTCAGGGGAAGCGCTCGCTCGCGCGGATCCCGAACGCGTCCTTGCGTCCTGCACCGCGGCGGGCGACGTCGACGCCTTCTTCGGCACGCCCAAGTACGCTGCCACGACCGCCGCACGGTTGAAACCCGAAACGTTGCGGATCGATGATCCGTCCATCACGGGCCTCGTCGGTCCGCGGTTTGCCGCGGGACTCCAAGGCGTCGCCGAGTGGCTCCATCCCGAAGCGTTCGGACTCATCGAGCCAAACGTGAACTGGACGCTTCAAGGCCGGGACCTCACCGTCGACACCACCGCCTCCACGGCCGACTCGCCCCTTCGTTTCCGGCTAGATGCCGGCGACGGATCCGCCGTGGTCGACTACCAAGGCGCGCGCTTCACGCACCGTTACGAATCAAGCGGCACGTTCACCGCGCGGCTCCTTCTCATCGACGACGCTGATCGGCTCCACGAAGAACAGTATCTTGCCAAGGTGCAATGACCATGAAACCAACCACCGCCACCAGTCTCCTGCTCGCCGTGCTCGTCCTCGTCGCCGCCTACGTCGCGGCCGCAGCGCCCGCCACCGCCTGGCCCCAC
>CAYOZB010000258.1:0-2979 GCA_964408365.1 uncultured Halobacteriales archaeon | reverse complement strand
TCTTCGGGACCGGGAAATTCGACATCCTGTCCCTCGTCATGGGCGCCGACGCAACCGCCCTTCACGCGAAACTCCTCGTGCCTTCCTCCTACTCGGGCAGCAGCAGCATCCTCTTCGTAGTCCATTTCACCGCGGGTGGAACGAAATACTTCACGTGTTGGAACATCCAATCCGTCGGCGCGTCCGGCAACTCCGCGGATGTTCCGACGGGTGAAGACATGTCGAGCATGGCTTGCTCCCGCATCACGGGCGAGACGCGGGTCGGTCCCGGCACGCGCGCCGCAGGCCTCGAGTACGCCCAGGAGGAAGGCGGCTGGGGGATTCGCTGGGAAGTGGCACTCGAAGCCATCGGCGGCGCGGCGGACGTCACCGACGTGTACGCGGAGACGTACGTCCGAAGCGTGTCGACGTGCTGCCCACCCTCGACCGCGCCCCAAAGCCAGTACGTCTGGAACCTCGCGGACCGAGCGCCCGATGCGGGCGTATGGTCCTACGCGGCCGGCGGCGGCGTTCCGCCATTGGCTCTCTCGTTTGCGATGGAGCCGAAGAACGCGACCGTCGGCCCCTCCGATTCGGTGTCGGTTTCCCTGATGCCCAACCTCACCGGCAACGGGTCGGTCGCCTTCAACTGGTCCGTCGTGGGGCTTCCAGACGGGTGGAACGGCACCTTTGACGTGCCGAACGGAACATTGACCGCCGGAGAGAACGTCACCCACAACCTCACCATCTTCGTGCCCGAGGGCGCCGAGAACCAGACAACCAACGTGACCGTCACGCTCACGACCGAGCAGAACCTTACCGCGTCCGCCAACTTCACGATCACCGTCGACGCGTTGTTGGCGCCGCCACCGCTCACGAACTCCAGCGCACCGACCAGCAGCATAGCGAGCGACAACGCGACCGCCGCATCCGCCGACGGCAAGGGAATCCCGAACCTCGGCCTTGTCGTCTCGACGGTGGCGTTGCTTGCAGTCGCGACCGCCGTGCGCAGTCGACGCAAGAACTGACCCGGGTGCGCATCGCTTGCTTCGTCCAGGATCAACGCCAGCGCAGGCACGTCGACCTCCGGATTTACGCGCCGCGACCAGGCGACCGCTAAGTCGAATCAAGGAGGCACACTCGTCCGCAATCGCCTTCGTCGAAGTCGGCGTTCACCGGGCCGCGCAAGGACGTTTGGCCGCTTTCCGCGCACATCTCGTCGAAGCCGGGATCGAGATCGAGTGGATGCGTACAGGGGAAGGAGACCGTGCCATCGATACCGCCCTGGCGTTCGGAAGGTTCGCTGACCATGCGCACGACTTCATGATCGCAGGTCACGTGCACGGCGAACGCGTGCTCGTCACGTCAAACCTCAAGGACTTCGAGTTCGTCGACAACGTGGTCACTCCCGCCGACGCCATCCGCCGGTTCTCGTGAGGAATCGGGGGCGCCCGCGCTACCGCTGATACGAATGAAAATGAACCCCGCCCCAAACATGGGGGGCAGGGCAGGCGAGGTGCCTGGACACCGATGACGAGTTCCTGAGGGCTCGCGCACCTTAGGACATGACGCCAACGCTGGACGGTGTAACGGCCACGTTCGAGAATACACCGATCTCCGCCCCAACCATAAGGCTAAAGACCCGGGTTTGCATACTTGTATGCCACATGGATACGAGCATTCGGATCTCCAAGGAAGTCAAGGATCACCTGCGACGGCTCCAGGAAACGTGGAGGCGAGCGAAAGGCGAGGCCCCGACGCAGCAGGAACTGGTCTCCAAAGGATTGGGGTTCTTGTCCCGGCACTGGGACGAATTCCTCGCAGAGGCCGCCTGGCGGCCCTTCACAAAAGAAGAATGGAAGCAGATCGAGAAACTCCAATTCCCTGGCGGCGGCTGGTCCAGCGACGAAATCGATGAAGTAGTCTACGGAGAGCGCGGATGACGATTATCCTTGATTCAGGCGTGCTCATCGCATACCTTCACGAGCGGGACAACCACCACGCGGAGGCGAGGCGTATCATGGAGCGCGTCGGACGCGGAGAATTCGGACTTCCTCTGATCGTCGATCACGTCATCGATGAGGCCGTCACGTTCCTGCGCGCACGGGTAGGCCGACGGGACGTGTCGCAAAGGCTCCTCAGCTTGGTGTACGGTGAGGAGAACCGTCCAATCGGCGACCTCCTTGCCACCAGCCTCGACGACCTGCGCGAGGCCATTCAGATCCACATGAAATTCTTTGACCGGGGCCTTTCCCTGACCGACTCCATACTCATCGTCCACACGACCGCGGCCCGCGGCGTGCTCGCAACGTTCGAAAAAGGGTTCGAAGGAATCGTTTCCACGGCGAGCGCTTAACGACAGCGCTACCGCTCAACCAATGAAAATGAACCCCGCCCCAAACATTGGGGGCGGGGCAGGAGAGGTGCCTGGACAGCGATGACGAGTTCCCGAGGGCTCGCGCACCTCAGTACGTGACGCCAACGCTGGACTGCTTAACTGCCGGGTTCGAGATGAGACCGGGTGTTTCCAATCCGCTATGGCCGTCCAGGCTCTGTCAAGATCCCTTTCGGGACCAGGACTGTGAGGACGGCACTGGGCGCAGCATCAAACTGACGCCCAGGCCGAAACTTTGTGAGTGCATAGAGGCAAGACTTTTGGATGGCGTAAAAGCATGTTGATTTCGGACGATTAGTAAACGCGGGCTAAACACCTCGCCGAAGCTCGGTGCGTACACCCCGTTCCTATCAAACCACTAGTCTAGTGGAGTCCTACCATGACGATGCGTCGTCTTACGGTGCGTTTCATGCTTAGATGCTTTCAGCATTTATCGCTTGGCACGTGGCTGCTGGGCGTTACCCGATCGGATAACCCATCAACTAGTGGTGCCGGGAGCCCGTTCCTCTCGTACTAAGGCCCCCATCCGCTCACGCATCGAACGCGCGTAGAAGTTAGCAACAAACCTGTCTCGCGACGGTCTAAACCCATCTCACGATCCCCTT
>CAYOZB010000257.1:0-2982 GCA_964408365.1 uncultured Halobacteriales archaeon | reverse complement strand
TGGGGCGGGCACGTTCGTCGGCGTCTGCTTCGGCGCGGTCGCCGCCTTGGCCGTGGCCACGGGCGAGGATTTGGATGCCGTCTTGGGTTCCGGAGTTTCGGCCATGGCTTAGATCTCCGGAATCATGTTCTTCAGAAGCCACACGTAGCCCGCGTTGATGATCGGCAGCATGAGGTAGACAAGGAACTGAAGGTTGCGCGTGCCGCCGCCCGAGATGATCGCGATGATCGCCATCATGACCATCATGAACAAAGGACCGGCAACGGCGACCGTCACGTACGTCTCGGCCATGAGACCCATCGTGTCGATGAACGCCTTCTGCTCCTGACGGTTCTCCCACTGGTACCGTTGGGCTTTCTGCTGGAAGTACTCCTTGAGGTCACCACCGGATGTGATGGTCGTGATGGCGCCTTGCAAGAATTCTTGAAACTTGACGCTCGGCGAGCGGTCGATCGCGCGTCGTAACGCGGTGACGATGTCCTTGCCGTGGATCTGGATGTCCTTGTAGATCCAGGCGGCTTCCTTGGCGACGTCTCCGTAGATCCGTTGCCTGCTGAGGCTTTGGAAGATCTCGGTCGGGATGACACCGGCCGACGCCATCGCGGCGACGTAGTTGAGCGCGTAGGGGAGTCGGAGGTTGATGTCCTTCGATCGCTTCTTGGCCTTCGACCCAGGGTTCGTGACGCCGAGGAGCCAGAAGACGCCAGCGAACAGGAACGGCAATCCCCACAAGAAGACCCCGTACTGCTGGAGGATCGGGATCTGACCGGAGATTCGCGGGACGATGAGGATCTGCGCGAACGCGACGAAGAACATGAACCCGAAGAACACCAAGAGCGCGGTCGCCATTTGTTCCGCGAGGAACGCTTCCGCGCGCATCGGAATCTGCGCGCGTCGCAACGCGTCTTCGTACTTGTCGGGATTCAGCCGCTTTCGGGCGAAGCTCCCGAAGAGCTTGAAGTACAACCGCTGACCGGACTTGAGCGCCACCGACAACCCTCAGAGCGCTTCGTCCTTGCGGACCTTGTCCATGATCTGCTTGGGATCCTTGTAGTACCCGGCGACGAGCCGACCGACGTCCTTGTAGTTTCGAACATTGTGTTTGATCATGTACTTGATGATCTCCACCCGGTTCTCGATCTCAGTCTTCATTTCCTCGGGAGACATCCCCTTCTCCACTTGGATGCGCTCAAGGATGTAACTGACGCCGCTGAACTTGAACGAGTCGTCCTTGGGGACCCAACGGAACACTTCGTTCGTCAGGATCTCGTGCGTGTGCGGATCCAACCCGACGATCTCCGCCAACTGCTTCGAGCGACGGACACGTTTGCCGCCGACGCGTGTCTGGATCTGGATGGAGATGATGTCAAGGGCTTCGAGCAGCGAGCGGGGGATGTTGATGGGGTCGGATTCGAGACGGTGGATGACGGCATCGACCGAGTCCGCGTGCATCGTTCCGTAGGCAGCGTGACCGGTGGCCATGGCTTGGAACAGGTTGTATGCTTCCTTGCCACGGACTTCACCGACGATGATGTATTCGGGCCGCTGCCGCAACGCGTTCTTGAGAAGTTGGAACATGTCGATCTCGCCCGCTTGACGACCGTTTTCGTCACGCGGCCCGAACCCCGACCGGGTGATACCGGCGATCCAGTTCGGGTGAGGGAGGGCAAGTTCACGCGTGTCTTCGATGGAGACGATCTTCATCTGCGGCGGGATGAACAAGAGAATGGCGTTGAGCGACGTGGTCTTTCCTGACGCCGTACCGCCGGCGTAGATGGCGCTCGCCGCATGTTGGATGGCGATCCACCAATACGCGAGCATCTCCGCGCTCTGCGTTCCGAACCGCACCAGGTCCGGCGGGGTGAAGGGTTCGTTGCGGAACTTACGGATGGTGAACGTGGACCCGTGCGCCGACACTTCTTTCGCCAACGTGGCTTGCAGACGGGAACCGCCGAGCATGGTCGCGTCGAGGATGGGTTCGGCGATGGACACGTGTTTGCCGCTGCGTTGGGCCATGCGGATGACGAAGGAGTCGAGTTCGTCGTCGTCGCGGAACTTGATGTTGCTCTTGATGGACTCGTACTTGCGGTGGTAAATGAAGATCGGCTGGTGCGGCCCGTCGCACGAAATATCTTCGATCATCCCGTCTTTCATCAAGACGTCGATGCGGCCTTCGCCGATGAAGTCGCGGAAAATGTAGTAGAGGAGTTTGTCCTTGATCTTCTGCTCCTCAGATTCTTCGTCGGCAAGGACGATGGAATAATCGTAGAGGACTTCCTCGAATTTGCCGCGAAGGAAGTCTTTCAACGTCTTGCCCTCAAGCTCCTCAGGGGGCGCGTCGAGGACGTCGACGAGCGTCTGTTCGACGAAGCGCAGCACGCGTCGCTCTTCGCGCGACATTTGGGGCTCGACGACGCGGTACTTGGTCTCCTTCTCGTGTTCGTTGTACACGATCTGGATGTACGCCCACGGTTCTTCGATCGGGTAAAAGTCGATCTGCTTGTCGTCCGGAAGCAACGGAAGGGGATCGACCTCGAGGTACGGATCCGGGCCTTCCGCTTCGGCCTTTGCTTCGGCTTCCTTGCCGGCGGTCTTCTGCGTGCCGTCCGCGCCGACCGTCGCCATCTGTTGGCCGGCGAGGGCCGCCTGTCCGGCGGCGGAGGGAGAGGTGGCAGCTTTTGCGCCTGTCGCGGGGGCGCCGGCGGGCGTCGCCAAGGTGATCGTGTCGGTCTTCGGAGCCGGGGCCGTTGGGGTCGATTTGGGAAAATCGTATTCGGGGAGTTTGATGACGCCCGCTGCGGCAGTGTGCTCGCTGGCGCTGGCGCGCACCTTCTTCTCGCGCTCCTTCATGTCGAGCTCGCGGGTCGTCTTGAACGAGGATTTCGTGGCGTCGTCCTTTGTCGCTTGACGCCCAACGCCTTCGCTTACCGGAGGCGGCGCCTGCTCGCGGGCGCGGGCGACCACGCTTTGGCGCGGGGCGTC
>CAYOZB010000256.1:0-2985 GCA_964408365.1 uncultured Halobacteriales archaeon | reverse complement strand
ATTCTTAATGGTCCTTGACCGCCACCGCGGGGTCCTCGACCCGATTTTGAATCCCTGGACCCACGTCCTGCGGAACGTCGACCCGAATACGCTGTCGTGGATCTCGTTCCCCTTCGCGCTCGCCGCCGGGTTGTTCTTCTATTTCAGCGACCCGACCCAGACGCCGGAACGGTTCTACATCGTCGCCGCGGCGTTCTGTGTGATGCTCAACGGCATCCTCGACCTCCTCGACGGGCGTGTGGCGCGCCTCGCGAACAAGCAGACCAAGCTCGGCGACTTCCTCGACCACACCCTCGACCGGTTCGCCGACGTCGTCATCCTCACCGGATTGGCCTTGTCGCCGTGGGGTGCGCCGCGTGTCGGACTCGTCGCCATTGTCGTCGTGCTTCTCTCGAGCTACATCGGAACCCAAGCACAGGCCGTCGGCCACGGCCGCATCTACGGCGGGATGCTCGTGCGCGCGGACCGAATGGTATTGCTCATGGGGTTGCCGCTCATCGACGCGTACCTCGCGCACGCCGGCATCACCCTCGACTTCCTACCGTTCCTACCCGGAACGCAGTACCTGTTGGGCATCTTCCTCTACTACGTGGCGATCGCCGGCACGATCACGATGATGCAACGCTTCGTCCGCATCCTCATTTTCCTCTACCGTCAACAACCGACGCCGCCGGAGCCCGAAGGCCCGAAGCAACACTGACACCCGTCGTTCAGTCTTTGCGGCTTCGACGCCACTCGTAGACACCATACGAGGAAAACAAGACGAGGACGCTCCCCATCGACACGAACGCCTCGTTGGGCACGTGCGACTCGCCGCGCACGGGTCCTTGATCGACGATAACGTCGGCCGGCGAAAAGCTAAGCGGCGCCACATTGTTCGATGCGGAACTGTTCTCAACCTGCTCGGGAGCAGGGGGCGACGAGACGTCGATGTGCGGCGGCTCTTCGAACCTCCACGAGGTCCCGAACAAGGCGCAATCGTTTGAAGGAAACCCGCTGCCGGTCCGCAGGAGGAAGAAATCGATCGCGCCGGTCTTGCCTGCGGCCAGTTCCGTCGCGCCCACGACAAAGTCGGTCTCCCTCTTGACTTCGTACCGGTTCGCGCCGATCCCGATCAGATCCAGCTGGACCGATAGGGGCTCGATGGTCCACATCTGCTCCCCGTCTTCGTCTTCCAGCGACCGTTCGTCCGCTTGCACCAGGACCGGCCGTGGCGCGTAGTTGGACTCGCATGTGATGGTCGCGTTGAACCAACCATGAACCGTTTGCGGCTCGTCGCGGATCACTTCGACCCGTGTTCGCTCCAATTCGGCCGCCACAAACCCAATGGAGCCTTCGGTCTGGGCCTCGGCGGGCGCTGCGAATGCCAAGAAAAAGATGATCGCGAGAGCGAACCGGCGCATTCCAGTGGAAATCGACGAACGGCATCCTCTAAGACGTTTCCCGTGAAACCCCTGAATCCGCGTGAATACCGGTGACACGCCCCACACCCAACCTATTTGTACTGTCAACAGCGGTTTTTCATGGATGATGGGACGACTTCGTACCCTGGTATTGTTCGTAGCGATGATCCTGATCATGAGCGCCATCGGCTGGTTCTCCGCAGGGTTCTGGGGCGTCAGTCCAGTCCTCTCGATCGGGATCTTCGCGCTCCTCGCCGGCGGCATGAACCTGGTCTTCTACTTTTTCAGCGACAAGATGGTCCTCAAGAGCTACCGCGCGGTCATCGTCACGCCCCAACAAGCGCCGCGGCTCCACCGCATCGTCGACGGCGTCGTCGCCAAAAGCGGCATCCCCAAACCACGCGTCGCCATCATCCCGACCGCCCAACCGAACGCGTTCGCCACCGGCCGAAGCCCCAAGCACGCGGTCATCGCCGCTACGGAGGGCATCCTGCAACTCCTTGAGGACGACGAACTCGAAGGCGTCATCGCCCACGAGATCAGCCACGTCAAGAACCGCGACACCCTCGTCATGACCATCGCAGCCACCATGGCCGCCGTGATCAGCTTCGCCGCACGCATGCTCATCTTCAGCCGCGACCGCAACATGAACCCCCTCGTCGCCATCCTCATCATGCTCACCGCACCCATCGCCGCGTTCCTGGTGCAGCTTGCGATCAGCCGAAGCCGCGAATTCAAAGCGGACGCCACCGGAGCCAAGATGATCGGCGGCGGCGAACCCCTCGCCAAAGCCTTGCTGAAGATGGAAGCGGGCGCCAACCTTCGGCCCATGACACGCGGCAGCCCCGCCACCTCGAGCCTCTTCATCATCAACCCGTTCCGCGGCGGCGGCATGTCCGCCATGTTCAGCACGCACCCGAAGACCGAAGAACGCGTGCGCCGACTCCGACGCGGGTACTAGGATTTCCGCCCAGCTTTCGAGGGACGCGCCGGGAACAAGTCTCGGTAACACGGGTCGCGATACCGCGGCGACGCAACGATTGAGCGCGTCACGACGGAAGCATGCCTTCGAGGACGCGAACGTGCACGCGCAACATGAGCCCATTCGGGCGGAGAATCAAAACAAAATCCTCTTAACCGGCCCCTCTGTTGGACGAGGTAGCGGCTAGGGATGGATGCACCAATGGTAATCGAGCTCACGAATTTTGTCGGCAGGCCGGTCTATAACTCGAAGGGAACGTTCGTCGGATCCGTCGGAAACGTCATCATCGACCTTCCGACCCGACGCGTCGGCAGCCTTCTCATCACCCGCACGAACCCCGCCCTCGTGGACGGGGCCCGCGACGTCGCCGTGCCGTACCGCTGGGTGAGCGCCGTCGGCGACATCCTGTTGCTTTCCACGTTCCCCGAACACGTCACCGTGGTCGAGGAAACCCCGCAAGAAGAGAAGAAAGTCGTAGCCTAGGGCTCCGGCAGCCTCTTAGCGAAGGGCCGCATCCACGTTTTCGAAGGTACACACCATGGGAACCGCAAAGAAGAGCATGACACGCCGACACGTTCGTACCAAGGGCGGCGGCAAGCC
>CAYOZB010000255.1:0-3020 GCA_964408365.1 uncultured Halobacteriales archaeon | reverse complement strand
GAAACCTCAACGAAGGCTTCAGCGGCGGCGAAAAGAAACGCAACGAGATCTTCCAGATGGCCGTCCTCGAACCCACCATGTGCATCTTGGACGAGACCGACTCCGGACTCGACATCGACGCCCTGCGCGTCGTGAGCGACGGCGTCAACGCGTTGCGCAACAAAGAACGCGGCATGCTCGTCATCACCCACTACAACCGGCTTCTCAAGTACATCATCCCCGACTTCGTCCACGTCCTTGCACAAGGAAAGATCGTCAAAAGCGGCGACCGACAACTGGCCGAATCCCTCGAAGAAGAAGGCTACGGCGAACTCGTCGCACCGGACACCAAGGCCTAACCCCATGGGCGAAACCGTCACGACCAACGCGGAATACCGCGCCCACTTCCGGCGCCTCAGCAGCGACGAGAACACTGCGTGGCTGAAATCCCTCCGAACCGCAGCGTTCCAACGCTTCGAACAACTCGGCTACCCGACGCAGAAACAAGAAGAATGGGGCTACACCAACCCCGCACCGTTCTCCCAGCCCATGGCCCCCGCGGTCGCCGACACGGCCGGATTGACCCGCAACGACGCCAAAAGCCACAGCTACGGCGGACTCGACGCGTTCGAACTCGTCTTCGTCAACGGCCACTACGCCCCCAGTCTTTCGAGCCTTCGACCGCTCGCCTCCGGCGTCCGCGTCCAAAGCCTCGCCTCCGTCCTCTCCAAGAACCCCCAGGACGCCGAACCCCACCTCGGACAGGTCGCCGCCTTCGACCAAAACGCGTTCACCGCCCTCAACACGGCACTCTTCACCGACGGCGCCTTCATCGAACTCGCCCCCAACGCCAACCCCCGGGTCCCCATCCACGTCCTCTTCCTCGGACGGTCCCGGAAATCCGCAACGGTCCAATTCCCACGCATCCTCGTGCACGCCGGCAAGCACGCCCGACTCGACCTCATCGAATCCTACGTCGGCGACTCCGACTCCGTCCACGTCACGAACGCGGTGACCGAACTCGTCCTCGACGAAGGCGCCCAAGTACACCGGCACAAGATCCAACAGGAACCCCCCGCCGCGAACCACCTACAGACCGTCGAAGCCGAACTCCAACGCGACGCCAAACTCATCGACCACAACGTCGCCTTCGGCGCCAAGGTCGCACGCACCGACATCGGCGTCCGCTTCGCGGACCAGGGCGGCGAAGTCACCCTCAACGGCCTCTACGTCCTCGGCGGACAACAACACGTCGACAACCACACCCGCGTCGACCACGCACAACCCAACTGCCAAAGCAACGAATTCTACAAAGGCATCCTCGACGGCCAGAGCCGCGGCGTCTTCTACGGCAAGGTCCTCGTGCGAAAAGACGCCCAGAAGACCAACTCCACCCAGACCAACAAGAACCTCCTACTCTCCGACGGCGCGCTCGTCGACTCGATCCCCGCCCTCGAGATCAACGCGGACGACGTCAAATGCGCCCACGGCTCCACCATCGGACAACTCGACAAGGACTCCATTTTCTACCTTCGAAGCCGCGGCATCGACGAGAAGACCGCCCGCAGCCTCCTCACCTTCGGCTTTGCCCGCGACGTCCTGTCACTCATCAAGATCCCCGCCTTGCGAGACAACCTCGACGAACTCGTCCTCGCCCGACTCCCGAGCGGCCGCACGGTGAAGGAGGCCCTCCATGACGTCTTCTAAACGATTGGCTAAGAACGGCGGCGCGACGAAAACCTACTCCGTCGACGCCGTCCGCAAAGATTTCCCCATCCTTTCCCGCAAAGTGCACGGCAAACCCCTCGTCTACTTCGACAACGCCGCCACCACGCAGAAACCCAAAGTCGTCATCGACGCCTTGACCGAGTTCTACAGCGAACACAACGCCAACGTCCACCGCGGCCTCCACGTACTGTCGATGGAAGCAAGCGACCTCTACGACCAAGCCCACGAAAAAGTCGCAGACTTCGTCAACGCCGAC
This sequence comes from uncultured Halobacteriales archaeon, assembly GCA_964408365.1. Taxonomy (GTDB): domain Archaea; phylum Thermoplasmatota; class E2; order JACPAO01; family JACPAO01; genus JACPAO01. The sequence goes on along the minus strand of CAYOZB010000255.1, from coordinate 1,057 downwards.
GGCATGGAAGAAATCGTCTTCACCCAAGGCACCACCGACAGCCTCAACCTCGTCGCCTACGCGTACGCACTCCACGAAGTCGGACCCGGCGACGAGATCCTCGCCACCGTCATGGAACACCACAGCAACTTCGTGCCGTGGCAACAGATGGCCAAGATCAAAGGCGCCACCTTCAAACAGATCCCCATCACCACCGACGGCCACCTCGACATGGAGGCCGCCAAAAAACTGATCACACGCAAGACGAAACTCCTTACCGTCACCGCCGCAAGCAACGTCCTCGGCACCATCAACCCGATCCGCGCACTCGGGGAACTCGCCCACGACAAAGGCGCACTCGTCCTCGTCGACGCCGCACAATCCGTCCCCCACATGCCCGTCGACGTCAAGAAAGACGACGTCGACCTCCTCGCGTTCTCCGGACACAAGATGTGCGGCCCGACCGGCATCGGCGCACTCTACGGCAAACGCGAGATCCTGGAAGCGATGAAACCGTACCGCTACGGCGGCGAAATGATCAAACGCGTCACCTTCGAAGAAAGCCGCTGGAACGACCTGCCGTGGAAATTCGAAGCCGGCACCCCCATCATCGGACCCGGCATCGGCCTCGGCGCCGCCGTCGACTACCTCACCAAGATCGGCATGAGCAACATCCGAGAACACGAAGTCAACCTCACCAAATACGCCCTCAAACGCCTCGCCGAAGTCAAAGGCATCAAAGTCTACGGCCCACAGAAAGCCGAAGAACGCAGCGGCCTCGCCGCCTTCACCTTCGGCGACATCCACGCGCACGACGTCGCCGACCTCCTCGACCGCGAAGGCGTCGCCGTCCGCGCAGGCCACCACTGCGCACAGCCGCTTGCCACGCTGCTCGACGTCATGAGCACCGCACGCGCAAGCTTCTACCTCTACAACCACCAAAAAGAAGTCGACGTCATGATCGACGCACTGCACAAGATCCGCGCCGTCTTCGAACGCAAACCCGCCGCCAAGGTGAAAGCATGAGCAAAGACGACCTCGCCGAACTCGGCGCCGACCTCTACGTCGAACAACTCAT
>CAYOZB010000254.1:0-3026 GCA_964408365.1 uncultured Halobacteriales archaeon | reverse complement strand
TCGGAGCCGTCGCCGTCGTCCTCGTCCTATCCCTCATCCTCTCCAGTCTCTTCCAAGGACCCTTCGAAGGAGCCGGATGGGTCCCACCCCTCACGGGTGAAGAATGGGGCGTGTGGGTCCTCGTCCTCGTCGCCGTCCTCCTGGGCGGAGTCCTCCTTGTGCTTGGCGTCCACGAAAAACGCGTCGACAAAGACGTACCGAAACGTACGACTTCGCGTTCTACCGAAACCCGAGACGGACCCACCTGAACGGTGAGCGGCCCTGCCGTGTGCCGCGGGCCGCAAACCCAATACGAGACCGCCTTGTTCGCCGAACCTGTGATGCGCCTCACGGTTTGCCAATTGCCCGACGATCCAGACGCCTTCGAGGAGGCTTTCGGGGTCCTGACCGACCATGTTCGACGAGAACGCACGGACATCCTGCTGCTCAACGAGATGCCGGCCTCACCGTGGCTTGCCCACGCACCGAAGTTCGATGCGCGCCTCTGGAAAAGTGCCCTTGTAGCCCACGACGAGTTCCCGAAGAAGTTCGGACCGCTCGGCGACGTCGTTGTCCTTGGTTCCAGGCCGGTGGAATCTGGAAAACTCCGCCTCAACCAAGCCTACCTATGGAACAAGAAAACCGGCTACCAGCCGGTCCACGACAAGGCGTACTTGCCCGACGAACCCGGATTCTACGAAGCCCGATGGTTCGACCGCGGGCCGCCGCAATTCGATCCCGTCGAGACCAAACGATGCGCAATCGGCTTCCAGATCTGCACCGAGATCATGTTCAACGAATGGTCGCGCGCCTACGGAAAACGCGGCGTGGACCTCATCGCGGTCCCACGCGCGTCCGGCGCCGCGTCCCGCTGGCCGATCGCCATGCAGATGGCCGCCGTGGCGTCAGGCGCTTTCGTCGCCACGTCCAACCGGACCCGCCCGTCCTTGGCGCCGCCCGAGGCGACGTTCGGCGGCAAAGGGATGATCGTCGATCCGGAAGGCGAGATCCTCGCGACGACCTCGGATCGGGAACCCTTCGTCACGGTGTCGATTGACCTGGCTCTTGCCGAGAAAGCGAAGCGGACCTACCCACGGAGTGTTCTCGAGGCCCCTGTCGAGAAAACCGCCGCCGCCCGAGCGCGGTAAGGAATCCGCTCCGCGGCAAACGTCGCCGAGCCGCCGCGGCCTACTTCCAGAATTTTCCTTTCGCGCCGCAGTTTTTGCATTCGGCTTCCCATGGTGGGGAGCCGTTTCGCGCGTAGGTGATGAGCGTGCTGCAACGCGGGCACGAGGTCGTCGCAGGTCCAAGAAAGGCGGTTGTTGGGGCAGCGGGCGGCGCGGTTTGCTTGGCGGGTTCCGGTGCCCAAGGGGATAAGACTGGATCGGCCCAGACGGCGCGTTCCTCTGGGGTCACGGGCCGCTGCGTTGGGGCTGCGGGCGTTGCTGTCGGTTTGGCTGTCGTCCCGAGTTTCTCTTTCGAGGCGGACGAAGCCGGTGGAGGCGGTTCCCAGCCTCGATGGTCCGCGTGTTTCGGAGTCGCGGGCGCGGGCTCGTCGACGGGGATCCATTGATCCTTTCGCTTTTTTTCATCCGAGCGCGCCACGGTCGCCGGTTTTGCGCCAGGAACGTATAAACATTGGCCTTTGCCTTTGTGCGGCGAAGGTCCCGGTCGGCGGACGCGAAGCGTTTGGAGGAGACGAGTCGTTGGCGTACCTCATCTGTGGCGTCGGACAAGCAGGCGGCGCCATCGTCGATGAGATGTTCGCGAACCCGACGCTCCGACGCGTCGCCGTGCCGCTCGCCATCAACTCCACCTTGAAGGATCTACAATCGCTTCGAAACATTCCTCGAAGCAACTGGCTCGGGTTGAGCGAGGTCCGCGGCATCATCCCGGGAACCACGGTCGGCTTCGAAGAACTCGTCGTGGGCGGCTTCGGAAAGAATCCTCGACGCGCCAAAGAAGTCCTCACCAAGAACCTCCCCAGCGTGATCCAGTTTTTCCGCGACTTCGCCGCCCATCATACGACCAGCGAGAACCTTGCCCCGAAACAGTGGCAAACAACCCGCGAAGGCGAAGAATGGACCGCGGTCGACACCAACGTCGGCTCCGTACCCTTCGCCATGATCGTCCTCGGCCTAGGAGGCGGCACCGGCTGCGGCTCCTCCGCACTCATCGCCCGCGCCATCCGCGAAGCCAGCGCAACGACGACCAGCATCATCGCCGTCGGCGTGCTTCCCGCGACCCACGAATCGACCGGCGAAGGCGCCCACGGCTCGTTCCGACAAGCCTGGAACGCCCTCTTCGCGTTGCGCGAACTGGAATCCGAAGTGGACGGGTTCATCCTTGTCGACAATGAACGGCTCGCCTTCACCCGAAACGTCGAACAATTGTTCCCCAGCTTCAATCAATACGTCGGCCACGCGCTCAACGACCTTATTCTCGGAAACGTCCTCGAAGCCGTCGACCCGAAACAATACGAACGTCTCAGCCTCCCCGTGATCGACATCGCGGACATCGTGAGCGCCATCAGTTTCGATGGTGGAGGAAAACGCCGACGACCCGGCTACGCGAGCCTCGGCTGGGCCGCTTTGCCGACGAAAAACCTCCTCGGTTACTTCTTGCCAGGCGTGGGGCGGAAAAAAGTGGACTTGGCTGAACTGTTCCAACTCGCATTACGAAAACAAAGCATCCACCAGGTGCGCCCCGAGGACGCGCGCAAGAACCTCGGACTCGTTCGACTGCCGACCACACTGGCGCGCAACAAGGCGTTCTTCCCCCAGACCAGCCTCATCGAGGGCGAGTTGGGGAAAATGACGTCGCTCAACGAGACCCACTTCGGGATCAGCCTCGGCAAACGCGCCGTCGTCTCCGTCAACACCCTCCTCACGTTCGAGCAGAACCAGTTGACGCGCATCAAACAACTCCAGGAGCTCGCGCTCCGCTACAGCGCGAAGGGAGTCCGCGAACTGTGACGGACCGAACAACGACCACACTCCACCTCGTCCTCGCGACCCTCGGCATCACGTTCCTCATGCTCCTCGTCC
>CAYOZB010000253.1:0-3077 GCA_964408365.1 uncultured Halobacteriales archaeon | reverse complement strand
CTCGTCCCGATGGCGAGGTGGATCGGGACTCCCGTGAAGACGAGCGCGGGCACGACGACGATGCCTCCGCCGATGCCGAACAGTTTCGCGACGAACCCCGAGAACAGGCCCGTCGCGAGGATGAGGAAGAGGGAGCGTCGGTGGGTCTCGGGCAACCGTCCGTAGGCGAGGTTCTGGGCGGACGCGACGAGGAGCGTCGCGAACCCGATGACGAGCATGCGGTCGCTCACGCGGGTCGCCACCCAGGTGCCCGCGAGGACCCCGCCGATGCCGGCGACGGAAAGCGTAGCGCCGGTGCGGAAATCCACGTTTTTGGAGCGGGCATACCGGACGATGCCGAAGGGGGACGTGAAAATCATGAACAGGAGGCTCGCGGCGACCGCGTCCCGGAACCCCAACCCGCTAAGCAGGACCAGAGCGGGGACGACGATGATGCCCCCGCCGACGCCGAACATGCCGCTGACGGTCCCGGCGACGAGGCCGACGAGGGCCAGGCTCAGCAGTATAAGAAGGTCCAACGGGGTTCCCAAACCGATTTATGATATAAAGGCCAAGGGGGGTGTTCGGACTGGTTGCGAGCGCGGCAGCTTTAAGGTCGGGTGAGGCAGGACGAAGTTAGTCCCCACGGGGATCCAGGGTTTGGACACCCAATTTGGCGGAGGTCTCCCGAGCGGAAGCAACGTCCTCCTTTTGGCTGATCCGGGCAACGCGCCGTACATTTTTGCCGAACAGTTCGCCGCTGCCGGCTTGGAGCAAGGTGAACGCGTCTACTTTTACAGTCTTGAGCGGCCGAAGGAGGAGATCCTTCTCGCGATGCGTTCCTTCATGACGAAGGATCCGACCGCGCTCTTGCAGTTCTTCGACTGTTACAGCATCAAGATGGGTTCGCTGTCGCCGGCTGCGCTCAAACGCATCGGGGTGACGAACCACGCCGTCAACGTCACCGAAGACGTGGTCGACCGGATCCTCGCCGAAAAACACGACCGCCCTTTCCGCGTCATCATCGAAAGCGTCTCCGCCGCCATCCAGACCTACGGGTTGGAACCCACCATGGCGATGCTCCGTCAACTCGCCGGCGTGGTCCAAAAACTCGGCGGGACGAGCTGCTTCCTGCTCATCAAAGGCCTCCATGGCCAGGCGACCGAGATCGGGCTGCGGCACCTGGCAGACGGAGTGATCGAGTTCGGCATCGACCGCCAGGGATTCGGACTGTACTCCTATATCTCCATCTCCAAGATGCGAGGAGTGCCGGACGCGACGCGGCTGCTGCTCTACAAAGAGACCGAGAAGGGCCTCTGGCTGGAGTCGACACGTCGCGTCTTCTAAGGATTCGCAAAGGGAAGCCATGCACAGGGAACGGGGACGACGGGGACCATTCAAGGGGGACCACCGCGGGGTCAGCCCTGTCGTCGGAACCATCCTCATCCTCGTCATCATGATCATCTCAATCGGCGGCATCATGGCCTGGGGCGTCCCCGCGATCGCCGGGTTGCAAGAACGCGCCGAATACCAGTCCGTCCTCACTCAGTTCCTCCAGATGCAGTCTGACGTGCGCGGCCTGCGCGACCCGCAGAACACGCGCATCACGCAGATCTCCGTCAACGACGGCAAGCTCGAATTCGACCTCGGCAGCCGTTGGGTCATCACCGGTACGACGGACGCCGCGTACGAGCCCATGTATCTCACCGGCTGGGAGGTGAACGCGCCGAACACCCTCACCATCGCGGGCGCCGCCCTCCCGGCAGCCACGAACAAGATCACGGTGGACCTGTTCAGCGGCGGATCCATTGATTCCGTCTGGAGCTGCATCGCGGCGGCCTGCACGACGACCATCAGCCTGGACGACGACACGCCTGCGGACGGCACGGGAGACGTGAACTTCGGCTTGGTCGGCACGGTTCTCCGCATCCAGATCCACGAAGCCGGAGGAGCGAAATTCGAAGCCTGGATCATCAACGCCGGCCATCTCGAATATCACCTCACCGAACGGAACCTCAACAACCGCATCCATTTCGAGATGGGAGCCGTGTTCTCGCAGCATACCGATTTCTTCTACCTCGAGCAAGCCCCGACGGTCAAGAACCCCGACTACGACCTGTTGCCCGCCGAGGACGTCAGCCTCTTCGTCCGCGTGCTCCAACTGACGGGCACAATGCCGCAAGGCGTCGGCGGACGTGGCCAATTCCCCATCATCTTCCACTTGGTCGACAATTACGGCGCCGCCCGTGGCCGACCCTCGTTCAACCCGGCCGTGAGCGCTCGCATCCAGGTCCACGGCGAACTCGAGGTGCCCTTCTGCAACTACTTTGAAGAACAGGAGGCCGGCGGCGTCGGCTGGATCTCCGAGGTCGGCGGCGTCGCCACCGCGTGTCCCACGGATCACAACGACTGGGACACCGAGAGCATCAATCTCCGATACGAGAAGGATCCCACGGTCGGGCCCGCGAACAATCTCATTTTCGACCTCAGCCATTCGGTGGTGACGACCAATATCCGCACGTCGTGAGCGCCATCTTCGCCGGGACGACCGCGCGGTGAGCGAGGTCATCGGGTACCTCCTCGGTTTCTTCATGTCGTTCGTGTTGCTGTTGACCGCCCTCGCGGCGTTCGACATCCGTGCGCAACAAGCCAATGAGCAAGCGCTCCACGTCCATTTCGAGGATATCTCGACCCGCGTCGCCAACGCCGTCCTCGGGGCCGTCAATGTGGGCGTCCAACGCGCGGCCGCGGAAGACACGGCGCCGAGCGACTACATCGTCTACTACGAGCGGATGCGGATTCCCACACAGATCCGCGGGCAAAACTATGAGATCGAACTCGACGGCGTCGAAGTCACCGTTTCCTCCGACGTGGTGAGCGAAGCCGCCCCCCTCTTCAACCTGCAACTCCCAGCCGTCTGCGACGACGATGACCCCGTCTGCACCTTGTCAGGCACCGCGCGTTCAAGTCAAGGCTTCATCCTCCTAAAGTACGAATATAAGAGGGCGCCACCGTCTCTGACGAATCGGATCACAATCGAGTAAACTGTTGACATGACCGAAAAAGCCGACCCGAAGAAGAAACAGGCCGAACCGACC
>CAYOZB010000252.1:0-3089 GCA_964408365.1 uncultured Halobacteriales archaeon | reverse complement strand
GCGCGCAGCTTGCAGAAACTCCTTGAGCAATCCATTCCGGGCTCCGAGGTCTTGAAGGCCACGTCAGGAGCCGAGGGTCTCGGGATGCTGGAGCGCGTCGACCTCATCGTCTCCGACTATCGCATGCCGGAAATGGACGGAATCGGCTTCCTGACGCATTGCCTGCGCAATCGACCGTCCGCCATCCGGATTCTTCTCACAGCCTTCCCTGGTCCCGAGCCAGTACTGGAGAACCGCGCCCGCCGGGAAGCCCTCGTGGCGGGCTTCGTCTGGAAAGGCCTCGGGCCGCAGGCGATCGTCGATGCCGTTCGGAAGGCGATGGTTGGCAAGCCGGCCGTCGCAGCCCGTTACTGATTCCTGCATAATTGGCTAAGCGTCAGCCCGGCTTCGCGAGGGGCGGCGCGGTTGACGCGATTGTTGAAGTCAAGAGCGAGGATGAGGACGGCCATGGCGACCATCCCGACTCCGGCGACGAGCTTGCCTGCGAACCCGCCTGTAGAAGGTCGATTGCCACCCATCGTTTTCATGGGGGCTTCGAATTAACAAACTGTCGGTCATCCAAAAGGCTTGGATGGCCGGCAAGAGAATGTCTTGACTACGCGGTCGCGTCCGGCTCCCGGTATTCTAAGATCTTGCAGCCCATGCGGCGAAACGGCTTCGGGTCCGCTGTGACGACCACGTCGTCGTCGAGCAGAGCAAGGGCGGCGACCTGGATGTCAGCCCAGGCGGCCATCATTCCGGCTCGACGCATTCTGCGCGCGGCCTCAGAGGCTTGGACAATGTGGGTGTCCGTGACGGGAACGACGTCGAAGGATGGGGTCAGTTTCCCAAGTCCCGGCAATGAGGCATCAAGACCTGTTAGGTATTCGATCGCCGCTTGGGCCGGAACTCGAAGGGGCTGCCCGGATTCTCTCAATGTGTCCATCAAGGCAAGCGCGGACGGGATCCGGCGGTCGAGGTCGATCAGGAACGACGTATCGAGGACTGGCGTGTGGTTCACCCGGTCCCAATCTGGTCGAGCGCATCAAACTCCTCAATGAGTTTCAGGTGCTCTTCCGGCGTCAGCCAGCGTTTCGGTCGCCAACGCAAGAAGATCTCAGGGTTCTTGCGTTGCCCTCGGGCCTCGTGGATCAGCCGAAGGACGACGTCGCTGTCACTTTCGCCTTCGCGCTTTTCTTTTCTCAGTGAAGAAAAGGCGGGGTCGCTCAAACTGACCGGCCGAACCATGGACGATTGTATACGTATGCATACGTATAGAATCCTCGGGGCAGCCAATGCTCAAGTATGTGCAATCGTCTGCAGCGGCCGTTTCTCATGGATTCTAAGAAGCCCGAGACCTCCGGAGCGCCCACGTATGGCGCCGGCTCGATGGATTACCAACATTACCTCAAGATCCCCGAATTGTTGGCACTACAGGAGCCACGGTCGAAGCCGCCGCATCACGACGAGATGCTGTTCATCGTGATCCACCAAGCCTACGAACTCTGGTTCAAACTCTTGATCCATGAGATCGAGAACACGATCCGCTACCTCGGCAAAGGCAACCTCGCCCGCGCGAGACATTTTTCTGCGCGCATCGTCGACGTGTTCAAGCTCCTCATCCGCCAGATCCACTTGCTCGAAACGATGCAACCCGTCGAGTTCTTGCATTTCCGGGATCACCTCAAACCGGCGAGTGGGTTCCAGAGCGTCCAGTTCCGCGAGATCGAGTTCCTCTTGGGGATGAAGAACGGTGCGTACCTGAAATTCTTCGACGCGGCCCCTGCATCGAAAACGATACTCACAAAACGGATCGAAAGCCCGGATTTGGGCGATGCGTTCCTCGCCGCGATGATGGGACGTGGCATCAAGTTCACCAAGGACGATCTGGCGCTTGCGCGGGACAACCCGGACGCCATCGGCCGCATCGCGAAGGCGCTCGTGCCGATCTACGAGAAACCGGAAGCGGACTTCACATTGTACCAACTCTGTGAGAAACTACTCGAGATCGACGAGACGTTCCACCTGTGGCGGCACCATCACGTGAGCGTCGTCGAACGGATCATCGGCTCCAAGATCGGCACCGGCGGCTCGAGCGGCGTCCCGTACCTCAAGACGACCGTCACGAAGCGGGCGTTCCCGTACTTGTGGGAGATCCGGACCTTGTTGGAGCTTCCGCGCACGGGTTAAGCGCAGGGCCCCCCGGCGTCGTAGGTTTTGACCACGGTCGGGCCGATGCTGAGTTCGGCCTCGATCCGCCAATCCTCTTTCGTATTCCGCTGCGTCCAGCTGTACGGGAGGGGCACCGCATCGCCATCGACTTCGGCGTGGCCGTGGGTCGAGTTGCCGAGCCATTCGACGTGCGCGACAACGACCTCATCATCCTTGATCCGGGCATCGACATCGCCGGGGAGTCTGACGACGAAACCGCCGGTGCCGAAGGATGCCCAATTGCCTTCGAGTGCCGGAAGCACAATGATGAACGGGCGCGCTGTTCCCATGGCGGCGTAGGAGGACCGTTCCACTCGGGCTTGGCCGTCGCCGACGTTGGCTTCCCCACAGTGTCCACCGACGTCGGCCCGACCGCTTTCATCGTCCTCATCAATGAGGGTGTAACGAAGGACCAGCGTGGTCGGCCGCGCCGTTTCCGGGATGTCTTCCAACACGCAGCCGGAAAACAAGGCCACGGTCAGAACGAGGAACAGGGCGCGCACAACAGGGGGTGCCTTGCCGCGATGATAACCATTGTGGGGAGTGTGGGGAGAAGGCGAACAAAAAGGGAGAACGGCGCCGGGGTTACCGGCGCCGGGGAAGAGAATGTTGGACGCGACGCCGGAACTCCATGATGAGCATCATGCGTTCGAGCATCCGGGCTTCGTCGACGTCGGCGATCGGGCCCACGACTGAGCCCGACCGCGGTGACGTGTGTGGGTGAGTGGGCCCGTTCACAGGGCTCCGCCCGCCACGGCCGACGCGGCCCCGCTGGCCTGTCCCGAGGCCGATCCGCTTGCGGAGCCGGCGACGTTGCCGGACGCGTAGGCGGAGGCTTCGGCGTTGATGTTCGACACGGTCTCGATGGTGCCGTACACTTTGCCTTCAAGTTCGGCCTT
>CAYOZB010000251.1:0-3105 GCA_964408365.1 uncultured Halobacteriales archaeon | reverse complement strand
ACCCTCTTCCTCATTACGGCCTTGGCCGGCTGCGCGTCCAGCGATCCTCCGGCCGCGACCACGACGAGCAAGGCGCCCACGACCTCGGCCGCTGTGGCGCAGAAGGATGCCGTCGTCGTCGCGAGCGGGGAAGTCACCAAGGATCGCACCGTACGGATCGTCATCGCGCACACGGCTGGTCACGAGTTGAAATCCCAGAGCTTCACGGTGACGCCTGCCGAGAAGAACGTCAAAAAGGAGCAGTTCACCCAGAAAGTGCCCGCCCAGGACTTCAACCTGCGCGTGTTCGAAGGCACCAACCCCGTCGGAACCGAGAAGGTGCAGCCCCAGACGTGCAGCGGGCCACAGGTGAACGTGGACGTCCACCTCACCGACGACCAGGTCCACATCACCTGGAAATGCGCGTAGCCGCAACACGACATGTTTGACCTTTTCTGCAACGCGTTGCCCAAATGGGCACTTGTCGACCTGATCGGCAGCCGCCCCAAATGCCCACATCACAACTCTTTCGCCGCCACGGCGCGTTGGCCCCGTCCGTGCCGTTCCTCGACCGAGCGTTGGATTCCCTACACGTTTTCAAGAGGAACCCATGGCTGGCTTGGCCCCTGATCCTCGGGAATCTCTGCGCTGTCTGGTACGGGTGGACCGACTATTACGCGGCCCAATTCGCCGCCACGCCTTGGTACCTGTGGCCGCTGGTAAGTGACTCTCCGAACGCGGTGCTCCTCTTTGCGCTCAGCCTTCTCCTGTACCAAGTCCGGGGAAAACGGAGCGGCATCCTGGATCTCTTCGCCTTTATCGCCAACGTCAAGGTCGGCCTCTGGACCGTCTTCGTCCTCCTCTACTATTACGACGGATTTTTCGCCCAAAACCCGGCCCTCCAATGGCTACTGTTTTGGCTTCATATCGGCATGGTCGGGCAGGCGTTCGTCCTTCACCGAGACCTCGTGCGGACCAAGGTGCCACACTTTCACTACTTGGCGGCGATCATGGTGTTCTTCGCCCACGACGTCATCGACTATGGTTTCGGCACCCACCCGTATTTGCCACGCGAACCGAGCCGGCTCGTCCTCGAGATTACAGTCATCTTGACCGGCGTGGCCGCCGCCACGGCAGGCCTGCTGTACCGCCGTTCCCTGCGAAGGTCGCAGGAGACCGCGACCGGGGAGTTCGCCTGACAGCGCGGCGTTTATCATGTTCTTGCAGGCTCATTTGACAATCTCGGTTGTTCGCGTGCACGTCCGGCGGTTCACATTCCTAGACTAATTGGAAACCGCTGTAGAGGGCGGGGCCGAGTCCGACCCAGAGCAAGATCAGGTACAGGCCGATGCGCTGCGGGCTGGTCCTGAACGGTGTCGAGGACAGTGCGAAACCAATCCCGATCGCCAGCCCCCATTTGAGCAACGGATAGCCGACTCCGGTGGCTTCGAGCACGAGGCGCGACAAGGGGACCTGTTCGTGGAATTCGCCGGGGGCCAAGTCCAACGGGTCCACGACGGCAAGGTAGGTCACGATGCCATCAAACAGTTGCGTGCCCGCGATCGCGAGGGCTGGGGCCGCGGCCAGGCGGCGGATCGTACCCCACGGCCCGAACCGCGCAACCGTCCATTGCGCGGCCAAGCAAGCCCCGACGAGGACACCCGTAAGCCCGAACAGAATGAGGCCGCGCGCGCTGAGGCTCGGGTCGGTGCCAATGACGAGAACCATCAGCCCAAGGGTCACGAGCGCACCCACACCGCCTGTGACGATCGCGCCGCGCCTCGCGCGGCGGCGTCCCAAGAGGAGAAAGAGGCCGAGTGCGGCCGCGACGCTCAAGCAAGTGAAAGCGACGGTGTACTCGAGAAACAGCGGCAACAAGGTTCCGTGCTGGTGCGCGAACCGGCGCGCAAGGAACGGCCATGCTAGGAAGGGCAGGAACTGAACGATGGCTGCGTCCCCCGCGGCGTCGAAACGCGCTACGCCCCACTGCAGTGCGGCAAAGAGGCCCCACGCCAATCCGAGATTGAGCAAGAGGAGCCCGTAAGGGAAGGAGGCGGACGCGACGAGAAAGAAAACCGAAACAAATACGGACGCGGCGCCGACGACGATGCCTACGAAGCGAGATTGAATCCTGCGCGCAGTCGCAGGCTTGGGATCATCATCGCGCGCGGGGGAGTGGTCTTCGATGCACGTTCAGAATGTCATTGGGCCTTTGAACGTCACCTTTGACGAGAATTGTTGCGACTCGATTTTGTCGGTTTGGGCGATCCGGAAGCGGGCGTCTATTGGCAGAACGGACAGATGGGGCGCACTTGTTCGTGGATTCCTGCCACGCCGCCGTCGAGGTCGAGGCCGAAGGTGAGGGCGAACGCGGCTCCGAGGAACGCGAAGGCCCCAACGATGCGCAGAGGAAGCAGAGTCCACGTCATTGCCCTCTGATCCTGGCGGGTTTTCATAAGGCTTCATGTGTGGGCAATCTGGCCGCGGCCAAGGTGTCCTCAGAGATTCCTCCGGGCGCGGCGGGGCAAGGGTCTTACCGGATCTTCGTCCAGGACGCTCCCTGGTCCGTGGTCTTGAAGATGAAGCCCTGCGCGGTCCCAACGTATAGAGGGCCCGATGTGGTGGGGCTCGGCGCGATGCCCCATGGATAATCTCCGCTTGGCACAGTCCAATTGAGCCCGGTCCAAGTCTTGCCCTGATCGATGGATTTGGCGAGGCCGTTGTCGATGTATGCGTAGAGGATGGTTCCGTCGGGACTCGCGGAGACCGCCAACGCGGGTTTGGGGTTGACGATCTGCCATGGGCCCTCTGCCAGGCGCGTGTTCTTCTGGATTCCCGACGAAGTCGCTGCCCAGACGTCGCCCGTTTCTGGAGAGACCGTCAGTGCCGCGACCTGAAACGTAAGGGCGCGCGTCGTCCATGATGTGCCCCCGTTCGTGCTGACGTGGAGTTTTCCGCCATGGGAACCGTAGATGGTGTCGTTCGCCATCGTAGATCCTGGCTCCATGGCCATCGCGTGGAAATCCACCTCGTTCTTGAGGGCCAACGTCGTCCAGGTCCGCCCGGCATCGGTGCTGCGGACGACGCCGACGGCCCAGCCTTGGCCGACGCGGCCCGGGTGGCCGC
>CAYOZB010000250.1:0-3170 GCA_964408365.1 uncultured Halobacteriales archaeon | reverse complement strand
TGGTGTGTTCATTTTGTTGGTCACTAATCGCAGGCTCGCGCGGGCCGAGGATAAGGCACTTGGATGCTGCCGCGAATCCAACGGGGTACGTTTTAGGAAGTCTGCATCGTCCTCGTAAATCGACCGCGGACCACCACCTGAAACCCGAACATGCGCGACTTCCAGAAGCGGCACGGCAGAAAACGCCCAGCGCGTAACAGTGGGAGCACCAGTTACCGGCGGGCGCGCCAAACCGTCCCTGTCTCGAACCTTCCTTCTTCCTACGCCGCCCTCGACGCTCCGAGGATTACTGACTGTCTTCAGAAACAAAATCGTCGGCGATCTGCGCATTGAAGTCGACGCCCAGCAACTTGTGGAGTCCCCGCCAGTCTTTGATGCCGGCGTCGACATGATGCAGCGGGAGCCCGGCCATGGTCCACGGGGCCAGGGCTTGCAAAGGTGCGTCCACGTGGACGTAGAAATGGAATCGGCCCGGTTCAAGTCGCAAGTCGACGGCGGTTTCGGCCAAGGGTCGCAGGTCATTCCCCTTGCAGACGAGAACTGCAGCCATCCAGGAACGTTTCCTCTTTGGCGCCCACCGGCGAACTTCAGATGCATTCAATGGCCTGATGACCCGGTCGACGTTCGTCAACTCGTCGTCGCGGATCTTAATGCAATGCGACTGGTGCGCGATGAGGACAAGTTCGGCTTTCTTCCAATGTTTCTTCACGATCGTGGCGGCTTCGGGGTGGGGGTGCCACCAACTTATGCCGTGGCCGCCGTGCGGGCCCGACGAACAGCCGCCTCGCTGAGACGATATGGAATCATTTCGTGAAGCCGAAAGATGACCAACGTGCCGAGCCGCGTCAAAGCGTACGTGCGCTCCCGGAGATCATCCGTAAGCCCGCTTCGGATGACGCCTTCCTCGCGAAGACGCGCGAGAGCCTTGGTTAGGACGTTCACGTTCCGACCTCGCAAAAGTGGCCGGAGGTCGCCGTTGCGCTTGGGACCACCGACCAGTAGCTCAAGCACGTCGCGGTCGAACGGCGTTTCCTGGTCCAAAAGTCGAATCGCGACGCGGTACTCAGAGCTGCTGCGATTGACGACAAAAAAACAGGAACCAGGACGATCGCAGCCGTCTTGTCCTAGGTCAACTGTAACTGGAACGATCGTCTAGTCGCACATGTGGGGTTTCAAAGCGACACGACGGCTTCCTTATACCCTCACGGACAAAGGGTTGGGGGTATGTCCCGGAGTTTGTGGAACTAATGTCTGGATTGGCAATTTTGGCGGCGATCGTCGCTGTCATGTCGTCGCTACTCGGTGGCGCAGGAATTGTGGATGACGCGGACGAGAGCGTGCTGTCGCCGGAGCTTGCACGGCTCCTTTCGACGAGCGCCGCCGACGTACCCATTAACGTCATCGTCGGCACGCAAGGTCCGAGTTCGGAGTGGACCGACGAAGCATCGCTCCTCGGTGTCAACGTCATCTGGACCTACCAGCTCATCCCCGCATTCTCGGCAGTGGCGCCCGCTGCGAAGATCGAAGCGCTCGCGGAGCAGGATTGGGTCACCGGAATGTCGCTTGATCGGCCCGTGACGACACTCATGGACGCATCGACCGGAGACATCGAAGCGAACAAGGCCTGGGACGCCGGTTACACGGGGGTCGGCATCACCGTCGCCGTCCTCGACACCGGCGTCGACCTGATCGAACCGGGTCTTGACGAAGCGATCGTATCGTGCGTCTCCACCATTCTTGGGTTGACGGTTCCGGAATGCACGGACACGAACGGCCACGGCACGCACGTCGCGGGCACCGTCGCGGGCCGCCACGCGACCTATCGCGGAGTCGCCCCGGACGCCAACTTGGCGATCGTTCGCGTACTTCATGCTGGGGGTGCCGGCACGTCCGCCGACATCATCGCCGGCATGGACTGGATCGCTGAGAACAAAGACCGCGTCTCGCCTCCCATCCGCGTCGCCACCATGAGCATCGGCTTCGCGGATCCAGGATGCGGCGATGGGTCCGGGCCCGAGGCGGAGGCCGCCGACGCCCTTGTCGCACGAGGAGTGAGCTTCACGATTGCGGCCGGAAACAGCGGCCACGCGAAGTGCACCATTGACGGAGCGAGCGCCGCGTTCAACGTCATCACGGTCGGCGCTGCCGACGACCGCAACACCAAGGATCCGTCGGACGATACGCTTGCCGAGTTCAGTTCCGGTGGACCGACCGACGATGGACGCCTCAAGCCCGAACTCGTCGCTCCGGGAGTCAACATCCAGAGCCTCTTCCTGGGTCCGACCACCAAGCAGCTCAGTGGCACCTCGATGGCGACGCCGCATGTCGCGGGCGCGATTGCAGTCCTCTTGCAGAAAGAACCGAGTCTCACGCCTGAGGAAGTCAAGGCGCGGTTGGTTGGATCGACGGTGGTCCCGGATGCTGCACCGAACCTGCCCGACAATGATTGGGGTCACGGTCTGCTGAACGTATGCGCAGCGCTGCAGATGGCAGGTTGCGCGACGGGCTCGAATTCAACCGTATCAGAGCCCACTGTCGTGGGCCATGTCGATTCCATCTCGATGTCCTTCAAGCACCAAGGGGACAAACACGTCCTGCAGACGTACGTGTACATCGTCGACGCGGCCGGCCGCCGGTTGCCTGACGTGAAAGTGTTCGCGGACATCACGAGCCCGGAAGGGACGGTCTATCCCAGGAGCGCCACGACCGACGAAACCGGCCGGGCTCGGATGCAAGTGACGCAATCCGGTGGCGGTCACGGTGAATGGGAAGCATGCGTGACGGACCTGTCGGTGCCGTACGACGCGTCCGCGAACCGGGAGACATGCGAGACGCTCACGGTGACGTAGCGCCCGCCCTGCACACGCCGGCGCTTCGAACCGACCAGCAGGAAAAGGGTCGGCTTGACATCCTGGTGGATGCCGCGTCGGACGCGGACGGGCGCACTGGTGGAAGACGGTCGATTCACATGGCCGCTCCCCTTTTGGGGACAGCCGACGTGGCGATTGAATGCCATGCTGCGCTGCGGCTCGCGGGCGGCCTTCTTGACGATGGCCGGGGCCGTCTGATGGGTACGCCGACAAAGAAAAAAGGTGGGAAGAGAAAGGACAGAAAGGGCGGCGCCGGGGGTGACATTACCGGCGCCGCGACTTCATCGCGAAGCGTTCACG
>CAYOZB010000249.1:0-3217 GCA_964408365.1 uncultured Halobacteriales archaeon | reverse complement strand
GAAACGTGGATCGACGGCATCCTGGACACGGTTGCCGGCACCGTCGGGCTCGAGAGCCCCATGCTCCTTGCGCAGACCATCTTCTGGATCGCCGGCTCCGTCATCGTGTTCTCCATCGCCTTGACGGTCGGCGGCCTCTTCACCCTCATCTTCCGACGACTCTTCGCCTTCTTCACCCAACGACTCGGCCCCAACCGCGTCGGACCCTTCGGCCTCCTGCAACTCGTCGCCGACGGGTTGAAACTCATCACCAAGGAGGACATCACGCCGAAGGCCGCGAACAAGTTCCTCTTCCGGTTCGCCCCCTACATGGCCATCGCGCCCTTCGTGATGGCGTTCGCCCCGATCCCCTTCTCGGAAACGTTGGTGTTCTCGAACATCGCGGTCGGCATCGTGTTCATCCTCGCGATCAGCGCCGTCACCCCCATCGCCGAGATCACAGCGGGTTGGGCGAGCAACAACAAGTACGCCATCTACGGCGGCGTCCGCGCAGCAGCCCTCGACTTCTCCTACGAGATCCCGATGGTCCTCGCCGTCGTCGGCGTCATCCTCCTCACCGGGTCGATGAGCACGGTGGACATCGTCAACGCCCAACGCGGCCTGTGGTTCATCGTGCCGCAGATCCTGGGCGCGTTCATCTTCTTCGTCGCCGCCCTCGCCAAAGCCGGGTTGATCCCGACCGACTTGCCCGAAGCCGAATCCGAACTCGTCGCCGGATACTCCACCGAGTACAGCGGCATGCGGTTCGGATTGTTCTACGTCGTCCTCTTCGCGAACATTTTCTTCATCAGCGCACTCATCACCACGCTCTACCTCGGCGGCTGGATGAGCCCCTTCGGCCCCTTGACCGGACTCCTCACACCGCTCGGCGACGGCCTCGTGTGGTTCATCATCAAAAGCATGCTCCTCTGCTTCATCGTGTTCTGGCTCTGGCTCACCCTCCCGCGCGTGCGCATCGACCAGTACCTCAACTTTGCCTGGAAAGTCCTCTTCCCGCTCTCACTGCTCAACCTCGTGATCGCCGCCCTCGTCCGGGGGTTCCTCTTTGACTGATGTGAAAGTCCCCAACGCAAAGAAGCACACGACCCTCCCGAACCCCATCGAGGTCGGACCCACCATCAAGGATCCCTACAAGCGCCAACGCTTGCCCCTCATGGCCCTCGCGACGGGCATGAAGAGCACGCTCAAAGTATTCTTCCGAAAACCGGTCACCTTCGAGTACCCCGAAGTCCGACGACCCATCGCCGAACGCTACCGCGGACGCATCGGCCTCGAACTCGACCTCTGCATCGGCTGCACGTTGTGCGCGCAGGCGTGCCCGAACGGCACCTGCTTCATGGTCGACTTCAAGGTCGAGAAAGCCGCCGACATGAACACGAAGTTCCCCAACAAGAAAGACAAGTACCCCGCCGTCGACACGGCCCGCTGCATCTACTGTTCCTTGTGCGAAGAGGTCTGCCCCACGGGCGCCATCCACATGACCCCCGAGTACGAACTCTCGCGCACCCGCAAGGACCAGGTCTACATGCCCGACATCCTCCAGAAGACGGAGGCCGAGATCGACGCCATGGACCAAGAAGTCGTGCGGCAACGCCTCGCGGAAGGACAGCGACTGATCACCATCAATGACAAGACGAGGCTGTGAGGGGGAAAACAACATGGTGAGCGGAGATCTTGTTGCATTCGCGATCCTCGGCGGCCTCACGATCGCCGCTGCCGTGGCCACCGTCGCCACGCACAAACTGTTCCACAGCGCCCTCTTCCTCGCCGCCACCCTGCTCGGCGTCGCCACGCTCTTCCTCATGGCAGGCGCGCAGATGCTGTTCGTCGTCCAGATCCTCGTCTACGTCGGCGCCGTCGTGACCCTCATCCTGTTCGCCATCATGTTCACCCACGGGTCCACCCGTGAAGAGGAGGCCCCTCGATGAGCGCAGACTGGGCCAAGGCCATCGTCGCCATCGGCGTGCTCGGACTCCTCGTCGGAGCCGGGTTGGCGATCGGAGAATGGCGCACCGAAGCCTTGCCCGTCGAATCGTTCGACGACTTGGCGACCGCCATCTTCGACACGTACGTCCTGCCGTTCGAAGTCCTCAGCATCCTCCTCCTCGGAGCCTTGCTCTCCGCGCTCTACGTGGGCGCGAAGAACCGCCGACAAGAGGGAGGTCTCCAATGATCCCCGTCGTCGCTTGGTTCATCGTGAGCGCCGCCCTCTTTGCGTGCGGCCTCTACGGCATCATGACCACCCGCAACTCGGTCAAACTGCTCATGTGCATCGAGCTTTTGATCAACGCCGCGCACATCAACTTCGCCGCCTTCGCCGGATTCCACCAAGACCAAGGCGGCATCGTTTTCGTCATGTTCGGCATCGCCATCGCCGCCGCCGAAGCCGCCGTCGGGATCTCGATCTTCCTCAACTTGTACCGATTGAAGGGCAGCGCCGACGTCACCCTCGTCAGCGCGCTCAAGGGGTGAAACCATGTTCACAGAGGTCGCCTGGCTCATCCCCACGTTCCCGCTGCTCGCCTTCGTCTTCATCCTCATCCTACGAGGATTACCCAAGCACGGCGCGGAACTCGCCATCAGCAGCATGGTCCTCAGCCTCGTCGTGAGCGTCGGCGTCCTCTACGAGACCGCCACCAGCCACGACGAGCCGACCGAGCTCACAATCGACTGGATGAGCATCGGAGAACACGAGTTCACGATGGGCTTCCTCATCGACCCGCTCTCCGCCTTCATGGCAACGCTCGTCTCCTTCCTCGCGCTCCTCATCGTGATCTACAGCCCCGCCTACTTGCACGACGAAGGGCCGCGCCTCATCCGCTACTTCGCCGAAGTCATGCTGTTCGTCGCCGGCATGCTCACCACGGTGCTCGCGGACAACTACCTCCTCATGTTCGCCGCATGGGAAGTCATGGGGCTGTGCAGCTACCTCCTCATCGGGTTCTGGTTCGAGAGACCCAGCGCCGCGAGTGCAGCCAAGAAAGCGTTCCTCGTCACGCGCGTGGGCGACGTGAGCCTGTTCCTCGGACTCCTCCTGCTCTACCGGATCTTCGACACGTTCAGCTACCGCGAGATCTTCGAGAACATCCCCCTCATCGAAGCCAACAACGGCTTGGTGTTCATCGCGAGCGTCCTCATCTTCGGCGGTGCGGTCGGAAAGAGCGCCCAATTCCCCCTCCACGTGTGGTTGCCGGACGCCATGGAAGGCCCGACCACC
>CAYOZB010000248.1:0-3267 GCA_964408365.1 uncultured Halobacteriales archaeon | reverse complement strand
GATTCCTACCCGGCCTCGGCCAAGAGCACGGCGGCATCATCCGCAACGGCGCCAAACTCCTCTACGCCTACTGCGAAGCCACCGTGCCGAAACTCACCGTCATCACTCGAAAAGCATACGGCGGCGCATACATCGTCATGTGCAGCAAACATTTGCGCAGCGACTACAACCTCGCCTGGCCCTCGACGGAGATCGCCGTCATGGGTCCCGACGGGGCCGTCAACATCGTGTTCAAGAAAGAGATCGACAGCGCGCCCAATCCCGTCGAACGACGGAAACAACTCGAGCAAGAGTACCGCGAAAAGTTCGCGAACCCCTACGTCGCCGCCGCCAAAGGCTACCTCGACGAGATCTGCGAGCCCCAAGAGACCCGCGGCAAACTCATCGACGCATTGCACACGCTCAAGAACAAGCGGGAGCAGCGACCCGCGCGAAAACACGGCAACATCCCCCTCTGATCGGAGACGCTAGAGAATGTCCATGTCATCGAACGCCCAACTCGAACAGAAGACCGCCGAGGAGCTCGTCGCCGTCATCGGACTCGGCTGCGTCATGCCCGACGCCAACAACGTCCCGGAATTCTGGAACAACATCGTCGCCGGCAAGAACTCGGTCCGCGAAGTGCCGAAAGAACGCTGGGACCCCGACCTGTTCTGGGACGCCGACCCCTCGAAGCCCGACAAGACCTACGCCAAGATCGGCGCCTTCATCACGAACTACAAGTTCAACCCCCTCCAGTTCCGCATCCCACCGAACGTCGCCAAGCAACTCGACGAGACCCAGAAATGGGCCCTCGCCGCCGTCGCCGAAGCGTTCCAAGACTCCGGCTACGACAAGAAACCCTTCGACAAGACCCGCTGCGCCGTGATCCTCGGAAACGCGATGGGCGGCGAAGTCCGAAACGACACGGGCCTCCGCGTCCAGTTCCCCAAGATCGCCCAAGCCCTCGCCGAATCCCCGGGCTTCGCCCATCTTCCGGAAGAGGACAAGAAAATCATCCTCCGCGAAGCCGAGAAGGCCTTCAAGAGCCACCTCCCGGAGATCACCGAAGACACGATGCCCGGCGAACTCTCCAACGTCATCGCCGGACGCATCGCCAACACCTTCGACCTGAGTGGGAAAAATTTTACGACCGACGCAGCGTGCGCCTCAAGCCTCGCGGCGATCGACGCCGCGGTCCACGGACTCACCATCGGCGACTACGACATGGTCCTCACAGGCGGCGCCGACCGCTCCATGGACATCGCCACCTACGTCAAGTTCAGCAAGATCGGAGCCCTCAGCGGTAAGGGCAGTTTTCCCTTCGACCAACGCGCCGACGGGTTCGTCATGGGCGAAGGCTGCGGCATCCTCTTGCTCAAACGCCTCAGCGACGCGATCCGCGACGGCGACAAGATCCACGCCGTGCTCCGTGGCGTCGGCTCCTCGAGCGACGCGAAAGGAAAAGGCATCACCGCACCCAACATCGACGGACAACTCTCCTGCCTCACCCGTGCACTCAAGGACGGCCGCGTCGACCCCGCGTCGATCACCCTCGTCGAATGCCACGGCACCTCCACCAAGGTCGGCGACGTCGTCGAAGTCCAAGGCTTGAGCCGCGTCTTCGGCCCGAACATCAAACGCCAAAGCATCCCGATCGGCAGCATCAAGAGCCAAGTCGGACACCTCAAGAGCGCCGCGGGCGCCGCCGGCTTGATCAAGATCATCAAAGCAGTGGAGAACAAGGTCCTCCCACCCAGCATCAACTTCGAAACCCCGAATCCGAACATCAACTGGGCCGACACACCGTTCTACGTCAACGCGAAAGCAAAACCGTGGCCGGAACCCCCGGCGGGCACGCCGCGTCGAGCCGGCATCTCGAGCTTCGGGTTCGGCGGCACGAACTTCCACGTCATCTTGGAAGAATACGCGCCCGGCACCTACGCCACGAAGGCCACCGTGAAGGCGACGACCCGCACCACGCCCGTCGCCGACGTGCTCCTCAAACGCGAACCTCGACACCGCAACCTCGAACCCCTCGCGAAGAACGCCGGCACCGAACTCCTCGTCCTCGGAGCCGCGACCCCACAAGCCTTGGAGCTAAAGGTCAAGGAAACCGTCGACGCGCTCCAATCGGGTCGGCTCAACGCGCGTAGCTTCCCTGCGTTCGCCGCACGCGCCTCCAACGACGGCGTGAAACAGAACCTGCGCATCGCACTCGTCGTCGAGACCATCAACGACCTCGCCGACCGGCTCCAACAAGCCCTCGCCGCCGTCGCCGACCCGAGGAAGCGCATGATCCTCGCCCCGAGGGGAATCTACATCGGCGACGGCCCGCGACGCGGCAAGATGGCGATGGTCTTCCCCGGGCAGGGAAGCCAATACGTCGACATGCTCCGGGATCTCTCGACTCGGTTCGAGACCGTCAAGCGCACCCTCGAGCAGATCGATGAAGTCATGACGCCGTTCCTGGGCAAACCCATCACCGAGTACATCTTCATCGACGCCGCCAAAGGCGTCACCAAAGAAATCGGTGAAGAAGCGCTCAAACAGACCGCGGTCACACAACCCGCGATGCTCACCGCCGACTTGGCGCTCTACCGACTCCTCAACGAATACGGCGTCAAACCCGACATGGTCGCCGGACACTCCCTCGGCGAATACGCTGCCCTCGTCGCCGCGGGCGTCATGAGCCTCGAAGACGCCTGCATCGCCGTGTCCGCGCGCGGACGCGAAATGGCCAACGTGCACGTCCCGGACCTCGGCAAGATGGCGAGCATCACCGCCGACCCCGTCACCGTCGAGAAACTGCTCAAGAACATCGACGGCTACGTCATCCCCGCCAACAAGAACTGCAAAGTCCAGACCGTGATCGCCGGAGCCTCAAAAGCCGTCGACCAAGCCGTCGAGATGTTCAACAAAGCCGGAATCCAAGCCCAGCACATCGCCGTCAGCGCCGCGTTCCACAGCGCCATCGTCGCCCCCGCCAAGGAACCCTTGCGACGCGTGTTCGAACGACTCGACATCCGCGAACCCAAGATCCCCCTCCTGTCGAACGTCACCGCCGACTACTACCCGACCGGACAGGACGCGCCGAAAAAGATCATCGAACTCCTCAGCCAACAGGTCGCCGCGGCGGTCGAGTGGCAGAAACAGACCGAACGCATGTACCAAGACGGCGCGCGCGTCTTCGTCGAAGTCGGGCCCAAGACCGTCCTCACCACGTTCACGAAAAACACCCTCGAAGGAAAGGAGTTCGTCGCCGTCGGCACCAACCACCCAAGAAGG
>CAYOZB010000247.1:0-3267 GCA_964408365.1 uncultured Halobacteriales archaeon | reverse complement strand
TCATGCTCGCCGGCTGCCTGGGCGCCGCGAACGACGCTTCCACCGACGGAGCAACGGCAACCATCGACGGCCTCATCCGCGCAGGTCCCGCGCTGTGGAACGACCCACAGAACGCTCCCCATCCCGCCTTCAACTACCCGACACTTTCCAACCCGCCGACGCAAGGATCCAATGTCCCCTCGTGGTGGACGCCCATCCCGGCCGCCGAACTGCCATCGACGTTGAGCGGCATCGAACTCCTCTCCGCCACGCCCGACGATCTCCCGACCGGAGCCGGCATCGCGCTCTTCGGAAGCCTCGCCATCGTCCCCGGCTACCAGACGCCGCCGGTGACCGGCGGTACGCGCACCGTCAAACCAAGCGCCATCGTCGACATCTCCGACCCCGCGCACCCGAAGACCCTTTCGCACTTCGACAGCCAAGGCGGACTCCACCGCGGCGCCATCGTCATCCCCTACCCCGACGGACGGCTCGTGACGGTCATCAGCACAAGCGGATTCCTCGACGTGTTCGACATCACGGATCCCCGCAACCCCATCCCGCTGACGCCCATCGAGGTGCGCACGCACAAGGTCGGCGTCATCCCGGGAACCCCGATCGTCTACAACGCGGCAAGCGGCGGAGGCAACAACGTCGAATCGCAAGCAGAAGGCGTCACCGAGATGTTCGACTTCGCCGATCCCGAGAACGTCGTGCGACTGCCCGACTTCAAGAACGGCTTCAGCTGCCACCACTTGTACTTCTGGAACGAACCCGCCAAAGACAAGTACCGTGGCATCTGCGCAGGCATCGAATACGCGCAGCTCTGGGACACGAAGGATCCCTACCACCCGAACGTGATCGTGAGCGTTCCCATTTTCCACGGCATCCCAGGGACGCCGAGTGCCTCCGCTGGCGTCACGCCGTTTGCGCATTACGCGGGGCTCAGCAACGACGGCACCATCCTGATCGTCGGCGACGAGAACGGCGGCGGTACACTGCCCCCGGGTTGCGCGGCAGCCGTCGACACACCGCAGGGCACCATCAGTGCACCCGTCGGCGCGCTGTTCTTCTACGACGTCTCGGTCGAGACCGAGCCGCGACTCCTTGGCTGGTACAGCCCCCTCAATGATCCCCGCGTGAAAGCGATGGACGGAAGCTGCACGGCACATCATGGTCGCATGGTCCCGGTCGAAGGCCGCGACGTCATCGCGATGAGCTGGTACAAGGACGGCGTCATCGTCGTCGACTTCACGGACATCGACTTCTCCAAGGGCGTCCTGCCGAAGGTCGTCGACCAGTTCGTCGACGGTTCCCACACGTGGGAAGCCTGGTACTACAACGGGTACCTCTTCACGGGGGACCTTGCGCGCGGCATGGATATCCTCACGTTCGAGTAGGCGACCGCAGCGCGGTTGCGGCAACGCATTTATGCGAACGCCCTACTGGCGCGCATACCATGTCCATCCGAACCGCTGCGATCCTCGTCACGTGTGCAGTCCTCGTCGCCGGCTGCCTCCAACCGAAGAGCGATGATGCGCCGCCCGGCGACGACGTTGCGGTGTTCGCACCCGATTGGGCGGAGCTCGCATTGCCGAGCGACGATGAGCATGACCACTTCAACGCCAGCCAGCACCAGAACCTCTCGACATCCAACTTCGAGGTCCTCGGTTGGGATCCACTGGTTGCAAAATCCTTAGGACGCACGGCCGGAGGATACTTCTGTGGCGAGGCCCGGACCCGCGAAGACGGCCGACGCATCGCGGTCGTCAACTCGTTCTACTCGGGACTTGCCTTCGTCCTCGCCGATGTCACCGACCCGGCGCATCCATTCGAGATCGGCGAGATCCAGTTCGAACAAGAAAGCGTGTACGACGTCGCCATGACGCCCGACGGGATGCACGTCATCGTCGGCGCCAACTTCTCTCCCAACGCGCCCGGCGAAGGCACGGCCGACCTCGGCGTGAACCGCGTACTCTTTCGCGACGCTTGCACCGGCGACGTACGCGTGATCCCGAGCCTTTTGCCATTCAATGGTCCGAGCGTCATCCTCATGGGCATCAAGAACCCCGAGAACCCGATCATCGAAGACGTCGTCCCCATGCCCGTCATCGGCCCCCACAGCGTCGGTTCCTACCTGATCGATGGCGAACAATGGGTAACGGTGAGCGTCGTGAACCTCCAACACCAAAGCTCCTACTTTTCCTTCTACACCGTCGACGGCTCGACGCTCTCCCCGCGCGCAGTGTACCAGGCACCGCCGCCTGCGAGCACCGCTCAACCCATCGTGAACGGCCACGTCGACGCCTCGATGGCGAAGCACCCGGTGACCCAGCAGACCCTTGCGTACCTCGCCGACTGGGACCAAGGACTCATTATCCTCGACCTCAGCGGACCCGCTCCGAGGCAATTGGGCACCTTCAACAAGTTCACGGGAGGAGGCGGTTACATCACGGGCGTCGAGACCGGAAACCTCCACGAAGCGATCCCGATCGATGGCCTTTGGGACGGCAAGCACTACGTCGTCGTGGGGCAGGAGATCCTCTCCCATCCCGCCGACCATCCGACCGGTTGGGTCTGGATCCTCGACGACACCGATCCGACCAACCTGAAAGAGATTGGACGCTGGACCTTGCCCGTCGATGTGCAATGGGGGATGTCGCTCCAGTTCAGCACGCACTACATGTCGATTCAGGACCGCACCATGTTTGTGAGCGTCTACCACGGCGGCGTATGGGCGGTCGATCTCTCGACGCCCGAGCGGCTCGCGAAGCCTGCGTCGATCGGCGTATTCCTGCCCGCCAACGAGTCGCCGAAACCGGGCGACGTCGGCGGCGCGGATGTCGTCGGCGCGCCGACCGTGATGGAAGCGTGGGCGACGCCGGAGGGCGATATCATCGTGTTCGATTCGCAGAGCGGCGTCTACGTGGTCGCGTTCGACGAGACGAACCCCGCCCCGGCGATGTATTGGGAAAGTTGAGCCGTCAGACCTCGATCTGGGAACCCACTTCCACCACTCGCTCCGGTGGCAGGTTGAAGAACGACGTGGCACGCTGACTGTTTCGTGCAAGGAACGAGAACACCAAGATGCGCCAACGCGACACTCCGGTCTTCTTCGCGGGGACGACGCGTTCGCGACCGAGGAAGAACGTGGTCTCATCGAGCTCGAGCTTGAGACCGTGGTCGGCGAGTCGGCGGAGGATGTCGTGCAGATCCGGCGTCTGCATGAACCCGTAGCGGACGTAGGCGCGGTGGAATCCGTGCGGCAGTTCTTCCACGCTGATCCGG
>CAYOZB010000246.1:0-3282 GCA_964408365.1 uncultured Halobacteriales archaeon | reverse complement strand
GGCCTGAAGTGGGCCAACCTCACCGGCGTCACCTGGACCGGCGCCCTCGACGGGAAACCGATGCCGGTCGTGGGCCCGGGAACCGCCCCCGCCGCGATGAGGGCGGCGAGGGCGGTCGACGACTACACCATCGAATTCACGAACAGCCGCGAAGGCGTCCTCACCGGGAAGAACGTGGCTGCCGTATCCCGCGACGGAAAGACCATGACGGTGACCTTCACGCCGGCAGGACCGAACGCCAGCACGGAACCGTCGGTCAGCGTGTACAACAGGCAGTAGCTCGATCATCCCGGCGCCGCCACGCCGTCCGGGCGGTGGCGGCGCCGCCAAATACGAAAAGCACGCCCGGGGCGTCCAGGACGCGCTGAGACGTCTTGGATGGCGCTTGGCTCGGCGTGCATCACGGATTCTTCGCCGGTGGTTGGAAAGCTGGTCGCGGACGTCAAGAGACTCGGCCCTCAGTTCCGAATCACTGACCCAGCTTGTGCCGAAGCTCGGTGAACCAATTCTGGACGACTACGAGTGACCTCGACGACGGTTGAGGGACTGGTCGAATCATCGTTAGTATTTGGCCGTCGCCACGGATGTCATAGTTTGGTGTCGCGAAACCACCTTGCGCGAAATCGCCTTCCGCCAGCAGTCGCGGCGTCTCGGCCGCGAACAACGTCCCCGCCTTTACCGTGACCGTCATCAATCTGCGTCCGCTGCGGTAGGCGATTCGGCGGCCGTCGCGAGACCACCGGGGACGGTCGCCACCATCCGGGGAGAGTCGTTGCTTGCTATCCCCCGCCACGCGTCGTACGTAGACTTCGGGCTGTCCTGACTCGTCGGATTCGTAGGCGATCCATCTGCCATCCGGGGAGAGTGCACCACACTTCTCATCGAACGAGGTTTGGAGAAACGGCCGTGCCGCCGGCTTGCCACGGAGGTCGAGCAGCCAGATGTCGCCCTTGGTCTTGGCCTCGAATTGGGTGAACGCCACGAGCCCCGATGCGGGGGATGCCGAGGACGCGAACAAAGGGCGTGCAGTTTGGTAGAGGATTTCGCCGGGGTTGCTCCCATCGGCTCGTACCGCCATTAGAGCCAACCCTTCATCGAACCCCGTGCGGGTGGCCGTATAGACGACCTTGTTCGGGTCAACGGGGTGCCACACCGGCGCCATTTCGTCCTCCACCCCGGTAGTGACCCGTGTCCACATGCGGCGCTCGAAATCGTGGACCCAGATGTCCTGGCTCGTGCCGAACCGCGCGGATACAGCAAGGTAATTGTCGTCAGCGGAGATGCTGGGATCCACGTAAAGGCCCCGCGGGGACAGGATCGGCTGTGCGCCGCCGCTGTCGAGCCGGACGACCTCGGTAACGAGCTTCGGGAGCGGTCCACCCGGATAGTAGACGAGGGTGCCGTTTCGCGAAACGGAGAACAGCGCGACCAGGTCGGTGGCGATTCCTTCAAGAACGCGAATAGGTTCTCCGCTGACTTCAAGTGATTGCGGGTCGAACTTGACCGCCATGAGCGATCCCTCGGCCACGTACACGAGGTGACCCGTGGGAAGGAACTTGGCGGCCAACCGGCCCTCCAATACCGTCCGTCGCGCGCCCGTCACCAGGGAGACCACTTCGGTGCCGACATCGTCGAAGTTGTCGCTACGGACGACGCCGAACATCAGATGCCGTCCATCGGGCAGAAGCTCCGGCGACCCATGAACCAACTCTCCCGCCGCGAGCGTCGTGACGGGCCGAGGCGTGCCGCCCGTGCCCGCGATCCTGGCGATGCCATGCCCAGGAAACCGGGAGTAGTAGATGTTCCCATCCTCCGCCCACGTGGCATCCTCAGCCTTTTCCGCTTGGAGGTTCGCCGTTTGGCCGGTAGTAAGGTTGAGTGTCGAGAGGCTTCCGCGGGCTATGAATCCTATGGAGCGGCCATCCGGTGAGAAGAACGGGTGGTGGCCCCCCAGGGTCCCCGGCAGTGGCGTCGATTTCAAGCTGTCCAGCGAGCGGAGGTAGAGCTGTCGCTCGGATCCAGGGGATTGGGCTGCATACACGATCCGATCACCGTCGCGGGAAATCGCCAAGGTGGTGAGCCCACGCAACTCGCTGACCGCCGGCAGTTCGAAACGGACGACCCGAGGCAATTCGGGCTGCGGCCACAATAGCCACCAGACCCCCAGGCCCGCTGCCGCGGCTGCTGCGGTCAAAGACCCGGTGACCAAGACACGCCTCCGGGTCGACGACGCGCCCGGACGACCTTCGGCGATCTCATGGACCTGGACCGGCGCCACGAAGCGGTATCCGCGCGTGGGCACCGTCTGGATGAACTGCTCACCGTCCTGACCTTCGCCCAGCGCCTTTCGCAACGCGGAGACGTTGTAGGCCAGGTTGGTCTCCTCGACTACGGTGTCCGGCCAGATGGCCGCCATGAGCTCATGCTTTTCGACCAGGTTCCCAGGACGCTGTACGAGGTGGACGAGAAGATCGAAGGCTTTCGGGGTCAGAGCAACAGGACGTCCGTCGCGCAGCAGCAGACGTTCTCGCGGATCGAGGCGGAAGGGACCGAAACCCAGTCTATTTCCCGCCGTCGACACTCAGGCTCCGTCGAGGAAACACGACTCACGCGTCGTCGTGGCACCCAGTTCTGGATCAGCTGAACAATTGGTCGCGAGGCTGGGGGCGCCTAGGGCATTCATGAATCGCCTCTAAGAACGCTCCAAGAATCCCTGTCGGTGCATCTCAGCAAACTCTGAGGGAAGCCAAAAGCCTTTCTTGGCCGCCGCTCCTAAGACCTCTCTGTGCAGCCCGTTGGCTGCCGGGAGGTTGGAGCGACGACGGATATCTTCCGACGCTCCCTGTTGTTCGTCGTTCTTCTTCCCGGGGCGGCGTCGGTCGCCGATCGTCCAAGACTCAAGGTCGTTGCTGCAGTGCTGGCACTGTTCGAGGGAAGCGATCCCTCGGGCGAGGGTCTCCTTCAAAGGCAGCGTCCGGCTCCCTTGCCGCCGGTGGTTCGGTCGGCAGTAATAGCGGCCCTGCCACCGGAGGGTGAGCTGGTACCGACCCGCGCGGAGGCAGCGAAGCTCGCCACTCTTGAACCCATCTTCGACGCTTACGAGCGTAAAGGCCTGGTCGTTGTAAAGGTTATCGACGCGGGCTACGCGTTCGTCGGTCTTCACGCCCGCATAGTACTGCTCCTTTCGCGGGACGCTCTATCGGTGGTCACCGCGGACGAACTGCAGGCACTAGTGTTCCGTCCGTGAAATAGATGCAACAATGAGATCAGTCATTTCGTATT
>CAYOZB010000245.1:0-3462 GCA_964408365.1 uncultured Halobacteriales archaeon | reverse complement strand
GCTCCTTCGCGGCGTGGCCGTGCATCACATCGTGGAACCGGGCAAGGAGATCCCGCGCGAGCCGTTCCGCGAAGCGCGGGTCGAGGGATCGCGCCTGCTGTACGCCCCGCGGGCGTTGGCCACGTTCGACGAACCGGCCCCCAGCCTCAAGGGAAGGTAAAAATACGGAGCGCCGCACCCGGAGAATGGGTCGAGTGGGTTTGGTACGGGCATTGATTCTGGTTTCGTTGATGATCGCGGTCGCCGTTTCGGGTTGCGTCGAACCCGCTGAACCGACCCAGACGACCGTCGCGGCGGCATCCACTCCTTCAGCAACGTCGGATGGGCCCGCCCCATCCTCGTCCACGACGACCACCTCCGTCGCGGCCTCCAACCAGGCGCCGACGGCGAGTCTCAATGGCAGCGTCACCAATGGTACGACCCCGCTCGAGGTCATCTTCACCGTGGACGGTGCAGATCCGGAAGGCGCTCCGATTGCGTGGGCCTTGGATTTCGACTTCGATGGAATCGCCGACGCCAACGGATCCGAACTTCCGACGAACGTGACGCACGTGTTCGAACTCCCGGGCGAATATTCCGTCGCACTCAACGTCTCTGACGGAGAGCTGGAAGGTTCCGCATCGTTCAGCATCGCGGTCGTTGAAGGCGTCGCGAGCGTGCCGCTGCCGGTCATCTTCGAAGGCTCCGCGCTCGTTCCCGACGCGCTTCGGCTCACCGAAGGCGAATGCCTATTCCCCTTGCTCGCTTGGGCGGGACTCCCCACGGGTGGCATCAGCGGCGACGTCCACGAGGTGCCCGGAGAAATCATTGGATGGAACTACGTCCTGTCGTCTGACGATTTCGTCGCCATGTGGGTCACGGCGGCGGGCGGTTACGCCGATGAAGGCGTTGCGGGCGTCGTCCCCGAGGGCGCCGTCGACGTGTTCGTCTGCAGCGAGGCAGCCGTCGCCGCGGACTACGTACTCACGATCACACACCCCGACTACGTGGCTCCTGCCTAGTTGCGTTCCTTCCGGAAGATCGCGCGGATCGAAACGCGCGCATGCGCTCGGCCGAGGACGCGCAGTTGTCGCCGCACAAGATCCGTCCGGATCGGCTTCAGGCCTGGAAACAAGGCGCCGAGCTCCGGCTGCGCGAAGTAATGCGCCCAGAGACCTTCGTTGCGCTCGAACGTCCCCGGCTCGACCAGATTCCCTTTCCCATTGCGAAAATCGTCGACCGAGAATTCTTCGACCAAGATGGTGCCGTCCGACATGCACACGCGTGCTAGCTCGCGGGCGGCGGCTTCACGACCTTTCGAGGACAAAGCGCCTAGCGTGTAACGGGCGACGACTGCCGGGAACGACGCATCCGCAAACGGAAGCTGCCGACAATCTCCCAACACGGCGCGACCCGTCTGGGGCAAGAGTCGAAGGGCGTGGCGGCTAAAGTCGAGCCCCACCCATTCGTAGCCCGCGCTCGCCAACGCGGCGGCGAATTTTCCGTCGCCGCAGCCGACGTCCAGCACGGAGGAAGGCGGTGAAACGTAGTCAGGAAGCGGATCGATGCTGGCCGCGCCGCGCCACAAGCGTCCGCGTTTGGCGTACTCGCGGTCCCAGGGGTTCTTCCAGCGATCCCAGCGGCGGACCATGTGACGTTTCCGGCAGGAAAAAGGAGGCCTTAATAGGGAGTGACTTCCCTCGTGTCAAACGGGATGCACAGTGGCTGAGCTTGTCTTCGTCTTTGGCGCCTTGTTCGTCGTCGCGATCGTCGGCCTTCTCGTCGCGATCCTGATTCTTCTCATGCGGCGACCCTCGTCCACGTTGCCTCCGGACATCGCGGATCGGCTCGCCGCGTTGCAGATGCTTCCCGCGATGAAGCAGGTCGCCGACCAACGGCTTCCGGCGATCGAGAAGACCGCCGACGCACTCAGCCAACTCATGGTCGCGTCCACGCAGGCGCGCATGCAAGAAGAAAAAACGGTGCGCGAGACCCTCAAGGTCCTCCACGAATCCACAAAGCACACGCCGGCCTTGGCGACGAAGGTCGCGGTGCTCGAGAACGAGTTCAAGCGCCTGCAGACCGTGGAACTGGGTGTACGCGAACTCCAGAACCTGTTCCTTTCCACGCAGGGCCGCGGACACATGGGCGAGGAAGCCGTTCGCAACGTGTTCCAACACTTGCCGCACGACATGTGGGAGGAACAACGCACCATCGCGGGTGGACGTGTCGATTTCTGCATCCACATGCCGAACAAGCGCATCTTGCCCATCGACAGCAAAACGAGCGGACTCGCGTCGGTGAACGAATATTACGCGTTGGGCGAAAAGGTCGCGCAAGCAACGACGGATGAAGACCGCCAGAAACTCCTCGGCGAGCAAGGCAAACTGCAGACCCGCGTCCGCAGCCAAGTCGTCGGGAAATCCTCGGAGGTCGCCTCGTACATCCAACCCGAGAACGGTACGCTCGGCATCGCCATCCAAGCTGTGCCGGACGCGCTCTTTGCGATCCTCGACATCAAGACCCGCAAATCCGCAGCCGACCAGAACGTCCAGATCGTGCCTTACGGGTTGTTGCTCCCGATCATCCATGTGCTTCGCAGCCAGAACCAGTACGACAAGCTCGATTTCCAAGGCGTCGTCGCCGCGATGCAAGGAATCCGACTCCAGAGCGACATCGTCCGCGACGTTTTGGCGAACAAGTTCGACAAGGCGCAGAAGTACCTCAAGAGCGGCATCGACGAGGTCCAAGGCGCCCTCGATGCCATCGATAAAAACACGCAAAGCGTTGAAGGCTCGGGCGTCACGGTCGAGATGAACGGCGCGCGTGAGATCGAGAAACGGGCGCGGATGAAGCTTCGCCAGGCCGGGCTCGTCGAATCTTCGCCGTAGCCGCCCCGTTTCCGGGGGCGGGGGGGCCCTTTCACCCATCCCCCCGAATGTAACATCTCTTCAATCAGCCAACATCACCTCCATGCGCACCAACGTCCACCTACGGGTCCGTGGCCTCCGCGACGCCAAAAAAGTCGACCGGCTTTTACAGGCGATGAAGGTCCTGGAGTTCCTTCGAAACAGGCCATTTTCATCCCGTGACGCTGCCGCGAGGGGAATGAGTCGATCGCGACGTGCGCTTGCGGCCGACTTGCGGATTCTGCGCGCGCATGGTCTAATTACGCCGGTCCGTGAGCTTCGACTGGATTCCAAACGTTACTTTCGTCGGACCCGGTATTCACCCGTGCGCATCGGACTCGAGTTCTAGCTCGCGCCTACGATGCCCCGAAGAACAACGCGAACACGATACTGCCCGCGCCAAGGATCTCTGCCATCGCAGCCAACTGGAAGAGGTCGAGCGCCACGACGCAAGAGCGTCCGCTCGCCGTCTTGGGGTTGCCGCTTACGGCACGGCCGCCTTACTCGTAGCTCGCCGATTCGCGCAAGAGGTCGACGTGGCCGAGGATCATCCGTCGGCAGCACATGCGCTCGA
>CAYOZB010000244.1:0-3554 GCA_964408365.1 uncultured Halobacteriales archaeon | reverse complement strand
AGAAGGCCTTGTAGCCGAGGGCTCCCATGACGACGACGAGGGGCGGTCCCGCGCCGCTTTTCTCGTACTCGATGATGGTGCCGTCGTTGGATGTGACGCGGCCGACTGTGATGTTGGATTGTTTCTTGCTTGCCATGATTGTGTTGCTCCCCGTGGTTTTGACGTGGCCCCGGCCGCCCGCCGCCGTGCGCGGCGGCGGACGGCGTCGGCCCGTCGGTATGATCCCTTCCTAGAAGGGGAGTTCGGCCTCGCACAGGCGCTGGAGGTTGTCGAGGCTCTGCTTCCAGCCTTCGGGTGCGCCGTCGGTCGAGGGGCTTGCCTTGGGCAACGGGCCTTGTTCGATGTTGACTTCGGTGCCGCCTTTGACGGGCTTGAACAGGATCGTGACGGTCATCACGTGGCCCTTGGGAAAGCCGGGGACGTCGCCCTCGAACGCGTCCGTGTGGACGATCTTCTCGTAGGGTTTGAGTTCGATGTATTTGCCGCCGAAGAACTGTGTCCAGCTGCGGTTGATGGTGGAGAAGCTCATGCGGTAGGAGCCGCCGACGCGGGCGTCGATCTTGTCGACGTGTCCAGTAAACCCGTGCGGCGGGAGCCATTTGGCCATGGCGTCGGGGTCGAGGAACGCTTTGTAGATGCGTTCCGCGGGCGCCTTGATCACGCGGGTGAGGCGCAGGGTCGTCATTTCGGGCTTGGTGGTCTGCTTGGTGGTTGCCATGTTTTCAGTTCTCCAGTTTCTTGGCCAAGGCGTCGAGCGCGTCCTCCCAGAACAGACGGTACTGCGTGATCCAACCGAATGCGGCGCTCAGGGGTGCAGCCTTGAGTGCGCATCGTCGGACGCGTCCGTCAGGCGTTTGTTCGAGGAGACCCGCGTCTTCCAACACGCGCAGGTGTTTGGACATTGCGGGGAGGCTCACGTCGTGCGGTTTGGCGAGGTCTCCCACCGTGCAGTCGCCTTCCGATAGGCGCTCGATGATCGCGCGCCGGATCGGGTGGGCGAGTGCGGAGAAGACCGCGTCGAGGTCTACGCGACGTCCCTTAACCATCTGGTTAACCATTATGCGCCCTGGATATTTAACCATTTGGTTAATCGTTTTCGTGGCATTAAGAATCACAAAGAAAACGACGACAAAAAGGGGGAAAAGAACGGGGGCGCGCGGGCCCCAAACGGCGGCTTACGCCTGGAGCGCTTTCTCCAGTTTCTCGAAATTGGTGAGGACGCCTTGGCGCGATCCTTCGCTGTATTCGGCGGACGCGAGGGGTCCTTGCTTGAACGTCATCTTGGTGCCGCCGGCAACCGGTTGCAGGTCGATGCTGATCGGCACATCGTAGGCCTTTTCGCCGGGCGCGAGAAAGATGTCGAACTTCCAGACCATCGCGAGGCGCTTGTTGGGCACCACGTCGGTGTACATGCCGTGGTTGTGCAACGTCTGGACGGGGTCCTTCATCTCGAAATCGTATTTGCCGCCGACGCGGACGTCGATCGCGCGCACCGTGAAGACGTACCCCATGTCTTTGGCCGATAGGGCCCACCACTTGGCAAGTCCTTCCTTCGTGGTCCACATCTTCCAGACCTTCTCCGGGCTCGCCTTGAACGTGCGTTCGATGGTGAACCCCTTGTTCTCGCGGCTCGTCTTCGGAATCGGTGGCGTGCCGCCGACGAGTTTCTCGAGTTTGTCGAGGCCCTTGCCCCAGCCTTCGGTCGCGGCCTGGTGCCAGTCGGTCGGTACGCCGGTGACGTTGACGACCATCCGGGTGTTGGTGGGTCCCATCGGGACGAAGAGGACCTGGAGGAGGAACGATTTGTCCTCGTCGCCGGAAACGAGTTCCTTGTACGGGTCGAGTTTGTGGAACACCCCCGTTTGTAGGTTTTTGTTTCCGTCGGGTTGGGGCATGTCGAAGCGGATCTTTCCGCCGACGCGCACATCGAATTCGTGGATCACAAGGTCGGCCGGCGACGGGTTCAACCATTTGGCGTACTTCTTGGGGTCCGTCCAGAACGACCAGAGTCTTTCTGGCGTGGCGTTGAACGCGCGTTCGATCTTCAGGGTCGCGGGCTTTTGGGTTTGGGTGTTGGTTTTCATCCGAGGTCTTCCTCCAGTGCTTTCTCGAGTTTGTCGAACGCGGTGTTCCATCGCGCGTAGGCGCGTTGGGCCCAGTCGGTGACGGGGCGAAGGCCTTCGGCGCGGAGTCGCACGTAGCGGCTTCGTCCAAGTTTGCGGGTCTCCACGAGCCCGGCGTCCTCGAGCACACGGATGTGTTTCTGGACCCCCATGAGGGTCATGGGGAGGGGCGACGCGAGGTCGCTGAGGGTCCGTTCCCCGGCTTCGAGGCGTGCCAGGAGGGCGCGCCTCGTGGGATCGGCGAGTGCGGCGAAGCGACCGTCCAGCTCCACACTAAACCGGTAGGTTGAGTGTTTATTTGTAGTTTCCGTTGCCCGCAAAAACACGTGAAAACGCTTAATCCAATGGCTTTTTGATTACAAGTTGGGCGCGGTGGAACAAACGTGAAATCAACGCGTGAGGATGTTCCAGCGGATCAGCCGGCCGCGGCGGATCGGCGCCAAGACGCCGGCGTCCTTGAGGACGTGCAAGTGGTGCCAGGTCGATTGCGGTCGTTGCCCGAGTTGTTGCGCCAATTGTTTCGTGTCGATCGCCGGGTCTTGTCGCAGTAAGTCGACGAGTCGTTGACGCGTGGCGTTTCGGAGCGCGGGGGGGTCAAAACGCGGACCCTGCGGGTAAAACCGGGTGGCGCGGCCGTCGCGCGTTCGGCGCACGAGCTCGTGCTGCTCGAGAAGCCGGAGGTGATGTTGGGCGACGCCGGCGGCGAGTTGCGCGCGTTGGCAGAGCTCGCCGAACGTAGCGCCTGGATCGGCCTGGATCGCGGAGAAGAGACGGTTGCGTCGCTCGTTGTCGAGGATGTCTCCTTGGTTGAATCGGGAGAAGAGTGCGACCGCGACCGCGAGGATCCCCGGCCGGATCGCGAGCCCGATGGCGACGAGCAAGAGGATCCACGCGACTTGGAGCAACCATCCCGGGATTGCGTCGGAGGATGTGGTGAAGGCGGCGGCTTGCATCGTCGCGATCGAAGGAACCGGGACCGAGTCGAGTCGCGTGACCGCGGACGAGACGCCGGTGTGGACGGAGAGTCCGACGGCGACGATGGTGCGTTGGGCTTCGAGGACCAGGAGAGCGTGGAACGGTAAGGGCTGGGGCAACTCGACATTTTGCTCGCTGTCGTCGCTCGTCTCGATGGCGGCGGATATGATTTGCGCTCGGGCAATGAGGAACCGTTGCTCCGTGAGGTCCGCTTGCTCGACGGGTTCCGCGTCGACGGCGACTCGGAGATGGTGCCGATCGGCGAGCGTGACCGTGACCAGGCTCGCGACGGCGCTGTCTTGGAGCGTGAGAGCGGCTCGGGGCTCCTCGTGGATGAGGCCGAAACGTGATTCGGCAGCGATGTCGTCGGCGTCGAGGCGCCCAAGGTAATCGAACGACGCCGCGGGGACATCCTGGTCCACCTCGGCGGGCTCGATGGGCGCCGGATGCCACCCG
>CAYOZB010000243.1:0-3585 GCA_964408365.1 uncultured Halobacteriales archaeon | reverse complement strand
TCGAGTACCATTTGCGGCTCTTCCCGCAAGACGACGTGATCCAAGCCGGCCACCGGATCAAGATCCAACTCGGCGCGGTCGACGACGAGATCCAACCCGAAGGAAACAACGCCCAAGTGACGATCCAACTCGGCGGCGAAAAAACGTACCTCGAACTCCCCGTCATCGACGACGCGCAGGCACGGTTCTTCACGCCCATCGTCATCGAGCAGTGATTGCAGCTTTCCTCCCATCTCTAATCTACCACGGGCTTCTGACACGGTTCGTCATCATGTCAGCGGCTTGTGGGCCAGCCAGCGGCCGCGGCAAGCTCATGGAGCATCCGAAGGCCTCGGTCCAGGTGTTTGAGCGCCGCGTCCGCGTCGGTGCGGTCGACCGTTCCGCCCCCGTATTGCACCGCCGTCTTACCTGCAACGAGGCTCCGGAAGTGCAGAATGAAGGCCTCTCGCTGCGCCGCCGGAAACTCCCGCAAGGACTGGAGCAGCTGGATCGCCTCCATGTGATCCTGACCCGACGCCCGCTGCCCCGAGAAGAAAAGGCAAACGGCATCCGCCGCGTGAATGATGCTCAGGATGGCGTTCGAGTAGGCGGCTTGCCAGTGGCCCCGCTCTGCTGCAGATCGTGCTTCCAGC
Source organism: uncultured Halobacteriales archaeon (assembly GCA_964408365.1). Classification (GTDB taxonomy): domain Archaea; phylum Thermoplasmatota; class E2; order JACPAO01; family JACPAO01; genus JACPAO01. The sequence continues at coordinate 2,953 of CAYOZB010000243.1, read as the reverse complement.
TCAAACTCAACGCTGCTCGCCCAATGGTGTCTCGCCCCGGTCTGATTTTCGCGCGTCGCGCGCCCGCCGCGGGGCGTCACGCCAGCACCTCGTCCAACGTGAGCCGGGAAAGCCGACGTCCATCGCGGCGCACATTCTCAAGCAACGACCGATAGCGTGGCCGTCGCGCCGATCGCCTATCTAGGCTGATGAGTTCGAAGCGGGCCGGCAAGAAACGCCGAAGTTCAGGATACGCTTGGGCGACGGCCTCCTCGGTTCGTTCGCGGTTCGGGCCAACGATGAGCAGGTCCACATCGCTGTCGGCCGTCGCCTGGCCACGTGCCGTGCTTCCAAACAAGTAGAACGCCACATCGTCAGGCAGACGGGCTTGGGCCGCATCGAGCGAGCCCTGCAGAGTCATGGCTTCACGTCGAAAGAAGTCAACAAGATAGCGGGAGACCTCGTAATGACCCGCCAGGCGAACGAGGTGGCTCCTGCCCACGTGGCGGACCTCGATCACCCCGGTCTTTTCGAGTCGTCGGAAGGCGACGTTTGCCGTGCTCGGCGGCAACCCAGCCTCGCGTGCCACTTCACGCTCCGTCCATGATTTCTCAGGGACGCGCGCCAAAACGCGCACAATACGAATCTGTGCGGGGGAGGCCAATACCTCCTCCACCCACGACTCCGGACGCATGCTCATGATGATGGACATATGTCCTGAATCATAGATATACGATTCGCTACCGGCGGTTCTTAACGTCGCTCGTACATCGAAAAATGATGACGCGCCGGACGGCTCTTGGAATCGGCGCTGTGCTCGTCCTCGCGATCGCGGCCGTCTCCGCTCTCGTACTTATCGAGGTCCTATCAACCGGCGGATTCGGGTCGGAACCAGCCGTGGACCTTTTGGTTTGGTTCGCGCCCGGGGCCGCTATCCTTGGTTTCGGCCTATTGCTGGCCGCATTCATCGTGCCCAACCGGAAAAAGCCGGAACCCCCCTACCGACCCCTTTGACTCGGCGCGAGCCTTAAAGGAAAGATTGGATAGGTCTGAGTAGTCGGGCTGGAGTCCCGCGACCGGATGAAGATGTCGGCCGGGGGCGGGTTGAAAGGCGGGCGGTTCGAGACTTACACGTCCTCTCCGCAACCCTTTCCATCCAATCCGGAATCGGGTTGCCGTATGAATCGCGCCGCGTTCTCCCTACCAATCATCGTCGTTCTCCTCGCCCCGGCCTCGGCGGCCGAGCCGGTGCTAGGGACCGAGGACTTGCCGGAACTCTCCGATCCCGCCGGAAACATCGGCTACAGCCCGGCGTACATCGGCCCGAAAGACCACGATTACCTCGACGTGCTCGCGGCCTGGTACGACCTGAACGAGACCGGTGACGGCCTCGTGTTAAAGTTCAAGGTGGCCGACGCGACCCGGATCGGCACGCCGGAACCCGAATGGACCCCATGGTGCGATTTCACGGCGAATGTCACAGACGATCCCTCGACCGTGATCTATGGAATCCACGTCGAAGAGAATGGCACCGTGTCCGGAAGCGTCAGCCACGGCGAGAACGGCCAGTGGACCGACCGCGGCTACGTCCAAGCCATTGGCGCCGCCGATCCTCTGGAGTCCAATTTCGCCGCCGAACTCACAAAGCCCGGATACTTCCGCTTCACCGTCGCGCTTCGTGAATATCTCAAGATGAGCACCGGCGTGCACGAATTCTTCGCGTTGTGTGGGGAACAATATCAGCCGACGCAGACGTTCGGGAGCATCCCGATCTACAACAGCAACATCGCGACGGAGGAGGGGGAATACGTGTTCCCGCTGCCTTCCGGTGGCGCAGACACAGGGGGAGAGGACGAACCCCAGCTCACGGGCTCGGAGGCACCTTCCACGAGCCCAAGCGTTCAAACGGGGGCGTCTGCCCTCGGCCTTGCAGCCGTAATCGTCTCGCTAGCCATCGTGGCCCGCGCCAGACACCGCTGATCGTCGCGGCCTCCAACCGGTCCCCCAACAACCTAATAAGCGGTCGCGGCGGCTCGACCCGTTGATGCGCTGGAAGCTCCTCGGTGTCTACCTGCTTCTCCAAACCGCCGTCGGCCTCCTCGCACTCCACTTCCTCCTCCCGCTTGGAACCGCCACCCCGACGATCGAATGCTACGACGAAACGGACATCGAGACGGGCGAGACCACGAACCGGTGCTACGCGATCGAGCCCCAAGTCATGGATCTCGACTATCCGTTCGGGTTGGTCGGGTACATGGTCGCCGGATCCTCCATCGTCCTGTTTTGCCTTGCGCCATGGAGCGTGTTCGAATACGCGCGAGCACTCAAGCATCGGCCTGTCGTGCCTGGAATCGCCTGGATCGTCGGAGTGGTGCTCTTCGTCGCCGCCGCCCTCGTGGTTTGGACCGACGCGGCCACCGCGCGGTTTTCCGTCATCACGGCCGCCGCCGGGTTCCTGGTCCTCATTGCCGCCAAGCATTGGCCAGACGCCAAAGCGCAGGAGCAGAACCCGCCGCCTGGCCCGACCGTAAACCCAACGCCGACGGAACCTGAGACCCCGCCGGCAGTATTCCAGTAGGAATTTTCTCGACAGTCAAGTAGGAAAGCTCGGGAGTGCGCTCTCCCGGGTTGTGCCTTCGAACGGTTTCACCCGCTCCTTCCCGATCAACGACCCCCGCGTCGCCGACCGCGTCTCCGCATTCCCTGAATCCGTGATCCGTGAGATGAGCCGCGTGGCCGCGACGGACGGCGCGTTGAACCTCGCCCAAGGGTTCCCCGATTTCGAGCCGCCGCGGGAAATCATCGACGCAGCCAAACGGGCGCTCGACGGCGGCTTCAACCAATACGCGGTCACCTGGGGCGCGCCCCGCTTGCGCCAAGCGATCGCCGCGAAGGTGGAGGCGAAGAACAAGATCCCGTGCAAGGAGACCGAGAACGTCGTCGTCACCTGCGGCGCGACGGAAGCCATGATGGC
>CAYOZB010000242.1:0-3643 GCA_964408365.1 uncultured Halobacteriales archaeon | reverse complement strand
CGGTCGAGACGATGCGGTTCATGGCCGGCGGCGAGGAGATGCTCGAAGCCGGATCCCAGACCGCCTTGGACCTTGGAAGCCAGACCGTGGCAGTGATGGTGCTCATGCCTGAGGTCGAGTTCGAGTCCTCGACAAGCGCTTAAATCAAAAGTGATTGGCGGCGAACGTGGCGCGGCGCAACAAGTCGGAAGAGCGCGTGCTTGCGCAGGAGCGGATGCGTCACCTGGTCGCGCTCGCGGAGAAAGCGCAACGCGGCCAAGAAGCTGCGTCCGAAGTGAAGCGCTACGTGTCCTTGGCGCGACGCATCGGCATGCGGTACCAAGTGTCGTTGCCGCGGGACATGCGTCGACGGATCTGCCGCGGCTGCGAATCGGTCCTCATCTCCGGACGGACCGCCCGCCACCGCGTCACCAACGGCCGTCTCACCGTGACCTGCCTCTCGTGCGGAGCCGTCAAGCGCTACCCATTCAAACCAACCCGGAAAATGACTCCATGAACGAATCGAACCTACCCATTACGGTCCAGATCGGCCAAGACGGCCTCACCGACTCCATCGTGAAAGAGATCCTCGCCCAGGTCGACAAGAAGAAAGTGATCCGCGTCAAACGGCTCCGCTCGAGCCTCGATGAGCTCACGGAGAAAGAGTTCTGGACCGAGATGACGCAAAAGGCCGGATTGCGACTCGTCGAGGTCCGTGGACACACCGCGGTGCTCGCCGATCCCCGCTACGTCACCGACCGGGAGCGCGAAAAGCGAGCAAAAGCGCGGAAGCCGCCCGTCAAGCCCCAAAGGGATTATCTCTAAAATTGTGGTCTCCGGGTCCGATGCCGCTCGGTACGGAGCAAGTGCTCGTTGCGGCCGTTTCTGCCGGAGCCGTCGTCATCGGCGTCGCCTTGGCTGGGATTTGGTGGAACGTCGGCGAGCCCGGCGCTCCGAACGTCACGGGAGCGATCGCGTCCCCCGCCGCGTTCCATGAGACGCCGTTTTGCGAGCATCTCATCGAGACCCGGAATGGTCAGCACCAGGTCATCATCCGCGCGAATCCGCTGCCGGAGAACCCGCCTCCGCCGCCGGATGAGATCCGGGTCACCGTGAAAACGGGGTCGACAGACGTCGACGAGGATCTGACCGACATCTTCGGCTGCGCCACGGTGTGGGTTCCCCGCGCCGGCTCGTATGTGTTCGAGGCGTGGGTCGAGGAGACGGACGAGCATGCGACGAACCGCTGGTGGAGCAACGCTATCACCCGTTACTATGACGGGGAATCGCCCGGGTTCATCGAGGTCCGCCTCACCAATTACGCCCGCTACGGCGCAACCTAGCCCTGGGCAGGTCCGACGAGGGGTAAACCATTTCTCGCGTGGGCGGCTTCGCCGGGCTACCTTGCAACCGTCGATCCTGGACACCCTCCTCGCGGGCAACCGGACCTACGCCCAGAAGGAATGGGACCCCGCGGACCGCGAACTCGCGATGCCGCCCGCCTTGGAATTGGCGGTCGTCGCCTGCATGGACACGCGCCACAGCGTCGAAAAAGTGCTTGGACTCAAGCACGGAGACGCCAAGATCATCCGCAACGCCGGGAACATCCTCGACGACGGCACCCTCCGCAGCCTCATCGTCTGTGTCCACCGGCTCGGCGTGAAACACGTCGCCATCCTCGGGCACACAAAGTGCGGCATGACGTTGGTCGGTCGGGGCGAGTTCCGGATCGCAAAAAGCATCTCCGCGACGACCGACGTACCGTTGCACGAGGTCATGCGTCCCGATTTCCAGCGTTGGCTCGGCGGGTTCGAAGACGTCGAAGAAAACGTGCGTCGAGGCGTCCAACTCATCCGCAAACACCCGTTGATGCCGAAAGAACTCCAGGTGATCGGCCTGCTCTACGACAACGACTCCGGCCGCGTCAAGGCCATCGATCAGTAGCCCTTTCCTCAGCCGACGGCCTGTTGGTCGAACTTGCAAAGCTCAACTGCTGCTCGCGAAAACCGCGAAGTAGGGTCCCAGGCATGCGGTTCACATTCCTAGTCGTAATTGTCATCGTGAGCAGCGGTTGCGTTTCAGGCCGGCCGCGCACGTCCCTCCCGCCGGCTTCCGTGGTCGGCACGCCTCATGCGGCCTCGTCGCGGCGCCAGAAAATTCCGCCTGACGCCGCTGCGAAGCCTGTGCACCGTGACCTTGAACGCCTCAGGGATTCCTAGCTGGAACCAATGTCTTGAGGAAACCGCACAAAGCTTGTGCGGACTTGAGAATCGGTGCGCGGCGGGCTTGGTTTCCGGGGACGCGGGGTCCGAGGATGTGGTTGGCGGCGTCGGAGGCGCGCACTGCCTGCTCCAAGGCGTCGATCTTGGCAGCCAGCCGATCGGGGCGTTGTTGGACGAGTGGTCGCAGGACGTGTCGAAGGTGCCTCTCGTCGATGGGACCGTTGGCCAGGCAGCAGATGTCGCTGAGATCCTTGGGGCGCAGGGGTTGGATCTTCATGGCGATCAAGGCCTCGGGGCAGGCGACTGGCATGACGAATGGGCTGACCGAGACGCCGCGGATCTGCAACGGCTCGCTGCGCTCGGCAAGCAACGCGTACGGCAGAGGAACCTGGAAGGTGCGGTCTTGGACGAGGTCGACGAGCAACTCGACGGTGACCTTGGTCCTGCCGCCGCTCCATTGCTGGAACGATCCACCATAGTTCTGATCCACCACGGGATTCTGCTTCACCAAGCTCAAGCCGGCCTTTGCGAGGTTGGCTTGCGCGACTTCGAGTCGGCTGCGCGGCAACAGGAAATCAATGTCGTGGCTGTAACGCGCGATGCTGCGCGTGCTTGCCGCGTAGCCGCCAATGACGATGGCTTCCGGGATGGCCCATGCCTTGAGGGCGTTGTAGAGCTCGCCTTCACGCAGGGCAGATTCTTCAGCCTTCAAGCAGCCACTCCTTGGCGCCTTCGTAGGTTGGAGTCTCTAGGAGCCGGTTCACCGCGGACCTCGTGATGACGGGCACGCCGTCGAGGAGGGAGCGCTTCAGTGCGGACACACGGCGCAGGATGACCTTGGGTCCCCGGCCTTCCGGCCACGACGAGGGAGAGCCGACCTGCCAGCCCTGCCGTGCCAGCCACAGGTGCGCGGCTTCAACGTCTCGAGAGTCAACGGCCAAGTGCAGGACCGGGTCGCCGGGGCCTTCCACAGTGTACCGTCCCCCCGTCCATGCCGCGACCGCATCCGGCCCATCGAGAGCAATCCGATAGGGGGCCTGCAGGGCCTGCTGACGCAGCATGATGGTGCGAGTCCTCCGGATGGCGGTCCGTTTGTTCGGGTCCGAGACGCGGTACTGGCCTCGGCCGACGCGCTCGAGGCGGCCATCCAGGACCAGGCGGGAAAGATCCGAACGGATGCCGGGCCCGAAGGCCACGGCGGCTTCCCGAAGGGAGAACAACCGCAAACCAAACGTCTCCCTGATGGCGTCAATCTTCATATGCTACGTCGCGGAAAATACGACGTAGTATTAATATTCAGCTTGGCTAACGAGCAGGTCTTCAAAGCAACCTCAACACCGGCCAAGTCACCTACACGTCTCCAAAAGGCTCGGACACCCCCGACCCCGGCTGCGTTCCTAAAGCCGCGAACTGTTCCTAAACGGGGGGTCTGCTGTTCCAGA
>CAYOZB010000241.1:0-3652 GCA_964408365.1 uncultured Halobacteriales archaeon | reverse complement strand
CCGCAGAGGGTCACCCGCGAGAAAATCGGGCAAGGTCACCGCGGGGACACCTGGCTGTTCGGGAGCATTCATCTCGGCCTTCAATCACTATATATGGTCGGGGCCATAACACGCGGCGCCCAGGCCGAGGAAGGGACATGCCACCAAAGACCGAAGCAGTTTTGCGCGTCGTTGAGGCCTTGCAACAGGATGTCTCGTACGGCCGTGCGCGGCTTGACGGACAGACCCGGGTCGAGCTCGGGCTTTCGCCAGGCGATATCATTGAGATCCGTGGCTCGAAGGTCACGGCTGCAGTGGTGTGGCGCTCCCACCCCGGCGACGAGGGCAAAGGCATCATCCACATCGACAACCTGACCCGCAAGAACTGTGGCGTCGGCATCGGGGACAAGGTCACCATCCGTCGCGCCCAGGTCAAACCGGCCAAGGTCGTCACGCTCGCACCGGCCATCTCTGAGGATCAGCAGATCCAGTTCGGGGAAGGCATCGAGACGCTTGCTAAGCGTGGCTTACTCAAGCGTCCGATCGTCGAAGGCGACGTTGTCGTCGTTCCCAACATCGCGCTCTTTGGCAACGCCCTGCCGTTCTCCATCGTCTCGACGACGCCGAAGGGCATCGTGTTGATCAACGAGGAGACGAAGATCATCGTCCGCGAGGAAGCCGCGCCGAACGAGGCCCTCGAGGGACCGCACGTCTCGTACGAGGACATCGGCGGGTTACAGGAAGAACTGCAGAACGTGCGTGAGATGATCGAGCTTCCATTGAAGCACCCCGAACTGTTTGAACGGTTGGGCATCGATCCTCCGAAGGGTGTGCTGCTGCACGGTCCGCCCGGTACGGGGAAGACGCTCATCGCGAAGGCGGTCGCCAACGAGGCGGGCGCCAACTTCTACACGATCAACGGCCCGGAGATCATGAGCAAGTTCTACGGACAGAGCGAAGAGAATTTGCGCAAGACCTTCGAAGAGGCGGAAAAGAACCACCCTTCGATCGTGTTCATCGATGAGATCGATGCGATCGCTCCTAAGCGCGATGAAGTGCAGGGAGAGGTCGAGCGTCGTGTCGTGTCGCAGATGCTCACCTTGATGGACGGCCTCAAGTCGCGCGGGCGTTTGATCGTCATCGGCGCAACCAACCGTCCCGATTCGATCGATCCGGCGTTGCGACGTCCGGGTCGGTTCGATCGTGAGATCGAGATCGGTGTCCCGGACCGCCAGGGGCGGATTGAGATCATCCAGATCCACACGCGCAACATGCCGAAGTCCGAAGACTTCGAGCTCGAGTCGTTGGCGGACTCGACGTACGGGTTTGTTGGAGCGGACATGGCTGCGCTCGCGCGCGAAGCGGCCATGCATGCGTTGCGACGCTACTTGCCGGAGATCGACCTCGACAAGCCCATCCCGGTCGAAGTGTTGGAAAAGATGCACGTGACGATGGCGGACTTCAAGGAAGCCCTGAAGAAAGTCGAGCCGTCGGCGTTGCGCGAGTTCATGGTCGAGATCCCCAACATCACCTGGGACCAGGTCGGTGGGTTGGAAGACGTCAAGCAGCAGCTCAAGGAAGCGGTCGAGTGGCCGTTGAAGTTCCCCGATGCGTTCGACACGCTCGGCATCCGCCCGCCCCGCGGCATCCTGCTCTACGGCCCCCCGGGTACGGGGAAGACGTTGTTGGCGAAGGCGGTCGCGAACGAATCGGGCGCCAACTTCCTCAGCGTCAAAGGCCCCGAAGTGCTCTCCAAGTGGGTCGGAGAATCCGAGAAGGCCGTGCGTGAACTGTTCAAGAAAGCGAAGCAGGCCGCGCCCTCGATCGTGTTCTTGGACGAATTGGACTCCATCGCTCCGCGCCGCGGCGCCTACGAGGGCAGCCACGTGACAGAATCCTTGGTGAACCAGCTGTTGACGTCGATCGATGGGTTGGAGTCCATGGAAGGCGTCGTCATCATCGGTGCGACGAACCGTCCTGACATCATCGACCCCGGCTTGTTGCGCAGTGGCCGGTTCGACCGGTTGCTCTTGGTGAGCGCGCCCGACGAGAAGGCGCGGCTCGAGATCTTGAAGGTCCACACGCGGAAGATGCCGCTTGCGAAGGATATCGACTTGGACCCCATCGCGACGATGTCGAAGGGGTTCGTCGGCAGCGACCTCGAGGCGCTGTGCCGCGAGGCGGCGATGCTTGCGTTACGCGAGGACATCAAAGCGAAAAAAGTGTACAAGCAACACTTTGATCGCGCGATCAAACAGGTCCGCGCGTCGGTCACCGAAGACCTGGTGAAGTACTACAACAAGCTCTCGGAGCAGCTTGGACAGAGCCAGGTGAAGAAGCGGGCCGTCGCGAGCCAAGAAGGCATGGAAGTGTACGCGTCGTACGGCATATTGGCCGTCGTCGCGTGGCTGATCTACTGGCTTGGCAACCTCGGGCTGTAGCGCCTTCGTCGCGCGCAGCCCCCTTTCTTTCCCCTTTCGTTCTAGGTCGACTGTTGAATCTTTCGAGGCATGTCCAACATGCCTTTTGACTGTCCACCCTGACTCGCCGGTTTGTATGACAGCATTACGAATTGCGGCACCCTTGGTGTTGCTGATCACGACGTGTCTGCTTCTAGCAACAGGCGCTGCGGCGCAGACGACGAGTGCGAGCGGCGGCGGTAGCGTCTCCGCATCCGCGAGTGCCGGGACCGGCAGTGGCGATTGTCCGGAGCCGAGTGACACGATGGCCACGTCGTCAAGTTCGGAGAAGCCCTCGCCGACGACCTCGAGTTCCGGTGGCGGTTTGCCGATCACGCCGTTCCCGACCACATCGTCTCCCACTTCATCGTCCGCGGCTCCGACGAGCTCGACGGATCATGGCAACATGCCGATGGACGACTCGTGCCCGAGCGAAACGATGGGGGCCGACAATGGCACTGACGACGGTGAAAGCCGCGGCATCCCGTCCTTCACGTTGCCGATCATGGCGGTTGCCATGATGCTGCTCTTGGCGATCGTGAACCGCAAGAAGGAGTAGGGCGAACCTCTGGTTGGAGTGGGCCGCGGGCCCACACCCAACCGCTATCTCCTCCCCCTTCGTTTTTTGGTTTTGATGACTGCGTCGACGGACCGTTTGCCTGCGTGGGTGCGCGAACTTGCGTGGATGGAAGGGTGGGTGAGCCTGTTGCTGCTTACGCTTGTCTTGGCGGTCGCGCTTGTCACGATGATCGGCTGACCGGCCCCCGGTCCGTCCTGGTGCCTAATTCGGTCGGCAACGCTTTCAAGGCGCAGTCGGATTTCGGTGTTCCATGGTTGCCGTGCCGTTGATGGTCGAAGGCCTCACCGATGCCGATTTCAATGCGCGTGCTCCGCTGCATCCGGACGATGTGCCCACTGCGCGGGAGATCCGGTTGCGTCACAACACGTGGTTGGCGGTCGGGTTCTTCGTGAGCATGGGTTGGCTCCATTTGGACGATCAGAATTGGTTCATGCCGGTCGGGTTCGTGTTGGCGGTGATCATGGGGTTGTTGATCCGCGATACGGCGAAGACCGCGCGGGAAAGTTTCGCATTGCCACTGTTCTTGCTGGTGTCGCTGGTGGGCTCTGTGGCGGGTCTCGTCATCTTGGCGAAGGGATGGTTGTGAGCGAAGCGACGGAGACGACGGTGAAGCCGTCGCGGACGGGGCCGGTGG
>CAYOZB010000240.1:0-3708 GCA_964408365.1 uncultured Halobacteriales archaeon | reverse complement strand
TCTCTTCTTGCGAGGCTCCGTCAGGCACCTTGGAGTGGCACTTTGGGCATTCCATCGGGATCGGCGTTTCGCCCGACTCAAGGCTCGATAATAAAGGAATCGGTCGGCTCGTTATTCTTTGACGGAGGACTCGGCGCGACCCGCGGTAAGCTGGTTGCGTCGGATCCGGTGCTCTTCCCAATACACGGTCAGCGAGGTGCCGATGACGGTGAGGAGGATCGTCATGAGTGCGACGTTGAAGAAAATCTCCTCATAGGGTCGGAACAAGGGGTAGTAGATCGGGTCGTGGTTGAGGTAGGCGACCATCGTGAAGGGGAATGCGCAGAGGACGGCGGTTCCGAGTCCGCGACCGTACACGGCCCACAGGGAGAGGCGGTCGGGGCTTTTTCGCGCGCTCACGTAGCGCACGACGAGCCAACGCAGCACGACGATGGCGAGGAAGATCATCAAGCAGCCCAGGAGGAACAAGGTGGCGGTTCCGCTCATGCGGGAGAACGGCCAGAGCATGCTGGACACGGCCCAGGAGGCGCCGCCCGCCTCGGATCGGGCGCCGGTCGAGAAGATGATCCCGAGGAAGACGAAGAAGAAACTGCGGATGAAGAACGTCATCTCGTCGTGGAACGTGTGCACTTTTTCTCCTTCGATGTCGAAATGCGGGAACCGTTGGAACCCACCCATTTTGAGGATCAGACTCCGATTGCCGACCACGAGTCCGAAGACGAGAGCGGAGATGGCTCCGGATCCGCCTGCAAAGGAGTTGAGGCTGTACACGAGAAGGAGCGACGCGAGCGTCACCATGTACGTGTACGGGTAATTCTCAAGCCGTAACAGTACGTAGATCCAGATGAGGCCGCCGACGACGCCGAACATGATCGACACGCTGACGACGCGGGCGATCGCCGCGGCGAAGACGGTGACGTCCGGGGCCCCGGTGGTCTTGGCGAATTCTAGTAGGCCGACGAGCAGCGGGATCGAGATGACGTCGTAGATGGCCATCTCGATGAAGTAAATGGAACGGGTCTCCGGTGTGATGCTGATCTCGCGGATGATGGATGCGCTCACGGTCTGACCGACGTTGCTCAACGCCACGCCGAGCACCACGGCGACCACGGTGGGCATCCCCCACATGTGTTTCGCGACCAAGGCGATCCCGGTCACGGTGAGGAACATCGTGGGCACGGTGTGCAGGAACGCAGGGCGGAAGCCGCGTGCGATCTGTTCGACGTTGAGTTTGAGTCCGCTGTCGAAGAGGATGATGATGAGGGCGAGTTGGGAAAGGAACGGGAGGATTTGTCGGAACGTCGCTTCATCGAACGTCGTCGCCAAGAAGTCGCTGTGGAGGACGGGGGAGACCTCGGCGGCTGCCCGGTTCAGGGGGCCGAGGACAAGTCCGATCGAAAGGAGGAGGGGAATGTCGGGGAAACGGGTCGCCTGGAAGATGCGACTTGTTACGAAACCCAGGAGGATGACGAGAGCGACGAACAAGAAGGTCAGTGGAACGCTGGCCATCTGGTTCTTCGTACATCGGAGCCGGTGTTTATAGGCTACACGGCCCAGGCCGGGAGGCCGCTGATTCCGTTCCCTTGCCTCGCTTACGTCCTCGGCTCGTTGACGTTGAGTCCGTCGTGGCCCAATTGCACTGGCTTCGCCTCGAGGACGAGGTCCTCGAGCCGCTTGGCGACCTTGAGCCGGTCCTCCAACGCGTTCCGGGGCGAGCAGAAGAGATCGAACAACGTGCTGCCGTTGCTGACTGCGACCGAGGTCGCTTTTTCCTTCCGGGCGACGGCGATGAGCTGTTCGACGTCGGCGGCCTTCAATGCGGGAGCGTCGCAGGGAGCGACGACGACGAAATCGGAGCGACCCTGTTTGAGGGCCTCGCGAAGCGCAAAGAGCGGCCCCGCCTGGACCTTCACATCGACGCGGATGCGGGCGCCGGGGACCTCGGCATGGTATTTTTCCGCCGAGACGCCGGGTCGGCCCAGGATCCAGATCTCGTCGCAATGTTCGACCAGCGCTTCGCCGACGCGTGCAAGGAACGTCTTGCCTTCCCACATGGCGAAGGCTTTGTCGCTGCCGAAGCGACGCGATTCTCCGCCGGCGAGGATCAGGCCTTGGATGCGTCGCGCCGTAGTGCCACCCCCTTGAGTGCGTTGAGCATGGTCTGCACGGACATCAAGGCGTCCTGTCGGCTTCGTGCCGCGGCGGCGACGACGACCATGGGTTGGCCTGCGCGGATGCGGCCGCTTCCGTGGATGATGCGACCTGCGTGGGCGCCTTGCGCGCGTCCGGCGCGCAACGCTTTCTTGAACGCGGTCGCTGCCCCGGAGAGGGGCGTGACATGAAGAGCAACGTCGCGGGCGGTGGGCGCAAGCATGGCGACCGCGCCCGTGTCATCCTGCGACAGGCCACGTAGGGCGCGGTCGAATCTTGGCGCGCCCTTCACGAAGCCGCCGTCCCAGCTGTTTGCCACGCGGCAAAACAAGGACGCGCGCCAGGATAAGTCTTTTCAAGCGCGGCTCGGATAAGTCGGCGTTTTGACGGCTGAAAAGGTACGAAAGCCTAAGCGTGGCTGGTCCCCGTCGCTGTGGGTGGGTCCGATCCCCAACGGCATGGGTCTCGTCAAGCCCAACCATTACTTCGATATGGTCCGCACCGCGTGGGAGAACCGTGGCCGATGGGGGTACGCTTCCCGCATCTTGCGAAAAGGCGTCTGCGACGGCTGCGCGTTGGGCACGAGTGGACTGCGTGACCACACGATGAAAGGCATCCACTTGTGCACAGTGCGTCTCAATCTTCTCAAACTCAACACGATGCGTCCGATCAAGGACCGCGACCTTGCCGACCTCGAGGCGCTCAAGGCGCGTTCCGGCAAGGAGCTTCGGGATCTTGGGCGGATCCCATACCCGATGATCCGTCGGAAAGGCGACGCGGGCTTCACGCGCATCACGTGGGACGAAGCGCTCGATGTGGCCGCGAAGCGCATCCAACGAACGGATCCGAAGCGGCTCGCGTTCTACATCACGTCGCGCGGCTTGCTCAACGAGACCTATTATGTCGCGCAAAAAACGGCGCGGTTCCTGGGCACGAACAACATCGACAACTCATCCCGTATCTGTCACGCTCCGTCGACGACTGGATTGAAGTCGACCCTCGGGGTGGGTGCGACGACCTGTTCGTACACGGATTGGATCGGAAGCGATCTCATCGTTTTTTTCGGTAGCGACGTCCCGAACAATCAACCTGTTACAACCAAGTACCTGTATTATGCGAAGAAAGCGGGCACGAAAGTGTTCGTCGTCAACCCGTACAGGGAGCCGGGGTTGGCGCGGTATTGGGTCCCGTCCGTCACGGAGTCGGCCTTGTTCGGCACGAAGATCATGGACGACTTTTTCCCTGTCCATACGGGCGGGGACATCGCGTTCATCCATGGTGTGCTCAAGGCGCTCATCGAGATCGATGGCGTCGACCGCGCGTATTTGGAGCAGCACACGGACGGTTGGTCGAAGCTCGAGGCCATCGTCCGGAAGGAATCCTGGAAAGAGATCGAGGATCAGAGCGGTTCGACCGAAGCGGACCTTCGTCGGTTCGCCAAAGCGTACGCCGAGTCGAAGACGGCCGTGTTCGTGTGGTCGATGGGCATCACGCAGCACGTGTTCGGTGTCCAGAACGTGGAGGCGATCGTCGCCTTGGCGTTGTCGCGCGGGATGG
>CAYOZB010000239.1:0-3726 GCA_964408365.1 uncultured Halobacteriales archaeon | reverse complement strand
CGAAAAGGACGATCCACATGAACCACCGGTAAAAGCTGAGGTAGGGGAGAAGGAAGATGACGGGAATCATGGCGAGGAAGTCGAACCAGCGCCACCTGGCGTACTTCCATTTGTCTTGGCGGAAACCGGAGCGGGTGAAGAACTCCAGGGCGAAGCCGATGGCAATCCAGAGGTCGAGTTGCCGCACCACCTGGAAGTCCGCCCACGCGGGTCCGCCCCACGTGTTGAGGACGACGAGGACGGAAACGATCGATGCGAACCAAGCGAGCCAGTGGAGCCACCGTGCTCGTGATTGCATGGGTGCCGGGTTGAGAAGGTCGCGCGTCCAATCGCCGAGGCTGGCCATACTCGGCCATGCGCCCAGCGGGTAAAAGCCAACCGGGATGTCAACGGACTTTTGGGCGGCCGAGGAACAACGCGACCGCCCCAACGACCATGATGGCGATCGTTGTCCAGGCGGCGACGGGCACTTCGGCTTCGCCTGGGAACCGGGCGAGATTCCCGCCAGAAGCCGCGGCCGATTTCTCAGGTTGAACGGCCGGTTCGCCGATTGGTCCAGACACCGGTGCGTCCGAATTCGGCCGGGCGATGGGAAGTGTCGGTTTCGGTCCGGCAAGGCAAACCGCGTTCTCGGGCATCGGCGATCCGCCGGGCGAACCTGGCGGAACTTCAGGAAGGATGCACACCGTGTCGCCGTCGTTGGCGATCTCGTCGCCGTTCCGGTCGATGTACGCGACGCTGCCGTCGATGCGCGTGGGAAGCTGTTCCTGGTCGCTGTCTCCAAACATGACGAACGAGCCCGCGGGATACGGCGAGGGCCCCCGTATCCGGATGCTGAAGTCCTGTGCTCCGGTCGAACCGAGCGGCGTCCCCGTCGCGGCGGTGGTGAGGAAGTACCGGTCGGGCTCCGAACCGCTGAACACCGAGAGGATCACGTCCGATGATTGCATCTGCGTCCACTTCCGCTCGGCCCCGTCGTCGGTGCCCACGAAGGTGAACGGTTTTTCGTCAAGGCACGGCACAATGCGCAGGTTGTCCGGCTGCGCGGGATTGGGCGGGGCGCCGTTGGGAAGGTTGAGTTCGAAGTAGACGCAGTCGTCCTCGACACCGTCTGCCGGACGCACCGCGTACTTCACGGGCGACAGCGCGACCGATGGGCCCGACGTTACGGGCGCCGCGTCCTCTTGGGCAAGCGCGCCCTGGATGAACGCCACGCCAAGCGTCAATCCAAAGACGACGGCCGAGGCGCGCACGCGGACGGCCCCCTACGCGGTCTCGAGCAGGAGGAGTTTCGGGTCCTCGAGGTACTTGATGAGCGTGGCAGCGAACTGTGCGCCGACCGCGCCGTCGACGATGCGGTGATCGAAGCTGAATGAGAGGTTCATGATCTTGCCCGCGACGATCTCGCCTTTCTTGTTGATCACGGGTCGGTCCTTGATGCCGTGGACGCCCATGATGGCAACTTCCGGGTAGTTGATGATCGGCGTGGCGAGGAGTCCGCCGAGCTTTCCGAGGCTCGTAACCGTGAACGTGCTCCCGGACAAGTCGTCGGGGCTTGCTTTCTTGATCCGGACTTTCTCGGCGAGGGTTTCGAGTTCCTTTGCGATGTCGAAGATGCTCTTCTTGTCCGCGTTCTTGATCACCGGGACGATGAGGCCTTCTTCGGTCGCGGCGGCGAAGCCCAAATTGTAGTATTTCTTGAGGATGAGTTCCTGCGTCGTCTCGTCGTACGAGGAATTGACGATCGGGTACGCCTTGAGCGCGGCAATGGCGGCCTTGAAGACGAACGGAAGGTAGGTGAGTTTGACGCCGCGGGCCTTGGCGAGTTCGTTCGCGCTGTCGCGAAGCGCCACGAGTTCCGACGCGTCGACTTCCTCGACGTACGTGTAGTGCGCAGCGGTGTGTTTGCTGCGCGACATGTTCTCGGCGATCTTCTTCCGAAGACCCTTGATCGGCAACGTCTCGACGGGACCGTGCGTGGTGATCTTCATGGGCGCGTGCGAGGCCGGGCTCGTGACCATCTGTTGCGGTGCGGCGCGTTGGGCGCCGCCGTTACCGGCCTGCGTCACGGTCTCGAGGTCTTGGTGCGTGATTCGTCCCACGGGGCCAGAGCCACGGACGGTGGCGAGGTCGACGCCCATCTCTCGGGCGCGTCGGCGCACGGCGGGGGCCGCGAGCGGGCGCCCAGACGGGTGGGTGACTTGGGCTGCGGGCGCGGAGCGCACGGCGGCGACGGGTTGGGGCGCGGGTTGGCCGCCTTGTTTCTTGAAGGGGTTGACGCCGCCGAGTTCCTTCGGTAGTTCGAAGAGGGTTTTCTCTTCCTTGACTTCCTTCGCCGGGGAAGCGTGTTCGGCCTTTGGCGCGGCGGCTGCCGCGGGCGCGGCTTTGGAGGGGGCGCCGCCGGCTCCTTCCTCGATCGTGACGATGACGTCGCCGACCTTCGCGACGATGCCTTCCTTGGCGAAGATGTTGGCGATGCGTCCGGCCTTCGGGCTCGTGATCTCGACGGTGGCCTTGTCCGTCATGACTTCGACCATGAGCTGGTCTTCCTTGACCACATCACCCGCCTTGACGTGCCACTTGACGATCTCTCCTTCGTGGATGCCTTCGCCGACGTCCGGGAGCTTGAACTCGAAGACCAAAAGATTCCACTCCTTAGTAATTGTACACTTTTTCGATCGCAGTGAGCACGCGGTCAGAGTTGGGCAAATAGACGTTCTCGAGCGTGTAGGGGAAGGGTGTGTCGAAGCCGCCGACGCGCAGGATCGGGCCTTCCATGTATTCGATCACGTTCTCGGCGATGAGCGCGCTGATCTCCGCGCCGTAGCTGCAGAACTTGGGCGCTTCGACGACCGAGACGACGCGTCCCGTCTTCTTGGCGGATTCCAACACCGCTTTCTCGTCAAGCGGGTTCAACGTGCGTAGGTCGACGACCTCGCAGTTGATGCCTTTTTTCTCGGCTTCTTGCGCGGCGACCATCGCCACGTGGAGCATCGAGCCGTACGAGAAGATCGAGACATCGGTGCCTTCTTTGACGGTCTTGGCTTCGCCGAGCGGCACGGTGTAGTCCTTGTCCGGCACGTCGGCCTTGACGGCGCGGTAGATGCGCTTTGGTTCGAGGAAGATGACGGGGTCTTCTTGGCGGATCGACGCGAGCAAGAGGCCCTTGAGATCGTACGGGTTCGAGGGCACGACGACCTTCAAGCCGGGCGTGTGCGTGAAGTACGCTTCGCCGGACTGCGAGTGGTAAAGTCCGCCTTTGATGCCGCCGCCGTAGGGCGTGCGGATGACCATAGGGACCGTGTATTGTCCGCCGCTGCGGTAGCGGATCTTGGCGGCTTCGTTGACGATTTGGTCGAAGGCGGGGAAGATGAAGTCCTGGAACTGGATCTCCGGGACCGGCTTCAACCCGTAGAGGGCCATGCCGATGGCGGCGCCGACGATGCCCGACTCGGCCAGGGGCGTGTCGAAGCAACGGTTCTCTCCGTATTTCTTCTGCAACCCGTCGGTCGCGCGGAACACGCCGCCGTTCTTTCCGACGTCTTCGCCGAAGACGACGACGCGGTCGTCGCGGCCCATCTCGTGGTCAAGCGTGTGGGTGACGGTCTGGATGAGGGTCATTTCGGTCAACGGGTTCACTCTCCCTTCATTTCGCGCTGGAGTTCGGCTTTCTGTCGGTCGAGGGTCTGGTTCGATTCGCCGTACACGTCCTCGAGGATCGATTCG
>CAYOZB010000238.1:0-3728 GCA_964408365.1 uncultured Halobacteriales archaeon | reverse complement strand
TGAAGACGCCGAGGTCGCCGGTTCAAGTCCGGCCCACCCCACTCCTCTTTTGTCGACGGCCGGCTTGTTTATTCTTCGATGGCCGTGAACGTCGGGGGTCCGATCTCGTGGTAGAACACGGTGAGATGGATCTCGTAGTCTTGTTGGAACCCAAGGCCGACGTCGGCGGCGGCTTCGTCGCCGGTGATGCTGGGTCCGGCTTCGACGGTCGTCATGAGTTCGCCGCCCGTCTGGTAGAATTTTCGCACGACGTTCTCGGAAACGGCGACGCGCAGGATGTTCGCGGAGTGGACGTAGGCGAGTTCGGTCTGGCCCTTCGTCTCTTCTGCGGTGAGGGTGAGGTGGCTGGCGAACTGGGTGCGCGGGGTCCAAGTCATCTCGATCATGATCTGGGCGGCGGCCGGTCCGACGTTGAAGATGAGGGTGGGTTTTGCGTTCGGGTCGGCGCCGCTTCCGCAACTGGGACGATTGGGGCTGTCTTCGTTCGTCTGGTAATGGACCTGGCATTCGATGAGGCCGCGTTGGATGGCGGTCTCATGGTAGGGTCTTGCGACGGGGATCGCTTCCAGGAGGAAATCGAGCAGGAACGCTTTGTCTTCCTCGACGACCGCGCGCAGGGTCTTCGGTCGGTACCCGTCGATGCTGGCGATGACGATGTAGTCGCGGGGTTCGAGGTTCTCGAAGCGGTAGTAGCCGGCGGCCGTGGTGTTGCGGGTCTGGTTGGAACCATCGAGTCGGATGAAGACGCCTTCGAGGGGTCCGACGTCGACGGCTTGGACGGTTCCCTCGAGGATGTTCGTGATGCCCGCGGGCAAGGCCGAGTCGGTTGGATCCGAGGGGTCCTTCGCGTTGGCGTCGGGCTTGTCGGCACAGCCGGCAAGGAAGAACGCGACGACGAGGACGACCAAGCTCCGCATGTGCAATCCTCGGTTCGGTACGCCCTTATTTAGGCGTTGTGTGCAGGCGGCGCCAGACCAGCCCGGATTACGGTTGTTTGCCGTTGGCCGGGGGCACCCAGGTGCCGGTCTTGTCGAACCCGAGGACGTAGAGGCCGCTGCCCCAGTCCGCGGTGATGACGTGTCCGCGGCTGTCGAAGTAGGCGCCCCAGTGGTCCGGGTTGAACGCGAACGGCGGGTTCTGCGGGGCCCCGTTGGCGACGGGGTCTTCGCTGCCGTAGAACTGTCCGAGCGTCACCGGGTTGAGCATACGTTCCAGGCTGCCCACATCCCAGAGCCAGACGCCTGCGTGGTAGTTGGCGATCGTGACGTAGCCGTTCCAGGTGCCGATCTCGTGGGGGCTGTACGTGTAGAAGTTGTCGGGGAACTGGTTGCCGGGCTTACCGGGGAGATCCCATTGTGCAAGGAGCACGGGGTCCGTGGGGTCGGTGACGTCGATGACTCCGTAGGGTTCGCTTTCGCCGTCCCCGCGTTCACCGGCGACGATGACGAGCGCTTTGCCGTCGACCAAGTGCGGAATGACCTCTTGCTCGTGCCATCCGGCGACGGGATCCTGTCCGGTCTCGCTGGTCGCGGGCGGGACCCACACGCCGATCTCGACCGGGGCCTCGGGGTTGTTGAAATTCATGATGCCCATGCCGCGACCTTTGCCCGTGTAGAGGAGCCAGTCGCCGGTGATCGGGTGCCGGGCGACCGTCATGTCGTGCGTCATGTATTCGGTGCGGTTGACGCCGATGACGGCGCCTTGGCCTTCGGGGTTGAACCGGTAGATGTTGTGCGGTCGGGCGTCGCTGGGGTACGTCTGGATGAGCCAGTACACGTCGTTGATGGTGACGGTGAACAGGTTGTGGTAGGTGCCGGTGTCGCTGAAGAGGATGAACTGTGGGTTCGACTTGTCCTCCATGTTCCAGACCGAGACGCCGTTGCCCAAGAGGTCGTACATGCCAGCGACCGGGATCGATTCGCGGAACATGTCGCGGTACTGCGCCATGACGTCGTTCATCTCGTCGCGGCCGGTGTACGCGCCCAAGAAGAGGTACTTGCCGTCGTCGGTGAACTGGCAGTCGCTGTTGACCATGCCGGAGTCGATGTGGGCGAGCATCTTGATGTTCGCGGGGTCCGTGATATCGGCGATGTCGGCGCCGCCGTTTCCAGCGAAGTGGGTGACGCAGACGTAGAAGTTGACGCCGTCGTCCCACGTGTCGAGGGCGGTGAAGCCGGAGTCCCAGGCCGTCGGGTCGCGGGTGTCGACGAGCGGGCTGTAGCCGACCTGTTCGAGGCCGAATGAGTGTTCGTGGAGGGAGCGCACAGCGTGGAGGCCGGGGGCGCCGTGGTCGCCCTCGACGACATTGGTGAAGTCGTAATCGGGAGCGGCGCTCCGGTTTTGGTCGACGGCGCCTGCGTAGGCTTCGCCGACGAAGCCGCCGACGCCGGTGACGCGCTTGGCGCCGCCTTTGGAGTCTTTTGAAGTCAGGAGTCCGCCGTCTCCGGTGCATCCGGACAGGACGACGGCTCCAAGGATCGCCAAAACTAGGACTAGGCGCTGGGTTTGCATCTGTGGCCTCGCTCGAATCGACGGGACCCTTGGCTAAAAGCTTTGTCTGAGCCCAGTACGCCGCCGGTCTCCAATCCGAACACATCGTTGACGAAGGTTCAAGACCTCCGGCTCGGCCGATTCTTGACCCCTTCGTCCAAACCCCCGTTTCAGAGGAAAACAGGGGGTGGGTGGGTTCGGGTTAACGAGATGAGGCTGGGCGCCTCGTTGACGGGATTGGTAGACCGCCGTGAACGAGGCACCGAACCTCAGCCGAACAGTGATGTGGGCGCGAAAAAAGTATTGTCCGTGGTCGAAGCCGCGAAAGGTCGCGGTCGGGTTGTGGCGTGACCGCAAGCCGATCGAGTGGATTGCCGCGGTGATGGACGTGGACCACCAGTGGGTCCGGAAATGGGTCCGCCGGTTCAAGGAGGGAGGCAAAACGTGGGCCGCCTTGGACGATCGGTCGCGTCGCCCGCACCGGATCCATGCCCGTCGGCACGAGCACGCCGACGCCGTGTTGGCTGCCAAGAAACGGTTCCCGCACCTGGGCGCGAAGAAACTGCAGATCGTGGCCCAGATCCCGTTGAGCCACGACACCATCAACCGGATCCTGGTCGAAGCTCGGCTGGTCAAGCGTGCCAAGCGTCACTGGTACCAGTATCGACGGTTCCAGCGCCCGTTCCCGAACTACTTGTGGCAGATGGATTTCAAGGAGTTCCGTCTCACCGACGGTCGCACCGTTTACGCCATGAATGTGATCGATGACTGCACGCGGTTCTTGCTCTCGAGCCGGGTCCTGGGCCAGGTTCCCACCAGCGCCGACGCCATCGCCGTGGTCGAAGCCGCGATCCGACTTTGGGGCGTGCCCTTGCAGATCCTGACGGACCGCGGCGCCCAGTTCAGCAGCCGCCACGACCAAGATTACCCCACCCTGTTCACGCAGAAACTGGACGGTTGGGGCATCCGCCACATCCGCGCGCGGGCGTACCATCCGCAGACGTGCGGAAAGATCGAGCGTTGGCACGGATCGTTGAACCGGGAATGGTTCGCGCACCAACCCCAGCCCCGAACCCTCGCCGAGGCGCAGCAGCTGCTGGACCGTTGGGTGGACCATTACAACACGGTCCGACCGCACCAAGCGTTGGGCTATCGGGTTCCAGTGGAACTCTACTCAGCGGGTTTAACGACCGATCGCAGCATCCTTCGATTAGTCAACGAAGTGCCCTGATAGCACA
>CAYOZB010000237.1:0-3763 GCA_964408365.1 uncultured Halobacteriales archaeon | reverse complement strand
GATCGTTTGGAACCTGACGAGGTTTACTTGTTCCGATTTTTAGGACAATCCCGTGCAACCGACCCCTGTTCGGTGTCTCCGTTGCGACCAAAGCATTGAAGAATCGTCAACGAGGGTCGATCATGTGCGTGTCCTTGTGGGCCTCCTCCTGGTTGCGCTTCTCTCGGGCTGCGGTGCCCCCGACCCGCGCAGCGCGCCTTCTGCGCCACGCGCGACGCTCGAGATCCAGGTCCTGGACGAAGAATCCGTACCGCTTGCCGACGCCAACGTGACGCTTCCCTTTCTCGGTCGCCACGCCACGACGGCCGCGGATGGTCGCGCGACCCTCGACGACTTGCCACTCGGCCACACCATCCTCCTTGTCGTGGCATCCGGCTACGAGGGACGCCCAGAGACCATTCAATTGCGGCCCGGGAACAATTCCATCACGCGGGAACTCGCGAACGTCGGGGGACGGCTCTTCAATTTCCTCGGAGAGGTGGACGACGGATCCTGCGTCCGCTCTCCTCTGTCGGGATCGACCTGCGGAGGCCAAGCCGCGCGCATCCCCGCGCCGCGTTTCGACGGCAGTCTCCCCGATCTTCCTCCGCGCCTTGAGAATTTCACCCTTGACATGCAGTGGGATGCTCCCGAGACGGAGCTTTCGTTCAACGCCACCGTCTCCTGGAGCGCGAACCGCACGGTAGTTCCGTTCGTCGGCGGACAGTCCGCAAAGTCCGCGAGTGGATTTTCGCCGCTCACGTTGTACGTTCCGCGCGAAGCCATCTCCGAAGGGATGCGCGACGGGGACGTCTTCATCGCTGTCAAGGCGGTCGAATGGAAGGGCGCCCTGGATGGGCCCGGCGGCGATCTTCGCTTCACAGTGGGCGCTTCGATCTGGTACGAGGACCCATGACCAGACTGACGATGACGCCGCTAGGTTGTCGCGTTGTCGAAGCCGAGTTCCTTCAAGACCGCACGTGCTCGTGCACGTTGGTCCCCTTGTAGCTCGACGCGTCCCTCTTTGATGGTGCCGCCGACCGCGAGGCGTTGTTTGAGGGTCTTCGCGATCCGTTCAACGTCGGCGAGGCCCTCGATGACGGTGACCTCCTTGCCGTAGCGTCGTCGTTCGACCCAGATCTGGGGGGCCGAGGAGGACCGCTGGAGGGCGTCGAGGAGATCGCCTTCGGAAGTCGGGGCGTGTGCGATGTCGTCCACTCTTAGACTCCGAGCGCCAGGGCGACGCTGTAGGACCAGGGTTGCGGCACGGCGGTGATGGCGAGGACGGCGCCGAGGAGGGCGGCGTTCTTGAGGAAGTTGATGCGTTCGCCCATGCGCGTCATCGGGTCTTGGATGCTCCAGAAGTTGTGCATCATCGGTGTGACGCCCACGAGGAACAGCGCGACCGCGGCGAGTCCGACGTACGGGTAGAGTCCCGTGATGAGGCTCAGTCCGCCGACCGTGAGGAGGACGCCGGTGCCGAGGATCGACAGCATCGGGAAGGGGACTTTCTTCGAGGCCGCGTAGCCAGCCATCATGGTGCGGTTGCGGAAATGGGCAAAGCCGGCGTTGAGGAAGTAGGCGCCGAGGATGATGCGTCCGGCGAGGAACAGGATCTCCGTGGGGCTCGCCATGGTTTACCACTCCCGTCCGATCGCGTGGTTTCCATGTTCTAAATGACCTGCGATGGTCTCGGTTTCCAGGAACACGCGAAGGTGCTCGGGAATTCGACGGTCGGGCGTGCGGTTGGGTCCGGATGAGGTGTCCATTTGGTGTCTCCAACCAATACTATTACTCTGATAGCAATATACTGTCCAGTTTGAAGTGAAGGAGCCACTATCACACTTGCAAGTGGCTAGCTTTAATACTTCAAAACAAATAGTAAAGCCTATGCCGAACTCGCGTCCCGTGCGCGTCGCCACCCCCCGGAGAGAAGCGGCCGCCATCCGGACGCAGGGATGCAAGATCGGCGAACTCCTCCACCTTCTCGGCGAACAATACGTCCTCGACATCCTCCACGTCTTCATCCGGGAGCCGAAGCCGCGCCGGTTCGTCGACCTGCAACGCGCGCTCAAGATGAGCCCGAACACGCTCACCGACCGGCTTCAGAACCTCGTCAAGGCCGGACTCCTTACGCGCACCGCCTACAATGAGATCCCACCGCGCGTCGAATATGCGCCCACGCCGAAGACCATCGAGTTCGACAGCGTGTTCAAAGGTCTCTCGGACTGGGCCGGCAAACACACCCTGACGGCCGAACCAGCCGTCGCCTAGCAGGCAAGATCGGCACAAGCCCAATGTGCCGTCGGCTGCTCTCGCCGAGTGCCGCCAAGCCAAAACGCTAAACCGTCACGACCGACCCAATTGAGGAAGACCCGCATCGATCGGACTCTTCACTTCGTTCTTCGGCACGAAATCCCGCAACGTCACTTGCCGCTGCGACAACGTCTCCACCAACGCTTCGTTGTCGTCCTTCACGGCACGCCAACCGTTCCCGAGCCGTGCGATGCTCCATCGAGAATCCACCTGTTCGAACGCCATGCGCGCCAGGATCGGATGCGTCTTCCACCAACGCGCCATGTCCACCGACAAGACGATGGGCACCTTGTGCCGCTGCGCCAACGACTTGAGATGCTTCAGACTGAACGCGACGTAATCCTCCTGCTCCCAATCCTTGAGTTCGTCCGTCGAGAAGAGCTGATCATACGGAGCGACGAGCACAAGCGACGTGTCGCTGCCCATCAGTTTCTGATCCAAATGCTTGGTAAGAACCGTGTCCCACTGGAACGGCGTCATGCAACGCTTCACAAGCACACGGTCGGAGCCGAAGTCCGCATCGTAGCCACGCTCAAGATTGAGCTCCGCAAAATCGTACGGATTCATCCCGTGCTCGCCATCGCACCAAAGCACCGTACCGCTTCGGTGATGGACGACGAAATGGGCCAACTCCTGATGGAAGCCCCGCATCAGGCCTCGCGGGCCATGCGCCAGGACCAAACGGCCCGGATCAAGGAGCGGCGTCCACACGCATCCGCTTGGGTCGTCCCAGGACTTATGGTGTCAGGGGGGCTCACTGAAAGTAGAATCCTTTTAACCCAAACCCATCGACCCCGGCCTTGCCCGAGCTGCCGGACATCACCGTCTACGTCGAAGCCCTCACGCGGCTCATCGGGAAACGACGCCTCGACGCCATCCGGCTCTCGAGCCCGTTCCTCCTGCGCACCTACGATCCGCCCATCGCGGACGCCCAAGGCAAGACCGTCGTCCGCGTCAGCCGCATCGGAAAACGCATCGTCTGGCATCTCGACAACGGTCTCTGCCTCGTCTTCCATCTCATGGTCGCCGGACGGTTTCACTGGAAGAAACGTGGCGCCGCGCTAAGTCGAAAGACCGGTCTCGCGTCCTTCGACTTCGACAACGGCAGCCTCTTCCTCACCGAAGCAAGCTCGAAGAAGCGCGCCTCGCTCCACATCGTCCGAGGAGAATCGGCGCTCGAAGAATTCCACCAAGGAGGCGTCGAACCCCTCGAGACAACGCTTGAAAAGTTCGCCACGGCGTTGCGCTCCGAGAACCACACCCTGAAACGCTCCATGACCGACCCCCGGATCGTCTCCGGCGTCGGCAACGCCTACAGCGACGAGATCCTCCATCGCGCGAAACTATCCCCCGTACTCCTGACCCAAAAAATGGCGCCCGGCGACGTGAAACGACTTTTCGAAGCGACGCGCACCGTGCTCGCCGAGTGGACCAACCGGCTTCGGAAACAGGCGGGCGAAGAATTCCC
>CAYOZB010000236.1:0-3816 GCA_964408365.1 uncultured Halobacteriales archaeon | reverse complement strand
GGAGGCGACGCCATGAGCGACGGAGCCCTCGAAGCGCCTGTCGCCGAACCCGCGCCCCCGACGACGCCTGCCCCCACGCCGCCCGCGATGCCCGCAGCCGCCGACCCGGCTCCTGAAGCGTCGAAGCCCGACGAAGCCGCCAAACCGACGCAGCGTCGACGCGGCTTGATGATCGGCCTCGTGACGATCGGTGTGGTCATCGCACTCCTTGGCGGATTGTTCCTGTTCCTCCTCACGCCGCCCTCGAGCGCCGAATTCAGCGACCCCGTGAGCGCCGGCACCCGCAGCACCAACGCCGCGCTCTATGCGGCCCTCGTCGCGGCGGCCATCGACAATCCGTTCGTGGACACCAACGAGGACCGCGCCTACGTCGCGTACACGTTGCCCAACACGAGCCTCGCGCAGGCGGACACGTACCAACGGTTCGTCATCGGGTCGGCGGCGGATGCGAGCCCCTCGTCGGAGTACATTTACGCGTTCCAGTACGTCGGCAAGGACCCGCACCAATTGTGGATCGTCAAGATGAGCGATTTCCTCAGTTACGTCGCGGGGGACTCGACGATCGCGGACCTGGAAGCGAAGATCCAGAAGGTCACGTTCTAAGGCGGCAGCGAGAATTTCCCCGCTTGGAAGATGAGGGGAAGAGCGAGCGCCGAGCCCACGGCGGACCCGGCGGGGTCGGCGCCTAGCTCGAGTGGACGTTGAAGGCCACTTGGCCCGAGGCACCCGTCATCTTCACGGTGATGGTCCATTCGCCCGACTCGCCCGTGCTCGTGGTCGAGGAGCTCGCTTGTTGGCCTGAGCCGGAGAAGGACTTCGTGAAGACCTGCTTGCCCGTGGCGTCCTTGATGGTGATCGATGCGGAGCCCATGCCCATGTTCATCGACCAATCGACCTTCGCCGTCGACGCCGAGTTGCTCCACGTGTACGTGTCGGTCCTCGTGCTCATGCCGGCATTCGTCGAGTACGAGAAGTTCCCTGGAGAGTTACAAAGGGCCACCTGGCCGTCCGTCGAGTTGTTCGCTGTACAACCCGCCGCTCCGGTGCATCCGCTCAATCCCAACGTTCCTGCTAATAAGATTGCAAGCCATCCAAGCCGCACGTTTTCCACCAAACCTGACACGCTCCCCAATCAAGGATAAACATTTCGGAGTAGGGTCCACCGCGTTCCGGTGCTTGGACCAGGTTTTTAGAAGCGGTGCCCTTCGGCGACTGCCGTGAAGATCGGGGTCGTCGGAAAGCCAAACGTCGGAAAATCGACGTTCTTCAAAGCCGCCACATTGAAGGACGTCACGATTGCCGACTACCCGTTCACGACGATCGATCCGAACCGTGGCGTCGCCCATGCCCGCGTTGCGTGTGTGGACAAGGACTTTGGCGTCCAATGCACCCCCGTCCATGGTTCCTGCCTCAACGGCACCCGGTTCGTCCCCATCGAACTCATCGACGTCGCCGGATTGGTCCCCGGAGCTCACGAGGGCCGCGGCCTCGGCAACAAGTTCCTCGATGACCTGCGCCAAGCAGACGCGTTCCTCCACGTGCTCGACGCGTCCGGGTCCACCAACCAAGAAGGCCAACCCGTCGCCGCCGGCTCCCACGACCCGACGACCGACATCGAATTCTTGGAAAACGAGATCGACTGGTGGATCCACGGCATCATCGGCAAAGACTGGATCCGACAAGCCAAGAAAGTGGAATCGGCCGCCGAAAAGATCGACGTCGTCCTCAAGGCACAACTCACCGGCCTCGGTGTCTCGGACCCCCAGCTTCACCAAGCGCTCCGCGTCGCCCCCGTCGACGTTGCGAAACCCTCCACGTGGGGCGACGCCGGTCTTCTTGCGGTGGCGCAGGCGATCCGGCAGATGGCGAAGCCCAGCCTGCTCGTGCTCAACAAGGCCGACAAGGTCCCCAAGGAACGCATGGACGCCCTCCGGGCCAAGATCAGCGGACGCCAAGCGATCGCCACGGGTGCCGACGGCGAGATCGCGTTGCGCGGCGCCTCCAAGGTCGGCCTCGTCGACTACAATCCCGGCGGGCCGGAGTTCACCGTCAAGGAACCCGCCAAGCTCAACGCGAAACAACACCAGGCGTTGGATTACATCCGGCAACACGTGCTCCAACCCTACGGTTCCACCGGCGTTCTCCAAGCCGTGGAGGCGGCGGCGTTCGAGCTCTTGAAACTCATCGTGGTGTTCCCTGTGGAGGATGAGACCAAACTGACGGACAAGAAAGGAAACATCCTCCCCGACGCTCACTTTGTTCCTCAGGGCACGACGGCAAAGGAGTTCGCGTCGCGGATCCACACGGACTTGGGGAAACATTTCATCCGCGCGATCGACGTCAAGGCGCGTCGCACGATCGGCGCCGACCACGTGCTCAACCACCGGGACGTGATCCGCGTCGTTGCGGACGTGTGAATGGTTCAGCGTCGTTTCAACATGGTTCCGATGAGTTGGACGAAGTAATCCAACTGGAACGGTTTCGTGACAAGGAGGGCCACGTCGGCTTCTTTGAGGGCTTCGATGGCGAGGCTGCGGTCGGCGTAGGCGCTCATCATCAACCGTGCGGCATTGGGGACGATCAGGCGGCTGCGTTTGAGGAATTCGATGCCGTCGATGCCGTCCATCTTGTAGTCGGCGACGATGACGCGGGCCGGGTCGGTCGCGAGGATCTTGAGGCCTTCTTCGCCGCTTTTTGCCGTGAGGACGCGGGAGCCGGGGATCTTGGCGCGGATGAGTTCGGCGACGGATTCGCGGATGTCGTCCTCGTCATCGACGACCAAGACCACTTTTCCCGTGCCGTGTCCACCCACCATAGGCCTGCGAGGCAGGCCGACCGAGGATTAAACGCAGACGGGCCGGGAGTGGACCCGTCAAGTCCGCGTGCGGGCGCCGCCTTTCGTCCTAGAAGCGCTAAGTAACCCGGACGCAGGGTTAACGGCCATGGCCGAAGAAGGTCGCCAAGAAGAAGGTGCCCGCGAAGAAGCAGAGGAGGCCAACGTCCAGGCCGCTGAGACCTCCGAATCCTCGAAGGAATCGCAGACGGAACGCCGTGACCGACGACCTCTTGAAGGCGAGCGATCCGAAAGCGAAGGCGAGACCGAGACCGCGGG
The DNA here is from genome assembly GCA_964408365.1 of uncultured Halobacteriales archaeon. Classification (GTDB taxonomy): domain Archaea; phylum Thermoplasmatota; class E2; order JACPAO01; family JACPAO01; genus JACPAO01. The sequence goes on along the minus strand of CAYOZB010000236.1, from coordinate 704 downwards.
CGCCGAATCCGAACAGACGGAACTAGAGCAGGCGTGAGCGGCGGGGAAATCCAACTACGCACCCGGGTGCCCAACAGCCGGCATGCGAAAATGAAAAACAGGTCTCGTTAACAAATCGCTCAAGTCGACCTCGCTTCGTTCGGCGGTTTAGGTCAACCGTTCGCCACCTCGCTTGGGAATGCATCGTGCCTAGATTGCAAAAACGACGCCTCGCCCGCATCACCCTTAAACCCACCCGGGCTCCTCCGAGCCCCGCATGGTAGCAGGCTCGTGGTTCGGCCTCGTCGGGTACGCCGCGACCCTGGTGGCACTCGCCTTTGCCGCGTTCCTCCTGCACGCGAACCCACACGCCGCCGCCAACCGCCGTCTGGCCCTCGTCCTTGCCTTCGAGGGTGTCTTCGCCGCCTTCCTCGGCACGTTCGTCCTCTTCTACGACCCCGCCGTCGAACGCACGCCGATCGTCCTCTTCGCCGGCGCCGGCTTTGCCCTCAGCGCGGCCACGGTCCCCTGGATCTACCTCCTCTTCCTCGGAACGCTCCGCACGCCATGGGTCACTCCGTTTGCCGGGACCAACGCGCACCGGATCGTTCTCACCGGCCTCATCCTGGTCCTCGCCCTCGACGCGGCCATGCTTGCGGCCAACCCGCCGACGGCCAACCTCGTCGAGGTCGCCCTCGGCCCCGGCGCGTACGCGCTGGCCAGCC
>CAYOZB010000235.1:0-3840 GCA_964408365.1 uncultured Halobacteriales archaeon | reverse complement strand
AGACCCGAAGTGCGGGATTGGCCCGAAGAAGGCCCTCCATTTAAACTTGAAGCCGCCGGAAGACTCCGCCACCGTTTGTTCCGACGTGTTACCGCGTGACGGTCACGGCGCGCATCTCTTCGAGCGGTTTTGGGTTCTTTTGGAAGTAGGTCCGGACGGGTTCGAGGATCTCGTTGACGTACTTCGTGGACGCTTTCTTGAGATCCATCGGGTGGAGTTTTCCGCCGACGAAGGCCTGTTCCAATGCGGCGTAGTCTGGGAACGTTGCGCGTCCTCCGAACTTGTCGGGTCGTTCCACGACGAATTCGCGTTTTTCGGCGCCGCGGTGGAGGTGGCCGGGGAAGATGATGAGCCGCACGAGGTCGAGGACGGGGTTGCCCTCGGCCGTGCCTTGCGGGCAGACCGCCGCGTTTATTTTTTGCTGAACCTCCTCGACGGTGTCGTGGATGAGGATCCCGCTCTTTGGGTCGCTCTTCGACATCTTCGACTCGATCGGGTCCATGCGCCCCTGCGCTTGCAACGAGGGCAGAAGAGGAGTGTGGATCGCGACGGGTGATTTTTTCCCGAGTTTGTGGGCGACGTCGCGGCAAAGCATGTGCGCGTGACGCTGGTCCAAGCCGCCGTAGGCGAGGTCGAGGTCGAAGTGGAAAATATCCGCCACTTGCATCGCGGGGTAGAGGAACTTCGACATGTCCTTGTCCGCGTCCTCGGCGGAACGGCCCATGATATCCATCGCGCGTCGCATCCGTGCCATGCTCGTGGATTTGGAGACGGCGATGACGGCGGCCCAGTACTTTGGGTCGTTGACGTAATCGGAGGCGAAGATGAATTCCAGTTTCGCCACGGGGACGCCGAGCGCGGCGAAGCAGTGCTTCATGTATTCGCCGCAGACTTTTATTTTTTGCAAGTCGCCGCCGAGTTTGTCGTTGATCTGCGCGTGCCAGTCGGCGAGGAGGATCTTCATGTCGACGCCGGCTTCGACGAAGTCGGTGATCTTGTCGGCGCACACTTTCCAGCCGAGGTGGACGCGGCCGCTCGGTTCGAACCCGATGTACCCTTTGCGTTTCGCTCCGGCTGCGAGGTCGGTGGCGAGTTTCTGGAGTTCTTCCTCGGTGACGATCTCGGCGCTGTTGCGTCGAAGGAGTTCCAACCGTCGCTGCGCGTCCACGGTCCGCGCGGATTTGGAGTTCACTTCAAGTAGTTGCCTGAAACGCTGAGTCGCTCAGAACCGCAGGTACAGGGCCGCGTAGAGCAAAAGCCCCGTGACGAGCGTCGCGTACCAGAGGTTGGGGTAGAACTTGGCGATGCGTTTGTGCTTGAGGCGGACTTCGGGGGAGAGATCGGTGACGCGGTTGTCGGCGTCGCGGATCACGCCTTTTCGCCCGATGCGCCAGGCCATGACGGCGAGGGTGAGGGCGGTGATGGCGATGCTGAGGTGGATCACGAGCATGGGGATGAAGACGTAGAGGGGGGTGGTGAGTCCGCGTTCGATGGTGTTCGAGGCGCGGATGGCGTCGACGACGAGGAAACTGGCAAGCAGGATGAGGTTGAGTCCGAGGGACCAGAGCATGAGGAGTCGGTGTCGGTGGACGGCGTTTTGGCGGATGGCGCGCACGCCGAGGTAGACGAGGACGGTCGTTATGATCTCCCCGAGGAGGAGGATCTGAGTGGGGGTCGTTTCGCTTGAAAATTCCACGTCGTCGGACCTCAGGGGTGTCTCTTAGTCTTTTTCGGTGACGTTCTTGGTTTATTTTTTGTGCCGAGGGCGAAGAACAGGGGCAAGTAATTCAGCTGGGTGCCGTGGCGGAGCGACGCCAGGTAGTCGCGTTCCCACGCGTCGATGCTCTCCTTGGTCAACCCGGCGTCTTGGAGCGCTCGCCGGTAGAATCCCTTCTCCAACTGGTAACTTTCGAGATCTTCTTCGCAGGAGGGGACTTCGGGGTTGCTCAGGCCGATGACCGTGTCGAGGCCGGCTTCGACGAAGTAGGTGCGGAGTTTGCGCCCGGCGTGCGGATCGCCGCCTTTTCGTTCGATCATGCCGCCTTGGAACACTTGGTCGACGACAGGGTTCTCGGGATGGTGCACCTTGCCGCCGTAATCCGGCTCCATCGAGGCAAGGACGCGGCCCCCGGGCTTGACCACGCGGGCCATCTCCACGGCGGCTGCGGGTGGGTCTTGGGCCCACATGAAGAAGAGGTTCGCAACGACGACGTCGAAGGACGCGTCCGGGAACGGCAACCGATGCGCGTCCGCTTCCTCGATCGTGACGTTCTTCACGTTATGCAAGACCTTCCGGCATGCGGTGAGCATCGCCGAATCGTTGTCGACGGCCACCACGGCGCCTTTGGTCAGGCGGCACAGATCCTTCGTGACGTGTCCGGAGCCGCAGCCGACGTCAAGGATTTTCTTCGCCTTCGCGATGTCTGCTTGTTCGTAGAGAGGAACGCGCAAGCTTCGTGTGCGTTCGGCTTGGCGTTCGAGTCGACCGAGGAACCGCTCGAACCGGTCTTGGCTTCGGTAGGGCTTCGTGCGTCGCCCAAACCGGCCATCGTTTAAAGGGCCGCGGGGCGCCCCGGGGCTTCGTAACGATTCCCGTGCCGGGTTTCAGGCGGCTTTAGCGCGCCGTCGCCTTTTGTCGGCGGACGAGGGCCTGGAGCCGATTCACGACCTCGTCGTAGGTCCGATTCGTGACGCGCGCCAAGGTTCGGTCGATGAGTTTTTTCTCGATGTGTAGGACTTTGTCCGCTCGTACCATGCTGGGTAGGGGCAAGGTTCCGGCGTCCAAGTTCTTCTCCGTGATGGCCACTTTGTATTCGCCCGACTTTAGATTGGAAGTGATGGCGCACACCACGACGTCATCGTTGGCCTGGTTGTAGGCGTCACGAGAGACCACGAGTGCGGGCCGCGCCTTCTGGCCTTCAAGGTCCGAGAACGGCAGGCGAACCCAGACAATGTCTTTCTGTTTCATGCGGCCTCGGTTTTGTAGTGCTCATCCCACACGTCGTCTTCGGCGTCCCACGCGCGACCAAGCGCATGGCGCGCGATGTCTCGCCATCCGCCTTCCAGATCGTCGAGGACGTCGGCCTCTTTGCGTAGCACGATCTCGTCGCCCCGTTGAAGCAGGACCAACGTCGTGTTCACCCCGATTTGGAGGTCTTGCCGGACGTCTTCTGGAATGACCAATTGTCCTCGGTCATTGACCTTGACAGTGCGAATCCTTCGCTCTCGACCAGTCATACTGTTCGTATTATTCTGAGTGCTCAGAATACATAAAGGTTCGCACCTGATACCGGATGGGGCCAAGGCTGGCGCCGGTGTGCGGTCGCTCGAGTCATCGGTCTGAATGGGAACCGAGGCGGCAGAAGAAAAAGGCTCAAGTCCGGTCGAACGCAATACCTCTCTGTTGGTGTCGCGGTCTCCTTCTTCCCCGAAGCACGCGAGCCTCCCTGCCAAGAAGGCAAAATTGGCCGCGCGAAAGAAAGCCCTGCTCACCAAAAAAGCGGCCCTCGTGGAACACAAGCGTTCGCATCGCGCCGAACTTTCGACCCGCGCGGTGGCGCATTGGAAGATGTTGGGTCCGCGCGCCCGACGCGCGTACATGGAACGGGTGCGCACGGCGCTCGAGATGGAAGGGTTCCAATCCACAGCGTTGCAGTGGCGGCACAAAGGCCACGCGTACGGGCTCATCAAAGATCTCGGGGACAAACAGGTCCATGTACGCGTCTACGAGGATGGCGTCATTGACGCCGAGATCGAGATCCACAAACGCTACCTCGAGCACTTGTGGTCACCGCGGCCGTCGGCGCATCGCCAAGTGTTGAAGATCTTCCGCAAACACGG
>CAYOZB010000234.1:0-3859 GCA_964408365.1 uncultured Halobacteriales archaeon | reverse complement strand
ACCCATTGCCGCTCGACGACGAGGGTCTTTTTTCCCAACTGCGAACTGCGGATCCCTGCGTGGTAGCCGCCGGGTCCCGCGCCGATGACAAGAACATCCACTTCTCGGGCCATGCCCACCGACCCGGCGGAGCCCGAACGCGTCTAAAACCCTACCTTCTCCCTTGCACCCAGAATTGCCAAAAATGGGACTCAGTTCCAGCGCGATCACCGTACGCGATGGCGTCGTCGGCCTCGTCCTGCTTGCCGCGAACGGCCGCGGGGTGATCGTCTGGCTGCACGAATCGTGAGAGGGTGACGCGGTCACATGCGGGTTCACGATGCTGTTCGTTTACGACTGCCTGCGCGGCCCAAAAGTCCATTCTTCTTTGCGCTCCGCGCGTGGACAAGCCGCGAAATCCGCTGACGTTGCGGTGGGGTCCACCACGGCTCGCCATGTCGGCTAATAGTCCGGAAAACATTCTCCAGTCTGTAGGTGGCGACGGGAGATCATCTGAGCGGCCCGCGAACATTTTCTTCGCGGCCCACCATCTTCTTCTCCGTCACCTGATCCGATTGATTCGCCACCCAACCCGGCGGGGGCAAAAGCCCCCGCCCCACCCCTTTCACTCCTTTCAGCGGCGGCCACCGCGGTTCGAGCGGACTTCCACGCAGATTCGTACCAACCGTTCTACATACCCATGAAAAAATCCCGACGCGAAGGTGGTCCCTCGTGGCTTCTGGAATCTTTACGAACATCTTGTTGACGCTAGTGCTCGCTGGTATCGTGACCGTCCCGACGCTCCTCCCCGCGGAGCCCGCGAACGTCGCGACATCGAACGGAACTGGAACGAACAACCACAGCACGCCGGCGAACAAGGTCGTTGGATCCGGCTCGAAGGTCGAAGTCGTCGGACCGCAAGAAGAAGCCGTGATCCTAACGGCAACCGCAAAGACCTCCAAGCCGACCGACATGATCTTCACGGTGTCCCTCGAGTGCACGATCTGGACCGACCTTACCACGAACAACGACAACCCGGTCTCCAACGCACACTCGACGGTTCTCGTCTGGATCGAAGTCGACGACGTCATCGTGCCCATCAACAGCGTCAGCGAGCCCCCGCAAAACCCGCCGGCCGGAGGCGACGACACGGACAAGGTCACATTCTGCGACCGCGAATACCAGCGCGAAGTCACCGACCAAGAGGACCCCGAGGACGGCATGGACCAGGAGGCCGACTACATCCGCACCAAGAGCTCGCACTCCTTCACTTGGATCCGCCAGAACATGGGAAGCGACACCCACACGATCGAGGTCCTGGCCACGTTGATCACCACGACCGCAGGCGAAGCGTCCGCGATCGCGATCATCGGCAACCGCGTCCTCGTCGCAGAGCCGACCAAGATGGCCAACGACGCCACCATCTGAGACTGCTAAGCCACCCAACCCGGCGGGGGCCACAGGCCCCCGCCCCACCCCTTTTTCCTTCCGCGCCGCGCGGCCTCGGCCCGCGGCCGGCTTCTTTTCACCCACTTTGCTGTACCGCCGCTTGCGGGCGCCGCTAGCATGGCACGACATTTGGGTGACCGGCACCTTTAATGGCGGAATCCATCCCGGGCCTCCGGGCCCCGGAACACTATGGTCGACGACGAAGTGCCCACCAACGTCAATCCGCTGCAGATGGCCGTCCAGCAGCTCGAGCAGGTCGCCAAGCGCATGAAGCTCGACCCCAACATGCTGGAGCTCCTCAAGCGCCCAATGCGTTCGCTCGAGGTCTCTGTGCCTGTGCGCATGGACGATGGGTCGCTCAAAGTGTTCACCGGTTACCGCGTGCAGCACTCCATGGCGCGCGGACCTTGCAAAGGCGGCGTGCGTTTCCACCAACGCGTCTCCCTCGACGAAGTCAAGGCCCTCGCCATGTGGATGACGTGGAAATGCGCCGTCGTCGGCATCCCCTACGGCGGTGCCAAAGGCGGCGTCATCGTCGACCCACGGACATTGAGCATCCACGAGGTCGAACGCCTCGCTCGTCGCTACTTTTCCGAGATCCAGGTCATCATCGGAGAACAGAAAGACATCCCCGCCCCGGATGTGAACACCAACGCGCAGACGATGGCGTGGTTCATGGACACGTACTCGATGAACAAAGGCTACGTCGTCCCGGCGATCGTCACTGGCAAACCCGTCGAGGCCGGCGGCTCTGAAGGGCGTGAGAAAGCGACGAGTCGCGGCATCACGTATTGTGTCCGCGAAGCGGCACGCCATACGAACCTACAACTCAACGGGGCGACGGTGGCGATCCAAGGATTCGGAAACGTCGGCGGAAACGCCGCTCCTCTCTTCGCCGAGATGGGCTGCAAAATCGTCGCCGTCTCCGACGTCAGCGGCGGCATCCACGACGCGCAAGGACTCGACGTGGAGAAACTCGCGGCCCACGTGAAGGACACGGGAAGCGTCGTCGGCTTCCCGGGCGCCAAGGCGATCCACAACGCCGAACTCCTCGAACTCGCCGTGGACATCCTCGTCCCGGCGGCACTCGAGGGCGTGATCACCAAGGACAACGCGGCGAAGATCAAATGCAAGATCCTCGCCGAAGGCGCCAACGGTCCCACCACGCCGCAGGCCGACAAGATCCTCACGGAGCGCGGCATCTTCGTCATCCCCGACGTGTTGTGCAACGCGGGCGGTGTCACGGTGAGCTATTTCGAATGGGTCCAAGGCCTTCAGTCGTTCTTCTGGAGCGAAGCCGAAGTGAACCAACGGTTGGACCACATCATGACGAAGGCGTTCAACGAAGTGCACGCCATCCACGACCGCGAGAAGAAACACGGTCCGCTCACCATGCGGGAGGCCGCGTATATGCTGGCCGTCAAGCGCGTCGCCGACGCGATCCAGAAACGCGGGATCTTCCCGTGAGCTCGCGATGTCATCCGTTCTACGTTCTGCCCACGTGTAAACGTGGTTACCACTTTTGTCTTATGTAATGGGGCACCACCAAGCCTACGGGTGTACTTCGTCTTGGGAGATTACGCAAGTCGATTCGTGATTTGGATCGTTGCTTTGGTGGCTGCGCTCGAAGTGATTGGCAATGTTGCAATTGCCTTGCGAAACCGGGTTTGGTTCGACTTCGGGGTATGGCTCCTCGTGGGCGCCGGCGTCTTCGGCCTCGGCTTCGTGGTGGAAAGGATTAAGGAACAGCGAGGCGGATTCTAAATGGCCATGACGCTTTGGATTCTACGCGGGGAGCCGGAAATCGTGTTCATGCGGCTGGCAACGTTATCAATTATTTTGCTTGGCGCCGTGATGGGTGCCGTTGTCTACGCGTGGGGCTAATTCCGCCGCACCGTCAGCCGCCAACAGTTCCCGGTCACGAGTTTGCCTTCGGCGTTTGTAAGCCGACCTTGGCTTTCCATGACTTCTCGGCGATCTCCGCCCGGGCCCGTGATAGGGACTGCGTCACGATGTCCTTGATGAGTCCGTCCGTCTCGGAGCTGCCGATCACTTTGATGATGGCGTCAAAGACACGCGCCTCCATCTTCTCGATCGCGCCTTGCAAGCCTGTGAAGTTGGCGACCTTGGACAAGGCGCCCGTGTCCGGCAATTGTTCCGCGTAGATGCGTTGCAGGATTCCGTCCTTGTTGACGGCGATGGCTTTCGCGGCCGTTTCGCCGAATTTTGCGCTTGAAAGCTCGGTCTCGATCCGGGACATGATGTTGAGAAGGACCCGGTCGGAGATCTCTTCCTCGATGGCCTGCGTGAGTGCGAGGAAGTGGCGTTTGACGAATCCGTCGCCCAAGGTGCGGTCGATCATTCGGCCGATGCGTGCGAAAAGGACGATCCACATGAACCACCGGTAAAAGCTGAGGTAGGGGAGAAGGAA
>CAYOZB010000233.1:0-3912 GCA_964408365.1 uncultured Halobacteriales archaeon | reverse complement strand
GGCGGATCGATGTAGAAGAGCGTGATGTAGATGTCGAATTTTTGTTGGACGCAGACCCAGAACAGGTCGCAGACGACGAATTGTCGGAACGTGGCGGTACCGTCTTGCGGCCAGTCGCCTTGGAACTGTTGTTTGCCTTGCGGCGGCAGGTAGCCGTCTTTGTAGAGGGTGCCGCCGTCGCCGCTGCTGACCTGGAAATAGAGTTGCGAGCCGCCGAGGGGTCCGCCGGGGATCGTGGGGGTCCAGTCGGCTTCGAGGACGATCGTGTTGAGATCTGCTTGTCCAGCATAACGGTAGTAACACTCGGTCGCCCCTTGTTCGCAGGGCGCAAGGTCGGTGAACGCTTCGCCGACCAGGATTTCACCGGAGTACGCGAACGTCTCGTGCCAAGGTCCGCCGAACGCGAGCCGCTCCAGGATCACGTCGAGTCGCGTCTCCACGCCGACGGACACGTCCACTTTGCGGCCAGCGCTGACGAAACTGGAATGGTCGAACGTGAGTTGGTACGGACCCGCCGGAACATCGGTGAACGCGTACCGACCTGTTGCGTCGGTCGTGGTGTCGGCTTCGAATTCAAGGAGCGTGGCGATGACACCTTCCACCGGGCGCAGCTCATCGTCAGTGACGGTGCCGAAGATCGTGCCACCTTCGTCCGACACACGTCGCGTGGCGGGCGCCTTGGTAACGGTCGCGGCCGGATCACCCGTACGCGCGACGGTGGTCTCGACTTCGTTGTAGACGACGCCTTCTTCGCCGGGTTCGCCCGCGCACCCCGCGAGGAGGATGCTCAGGACCAGGATGGGAAAGGAAACGCGTGCCATGTGCTTACTCCGGTAATGCGGTGAAATTGTCGGTCGGTCCTTGGAAATAGAATTTCGAGAAGTGCACGGTGAACTGTTGGTTCACACAAACGAATTCCAATCCGCATTGCATGGTGAAGCGGAAGTCGTCGCCGCCGTCGGGCCACCCGCCGTTGATCTGTCGCTTGCCGCCGTCGATCCAGTAGTCGGCGCCGTACCGGCCGTAGTCGCGAGAATTCCCAAGCAGCTGCCAGAAATAGTCGTTGTCGCCGACTGGGTTGGCGACGGTGGATTGGGCTTCCAATTCGAAGACGATGGCGCGCATGCCGCGCGTGACGTTGAACTCGGTCACGCAGGTGTCGCATGGAAGGAAGCAAGCGCTGCAGGACGGGTCCCCGGGCGAGCCGCCTTCTCCCACGGCGACCGTGAAGAAACCAGCGAGGACCATGCCGGTCCAGGGGTGCGTCTCGTGGTAGGGCACGTCGAAGAACAGTTGTTTGAGCGTGACCCGGAGTTGGCTGATCTCCCCGGCGATCACCGGGACGGCGCGGCCGGCGGTGGCGAATCCGGTTTTCTTGATGGTCACTTTGTAGTCGCCGGGGTCGACCTGGGAGAACGTGAACCGGCCGCCGGCGTCGGAGCTCGTCTCGATGTCGGTGCCGACGAGGACGACCCTGGCGCCGCCGATGGGGAGTTCTTCTTCGTCGACGATGAGGCCGTCGATGCCACCCGTCTCCAAGGTGACCTCAACCGGTTCGGCTTCGATGAGGACCTCGACTTCTTTGGTCGTGGTGACTTCGCGGGTGCCACCGTCTGAGTTGTCCGTGCATCCGGCAAAGCTCGAAGCGAGCAGAATCGTCAGGATCGCGACGCTGCGCACGGACGCAAGAGGCGCTGCGTTGGCCTATAAAGGCGGCCCCTAACGTTGGCGGCCTACGCGGCCACGCGCGCGACCTTGGTGGGCGCCACGCGCAGCCGCGCGCCGTGTCCTGGCGTGTCCGGGAACACGATCTTCCCATTCTGGAAGTGGACGCCGCCTTCGATCGGGTCGGTCTTGAGGAACGTGTGTCCGTCGAGGTCGACCCATTTGATGGCCTTGAAACCGGCTGCGACGTGGGCGTCGGCGCTGATCGCGACGCGGGTCTGGATCATGCAGCCGATCATGCAGTCGACTCCTTGCTCGGCGGCGAAGTTGAAGATGCGGGCGGCTCCGGTGATGCCGCCGGACTTTGCGAGTTTGACGTTGAAGAGGTCGGCGGCCTTCGCCTTGTGGACCTTTTGGGCGTCGGCGAGGGTGAAGATGCTCTCGTCGAGCATGATGGGCACGGATTTTTCCTTCACGAGCGCGGCGTGACCAACGAGGTCGTCGCGCTTGAGTGGTTGCTCGAGGAACTTGACGTCGTATTTTCGCAGCACTGGAAGCATCTGCTTGGCTTCTTGCAGGGACCAGCCGGCGTTGGCGTCGATGCGGAGTTCGGCGCTTTTTCCCACGAGGTCGCGCACGATCTTGACGCGTTCCGTCTCGGTGTCGACGCCGCTCTTGGATTTGATCTTGAAAATGGTGAACCCCGCGGCGAGGCCCGCGTTGACGATGCGCGGCACGTCCGAAAGCGGCACGATGGGGATCGTGATGGAGCTCGCAAGCGGTCGAGGAGCGCCGCCGAGGAACGTTGCGAGGGGAACGCGTTTGGATCGTGCGCTCCAGTCGTGGAGGGCGACGTCGATCGCGTGGCGAGCGTCGGGGCCGAACTTGTCGGCTTTGAGTTTCACGAGCGCCTCACCGATGGGCGTCTTCGCGTGGAAGTCGAACGTCTTGGGGACCGATGCGAGTTGGGTGAGCACCAATTGTTGTGTGCCACCTGTGACAACTTCGAAGGGCGTGGCTTCGCCGACCCCTTCGATGTTGTCCTGCGCTACGGTGGCGAGGACGTTTCGTGCGGTCGTGACGGTCCCCGTGGCGATGTGGAACGGTTCCTTGAGGGGAACGTCGACGGGCTGGAACGTGAACTGCATCGGTTGCCACGTCCGAACAGTCTTAGACGACCGCGGTGGCCTTCTTCGGCTTGTAGACGCCTTTTCGCACGAGTTCCTCAAGGCACGCCTCGAGCAGCAGCGACGCGCTTCGGTACAAGGGGTCGATCGCAGGCAACCCGGTCTGCTTGGCGACGGCGGCGGTCTCCTTGTCGATGTCGTGGCAGTTCTTGCCGTTGATCGCGATGCCGACGACCTTGCCGGTGCCCAGGCGCTGGATGAGGTCGATCTCTTCCTTGACGGGGGCGACCTTGTAGTTCGGATTCTTGAACATGGTCCGTTGCTTGCGCACAGGGTCGTGCTGCAGGATGATCGCGTGCGGAGCGGAGCCGTGGAGGATTGAGAGGCTCACGCCGGAATACGCGGGGTGCATGATGGAGGCTTGGCCGTAGACGAAGATGATGTCCTTGCCTTGGTCCGCAACGTCGCAGATCATCTGTTCGACCTGTCCCGCGCAGAAGTCGGAAGGCACGCGGTCGATGACGGTTCCGGCGTCGGGTCCAAGCATGCAGCCGGTCTGTCCGGTGGCGACGAAGCCGGCGTTGATGCCGCGCTTCTTTGCTTCCTTGACGAGTTCGACGACGGTCATGCGCTTTCCGACGGCACAGTCCGTTCCCATCACGAGGACGCGTGGGACTTTGAGGTAGTAGACGCGGCCGTCGGCGACGCGGAGGTTCTCCGGGGGTCGGCGGACGTCGACGATCTTCGCACCGTTCTTCATGAGGGGTACGAAGCGGGGATCGTCACGGAGGAACGTGTGGAGCCCGTTGTACACGGTCAAGCCCTTGCCGAGGGCGCTGTTGATGGCGTCGATGAACGTGGGGGGCAGGACGCCGCCGACGGTGGCGGCTCCGAGGTAGAGGGCCTTGGGTTTGAACCGCGTGTAGGCCTCGTCGAAGTTCGCGACGACGGGGATCCCGTTCTTCTTCCCGCTCACGACTTGACCGGCGTCCTTTCCGACGCGCGTCGAATCGATCGCGGCGATGATCTCGTCTTTCATCGAGTGGAGTACGAGACCGTTCGCGGTCTTTCCCATGTCTTCGCCCAGGCAGCCTTCTGCGAGCACAACGGCCTTGACCAT
>CAYOZB010000232.1:0-3931 GCA_964408365.1 uncultured Halobacteriales archaeon | reverse complement strand
GTGCTGCGGACGACGCCGACGGCCCAGCCTTGGCCGACGCGGCCCGGGTGGCCGCTTGCGTACATGATGGACCCGTCACGGGGATGCATCGTGAACCCCATCATATCGAAGGGTTCCGCAGTGACGCTTGACCATTTGGTGTCCCCTTCCCCCACGAAAAGCCCCCGGTGGGTCGCCACGTAGAGCCGGTTCGCGTCCTGGGGATCGAGGGCCAGGCCATGAATGTCCTGGATCCGGACCACGTCGCCGCTGCCATTGGTGCAGCCGGCCAGGATGAGTAGCGGGATTACCGCGGCCACTGCTCGACCGGTCCGCAACGCGGTCACCCGTGATGCTGTCCGCGCATCATCATCCACATCATGCCGCCCATCATGAGCGGGCACGCAAGCATCATGACGACGAAGAGGCCGCCGCCGGCGACAAAGAGGCCGCCGCGGCTCTGCAGACCGAGGAAAAACACGACGAGAAGGAGCACGACGGCGATGCTTGCCACCGTCCACGCGAACTTTGCCGACTTGGCCATCGTTGGCGAGACAAGGCACTGCGGGCAGCCCGGAACCGGCGAAGAATGGTCGTGCGTCGCTCCGGCTTGGCGCATCGGCGCAAGAATCGTGCGGCGCCTATTTCCGGCTTTGCTGGACAACCGATGCTATGCGTTGCGCGCCACGGGCGGTGGCCCCGGGATTCCCGCTTGGTGGCGTGCGTGCTCGGCGTCCCGATCACGTTCCAGCGCGCGGCGCCTCGAGACCATGCGAAGGACGATGAGTAGGAAGAAAACGAACGCCCCGCCGAAGATGGCGTACAGGAGCGGGCGCCCCCAGCTGTCGCCAATGGGGATGCCGCTTGCGCTGATGATCAGGATCAATCCTGCGATGGTCAGCGGCAGGTGGCACGGACAGAAGAAAATGAGGCCGGTCCAGGCGGCGAACTTCCTCCAACGGCTCGCGGTAGGAATCGCCTTGCACGTGGTGCAGTCTTCCGTCACGGCTTCTCCTGCGTCCGTTTCTTGGCTGGATCCGAGGCGCTCCGCCCAAGCCCAAACCTCTCCAGCCCTCGGTCCATGGTACAATTCGTGGATGCCGCCCCCGTAAAGTCCCTTTGGTTCTAACCAGCGAACGCCTTGACATCATGACGCGCCCATGTAGCCCGGCTCGCTGCTGCGTCAACTCCGGACAGTCGGAGTCGCGATTGCGGGGCGTGCAACGACGATCGGAGGGCGCAAGGACCAACCTGAAATCCCCCGCATCGTCTTCGGGACTCGTTTGAAACCCCACGTCGAAGTCCAAGGCGTCAAGGTCCCGAGGATGATCTACGGCACCGCGTGGAAGGAAGACGCGACCAGCGGCTTCGTCACGCAAGCCCTCGAAGCCGGCTTCCGAGGCATCGACACCGCCAACCAACGACGACACTACCACGAAGCCGCCGTCGGCGCCGCAGTGCAAGACTTCCTTCGGCGCGGCGCAGCGAAACGCGAAGACCTGTTCCTCCAGACCAAGTTCACCTACGTCAACGGCCAGGATCACCGGTTACCCTACGATCCCCGGGCGCCGCCTGCGACCCAGGTCGAACAATCCTTCGCTTCCTCGCTCGAACATTTCGGCGTCGACCATGTCGACGCCTACCTTCTCCACGGTCCCTCCTTCCAAGTCGGGCTCTCGAAGGCCGACTGGGAAACGTGGCGCGCCATGGAAGCGCTGCAAGAATCAGGAAAGACCCGCCTCCTCGGCGTGTCCAACGTCACGTTCGAGCAGCTCGAAGCGCTCCACGCTGGTGCCGCGGTCAAACCCATGGTCGTCCAGAACCGGACGTTCACCCGACCATCGGCGGATCGCGCCGTTCGTGACTTCTGTCAAAAACACGTCATGGCGTACGAAGGATTCTCCCTACTCACCGCGATTGCGCCTCTCTTGCGTCATCCGCGCATCGAGGAGATCGCCGCCCGCACACGGCGCTCGGCCCCCGAGATCATTTTCCGGTACGCGCTCGAGCAAGGAATGACTGCATTGACCGGCACCACTTCGGCAGAGCACATGAAGGCGGACCTGTCGGTGTTCGACTTCGAACTAAAGGTGGACGAAGTAAAGACGATCGAGGCCTTGGTGGGCGGCGGCCGCAGGGCTTAGGATCCTGGCGTGAAGAAATCGGAGCCAGGGGAACGGCCCATCTCGTCGGAGTCTCGGTTCGCTGCGTCGCCCGTCGCCTTGTTCCCGGACGCGTTGAGTTAGCCTCGGTCAGTGCGCGTCAAAGGGCTGCTTATAAGGTCCATTACGTAACCCTTAAGGCGGCGAAAGCCGAGTGGAGAAACGAGGATCTGCGGTGGCCCCGAAACCCAAGACATCCCAGCCAAAACCGGTCGATCCTGTTCGGCTTACGGCTCAAGAAGAGAAATCCATCAAGCGCTGGGGTCCGACCGTCATGGACACGCAGGACTGAGAACCCAATACTTCTCCCAGCCATTGTTGGCAAAGCCAGCGATGGCGGTTCTTGAACTCTTTCGGACCGTAGCCCCATTCGTTTTGGCGATCGATGTTTTCGTGCGACCGAATCGAGAATTTGTTAATCTGGCCCTGGAAACGCATGTCGGCGTCGGCGTCCGCCATATAGTGCGGGAGCGGAACGGCCTCTCGATCTAGGAAGGACTGAACGAAAAGGATTGTCGTTCTGTGGTTGGCGTTCCCCAGCGTTTGGTTCCAGATGATCTCATGCAGGACGTCGGCGACGAAGTCCTGTCCCCGGAGCGCGCTCGAAAACAGTCCTTCAAACACGTCGGCCAGCCTGTCCGGTGCGGTTGGTTGGTACATCTTGAGGGGCGAGCCCGTCTGCTTTAGGTGGATCTGTTTGGCACGCTCAAAATACTCGAGGAAGTGAGCGGCCGCGCGCACGGCTTCTTCGGTCACCATCGGGTCGTCTCCACGCAGCCGTTGTTGGTCGAGCGATTCGCGGCTGCCGTCAAGCCCTGCCCGCGACCTTCCTTGCTTGTGACGGTTTCAGGATCCGCGTCAAGCCGCCCACTTCTTCCTCGTCCAAATGTTGGACGGGCACGCCGCCGCCGCGGTACCATCCGGTGATTCCGCGCGGTTTGTAAGGTCCTTCGAGCCGTTTCAATTCGTCCTGTGAAAGTTGCAATGTGGCTGCTTCGACGGCGTCCTCAACCTGTTCGACCTTGGTGATGCCGACGATGGGTGCGACGACGCCTGGTTGGTGCAGGAGCCAGGCGAGGGCCACGTTTGCGGATGAGACGTCCTTTTCTTGTGCGATCTCGTCGACGCGTTTTGCGATCTCCAGGTCTTGCGGGTGACGGTAGAACGCGCGTCCGCCATCCGTCCGTGCCCGGACGCCGGTCTCGCGTTTGTCCGGGCCTGCGAGGAAGCCGCGTGCCAAGGGGCTCCACGGGAGGAGTCCGACGCCGAGGCTTCGGCAGAGGGGGATCATTTCCCGTTCCTCCTCGCGGTACACCAAGTTCTAATGGTTTTGCATGGTGACGAACGGATGCCACTCCTTCTCGCGTTGGCGGGCAAAGGCGAGGGCGAACTGCCAGGCCCACATGGTCGACGCTCCCAGGTAGTGGACTTTGCCTTGATCCACGAGGCCTGAAAGGGTCGCAAGGGATTCGTCCAGCTCGGTCTCGTGATCGTAGCGGTGAGTCTGGTAGAGGTCGATGTAGTCGGTCCCCAGGCGTTCGAGGGAATCCTTCACGGCTTTCGCGATGTGTTTTCGCGATAGTCCTTGGTCATTGGGTCCGGGGCCCATTGGGTTGATGACCTTCGTGGCCAACACGACATCGTCCCGTCGACCCTCGATTGCTTTGCCGACGATCCGTTCGCTTTCCCCGATCGAGTAGACGTCCGCCGTGTCGATGAAATTGATGCCCAGATCTAGGGCGCGCTTGATGATCGGCACGCCTTCGTTGGATTCGACGACCCACTCCCGC
>CAYOZB010000231.1:0-4029 GCA_964408365.1 uncultured Halobacteriales archaeon | reverse complement strand
GGTTGTTCTCGAGCGGCTTCCTGTTGTTGATGCTCCACCTGACCTTGTTCATCAACTCGTTCACGTTCGGCAGCGAATCCGACGTCACCACCCACTTCACCGCGAGCTACCTGTTCCACACGGGGGACCGGTACAGCGTCATGGCCGTGTTCCTCATCCTACTCGTCACGTTGACGCTCTTGGCCGCATTCGTGACGTGCGTCGCCACGTTGCTTGCGCCGGCTCGTTTTCACCGCGCCTTGTGGGATCCGGATGATTGGGACAAGAACGAAGCCACCCTGGTTTCGTCGAGTCTCCTTCTCGTGTTCGCCCTCACCCTGTTCTTGGTGTACCTCGTCCAGATCTCCATCCGCTTGAGCGAGGACCCGCTCCCGGCCCAGAATTTTTTCGCGAGCGTCCTCCCCGTGTTCTACTACCTACAGATCTTCTTCGTCGGCGGATTGATCCTCACCATCGCCGCGCGCGTCTTCCTGGTCAACTGGGGCACCCAACTCCCCTTGGGCGCAGAGACCGTGATGGACAGCCTCCACAACGCCGGGCGCGTCGAACGGGTCTTCGCGGTCGCCGCCGTGATCTTCAACATCCTGATCCTCACCGCACCGCCAGCCACCGACGTCGGGGGCCTGTCCACGGACCCCGTGTTCCTCTTGGATTCCCGCGGTTTGGCATGGTTCTTTTTCCTCCTCGCCGCACCGTACTTGCCGTATTTTGTGAGCCACCAACGGTTGCGACAACTGCTCGACGACGGCAACATGCGGCCCTCGGGGTCCCCGTTCTCGCAAGAGAGCCTTCGGATGGTACTGATCAGCCTCGGCGGGTTGGTGATCCTCGCCGCCATCGGGTTGGGAGCGGACCTCTCGCCGCTGGGCGTGATGATCGCGCTGACCGCCTGGATGACCTTGGTGTTGTTGTGGGCGAGTGTCAGTTTCAAGTTGGAGCGAGGAAGCTTTGCGCCTCATCTTCGGAACTCGGCGTCCCCGCCGTACTTTTTTGGGTTCATCTTGCTCGCGGTCGGATTGGGATTGATGATGTGGGGCGCCGGTAATACGTACGTCGCCACCTATACCGAATCGGCGCAGCAGATCCAGGTCGAGAACGCGAGCCCGTACGGCGCGGAGCTCCTCTACCGCGTCGGCGGCGCGACCATGCTGGCGTTGAGTGTCATGCTGCCGCTCTCCGTCGTCAAGAACGCACGCGGGGTAAGGCGATCCTTGTTGGTGCCGCACGTGGTGACGTTCTCCGCAATGATCCTGCTGAGCACCATCGTGTTCTCGGTCAACGTGTGGAACACGTCCGAGACGGAAGGGGACGACGCGGTGGCGGGGTTCGCGTTCCACCAGTACTACTTGGAAGAGAAACTCATGGTCGCCGCGTTGGTGTTGATCCTGGCGGCGGCATTGCTCTGGAGCCTGGGAAAATCCGTGGGCATGGTCGTGCGTGCGCGTCCGTACGCACAGGTCGTCACCGCGATCCAAGTGCGTTGAGAACGCGCGCACGCGCTCGACGAGGAGGATTGTAATGCCTGAATTCAGGCACTCGGAAGTCGGACTCCGCTCGGAAACGTCCACAGCCTCGCAGGACTCGTGTTGGAGGGAGACTAGATCGTGCCAGGACCCTCTAGAGTTGGGAACGCCTCGGGGAATGTCAGGCTGGCCACGCGGCCCCATAGGAAGAAGTTCGAGACCAGTGCCCCCTGATAGCCCCCCACAGGAGCGGCGGTCGGACTGGTGATTATCGTAACCTCGAGTTCTGCTTCGCGTACGCCTGGCCCCAGGATTATTTCGACGACCCAACCGGCACGGATTAGCTGCAGGCCGCGTGTTGCACAGTAGGATTTCTCTGCTCCGTCGACGCCCACACAAAACTCCCCGTAACTTTCTAGCGTCGAAGAAAGAACAGCACTGATGTAAGTCCACGTACCTGGTCGAACCTGAAGTGGCAGGACGCCTTCATGGATGACTCCGCACGTCAAATCACCGTGGCATTGTTTGATGTCCATGTAGGGAGCCTCGAAGGACTCCGCGGCGAACGCCACGCTCTCGTTGCCGACTTCAATAACCGACCCGACCAGAGCTGCCGGTGCGAAGTCTAGCTCGAACGAGTAGTTCCCGCGCCACTGACTGATCAGCAGGTACCCTTTGCCTGATGGAATCGGCGCGTAGCCGTTAAAGTTCCAGGGCTCGGCGTAACCGGACGTTCGGCTTTTCATCTCGCAGGCCGCATCTTGGAGCGATGAACGCACTCGGCCGTCGACGCACTGTTCTTCGTACGTCTGCATCTGACTGTTCACGCGCTTCGACGTGCTAAAGTGCGGGGGAATCTGAAGATGCTCCAAGTAAAGAACCTCACCCGGCCCGCCGTCGACTTGCGCTATGGATTCGGCAGGAACATAAGAGATTTCGAAATAGCGGGGGGTTAGTCCCCCGACCGTCCACCAGCCGGAGAGCGTCGTTGCCTCCGACGTGACCAGGGGTATGGCCACAGTCGCATTTCCGCTCCGATTGAGCGATACATGTTCGGTGAGTGCGAACCGATCTCGGACCGTTGGGTCAGTTTTGGCCGGATGGTCTTGATCGATGTTCCCGGCGCAGCCCGCCAGAACAAGGAGGATGACCACCGAGCCCCCTGACCGAATCATCCGCAAGTCCTCCCTTCCGAGACCATGTACGCCATGACTAATTCTTCAGTTCTTTGGGGCGGGGCCCAATCGCGGCCCCCTCAGATGCCCGATTCGAGGCCGCCGCGCGAATTGGCATCAGACTCCTCTCCACAGCGCCAGTTGACCTCGTCAGATTCCGGCGTGATGGAAACCGGCTGACCGCCGCCGGGACCCCAGCAGAATCCGTAGGGGCCTTTTGTGACGGTCCACTCGAATTCATTGCCATCGCCGTCCTCGATGCCGGGGAAGGTCCCTGTGGCACACGCTTGCTTCCAGCCGCCTGCGATCTCCCACGTGACATCGTCCCCGTACGAATTGTACTCGTGGGCGGTCCATTCCCCGGTACCGAAACCCTGCGCTGGACCGCCACCCAATTCACAGGTGTCTTGCATCATTTCTATAATTGCAGAAGGGCAGTCGTCTGCGGTTGTGGGCGAGTCCATGAAGAAGTCACATTCCTCCGGAAGGATTTGCGCCGACGCCGGGGCCGGCATGACCACCAAGGCGAGCATCACGACGACAGTTGGTACCGCGAGCGTTTGTAAGGCTCTGTTGGGACTCACTCATTCATCTCCGCCCTTCTTGGCGGTGTCCCACACCCCCCCCCCCCTTAATGGATGCTCAAGGAATACGCGGACTTGGTCGTGAGGAACGGGACTTACATCAGTTCGCGGGGATCGGTTCGGCCTCTTGGTCGTCCTCGAGGAGCGACTCGCCCATCGGGAGCGCCGCGACGTTGATGACCGGGGCGACGACCTCGGCGGGCAAGGTCCCGACCTGGCGCATGGCCTTGAGTCCCAAGTCGGTGGCGTAGTAGGTGCTGAAGCGGTCCTGTGCGAGTTCGGCGACGAGGCCGGCTTCGCGCAGTTTCTTGAGGTGCCACCGGACGGTGCCCGGGTTGATGATGAGGCGTCCGGAGAGGACGCGGCGGTGGGCGCCGGGGTTGATGGCGACGAATTCGAAGATCTGTTTGGCGTTGTGGTTCGAGAGGGCGGTGACGGCGGTCGAGAGGGCCTTGGCTTCCATGCCGCCGCTGACCGGGTAGAAGACGCGGTAGCCGTTGGCTTTCTTGGAGCGCACCAAATCGGCGTGCTCGAGTTTGCGGATGTGCCACAGCACGGTCGAGGTCTTCATGTGGAATTCGTTGGAGAGTTGCTTGAGGTGGACGCCCGGGTTGCCTTTGATGAACCCGTACAGCATGGAGCGCTGGGGGTTCTTGAGGGCGACCTTGGGGTCGACGTAGCGTGAGGCGAGGACCCAGCCGAGGAAGGAAACGCCCATCACGACGAGGACGATGCCTCCCGTGAGGATCCACGATTCGCTGACCGCGGCGACGACTGCGCCGCCGATGTCTCGGAGTCCGCCGCGGG
>CAYOZB010000230.1:0-4089 GCA_964408365.1 uncultured Halobacteriales archaeon | reverse complement strand
GCCGTTGCGGTTCCAGATTCCGGGGGGCGATGGAATCCCGATCGTGGACCCGCCCTTGAGGGTAGGGACTGCGTCGCGGGCCCACCCGAGACCGCGCAAGCCCTCGGTCCAGTAGAAGCCGAATGTCTCGTCGGCGTATGACTCGTCGTCACGAGGCCCAGCCTCGTCGGCAAGTACGACTGCTCGCGGATCAAGGTCGCGCGCCGCGACGAAGATCACACGTTGTCGACGTTGCGGAACGCCTGTGAAGCGTGAGTCGACGAGCCGATAGGCCCAGCGGTATCCGAGTTCCTCAATCTCGTCGACGAGGAACCGCATCGCACGCCCTCCGTCGAGGACGAGCATGTTGCGTACATTCTCGAGTACAAGCACGGGCGCGCGGCGTCGACGAAGCAGCCGGAAAACTTCGGCGACGAGCCCCGACTCCTTGCCCGCGATGCCGTTCGTGCGTCCGGCTTGCGAGAGGTCCGTGCATGGAAAACCTGCGGTGACGACGTCGACCTTCGGCAGCGAGCGGACCTCGCGGATGTCGCCCACAAGATCGACGCCGGGGAACCGCTCGGTCAGGACGGCGCGTGCCGGCTCCCACACTTCGCAGAGGAGCTCCGCATGAAGACCTGACCGGGCCAGGCCGCTCTCGACGCCACCGATGCCGGCGAACAGCCCTGCCACCGTCCCGTTCGCCACTCCTTGCAAGGTACTGGCGCGGAATTGGCGTTCCACGGACTCCAGGGCCTCCAAATCGGGATCGAACAGGCGTTCGGACGGTGTTGAGACCATAGCGCTGCCCCCCGGGGGATCGAGTGATGCACGAATTGGGGGAAGAGCCCAGACCCGCGGACTGGCAGCTGGGGTCGGGTGATCTTCGCGCAGCCCTACGACATCGACGCGACCGTGCGAGAGGAACGCAAGCAAGAAGCAGCGGCCATCGCCCGCACGAGAATCAACGGACGACTCTCCTCACCCGGACCCAACCAAGAATTTTGACCATACACAATTGCAACTTCCGCCCTGCGGGCGGAAGTTGCGTGGGCGATGAGGTCGCTAGTGGGTCCGCCACTACATGTTGTGCTCATCGCCAACTTCTCCGGCCGCGCGATGAGGTGCGTCGCGCCTCATCGCGCGGCGCGACCCTCATCGCAACGAGATGCTGATCACGCGATGAGCGGCCCGATGAACCTCAGGATGAGGGGCGCGTGGTACAGCCGAATACCAACGAACGCTAGAGCCAGGAGGGCGCAATGAGTGCCTCACCCTTGAAGGTCGTTCCGATCGCCTTTTCGGTCGGCGAGGTGGCAGAGCTGCTCGGGTGTAGCAGTGACACCGTTCGGCGAATGATTGCGTCAGGGCAGCTCGATGCTGTCCAGCCGCTCGGGAAGGGTGGCCGCGTCTTCGTCGGTAGGAAGTCAATCGAGCGCCTCTTCGCCGCGGCCGTCGACGATGCTTCGCGTACGGTAGGCACATCGACCAAGACGTAATACGAGCGTGAGGCAATGAACGACTTCGATAAGCGGGTCTCCGACCACTTGGTCCGACTGGTTCAGATCATTTTCGCATTGGTCGTCGCGCAGAGCCTCGTCCTGTATCGCGACGTGATCGTGCATCCGCTGTCGCAAGGTCACTGGCTGGGGGCTCTTGCGCTCGGCACCGTGTACGTGACAACCGTTCTGAGTTGGATCGATTGGCACACCACGATGGAGTACAGCCCGTATAACTTCAACCCTCGGAATTCGGTTCGCTTTGCCGAGCAGTTGCGGTTGGGCGCGGATCTCGTTGTCGTGAGCATCTACGCATACCAGCTCTTCTCGATCGAAGCGTTTGTGGGTTCTCCGGCTAGTGACGAGGTTTGGCGCTTCCTGATTGGGTTTCCTGCCGTGTTCGCTGCCTACGCATTCTCGGGTGTCTTGCGCAAAGCGGCTCACGGTCCACGTGCATCCAAGTTGCGGCCAATCGCGGCCTTTGGTCTGGTCTATATCGCGCTCGCGTACGCCTATTACGAACACGCCAGCGACTGGCTGCGAGAGCTCGGACCTCTCGACATCCGCTATGTGAACCTCGCAGCGGTCCTCACAGCCTTCTTCTTGATGCTGGCCTATCGCATCCTGCGCTGGTGGCTTCGCAAGACAGACCGCGAGCGCAAGGAATCGGGCTTGGTCATTGGCGTTGATGTTGATGGAGTTCTAGGAAACCAGATTGACGGTGTACTACCTCGAGTCAAGGCCCGACTCGGCGTCTCCATTTGTTACGAGGACGTGACTGATTGGGCGCTTCCGATCGGTGAATCAAATATCAAAGACGAAATTGAGCGCGCCGTACTCGAGGACCCAGATTTCGTGTTGAAGATGCCTGTCCACGCAGGTGCTCGTGAAGCCTTGGAAGCGCTCTTCCCGCGACATCGGATCCTCGTTCTCACATCCAGGCCGCCCGAGGTGCGCGAGTCAACACGCCAGTGGTTGGAACGCAATCGCTTGTCGTTCGATGACATCAAGAGCATGGCCGACATGAGAAAGAGTGCTTGGGCCACGGACGTGCTTATCGATGACTACCTCGGCAACGTCGTTGAGTACCTCTCCAATACCAATGGAATCGCCATCCTCGTGGACCAACCCTGGGAATCAGGATCGCACGACACTCGCCGCGTGGCAGGAGTCAGAGCGGCTGCACATCGTCGCGGGCATGGCTGAAGTCCCTGCGATCATCGCTAAGGCAATGAAGATCACCGAAGCGCCTCTGTCGATCACTTGAGCTGCTTGCCCGGCCGTCGCCTGAGACGCTGAACACCCGAGGAGTCTCCCTCGGCCATTGCGTCGTGCAGCACGGCCGCGACAGTCTCCGCGGTCTTGCGGTCGGCGTTGGCGATCGCGTGGCCGTAGACGTCGAGGGTCATGCGTGCGCTCGCGTGGCCCACACGTTCGGCGACGTCGCGGACCGGAAGGCCGGCGCCGAGAGCTTGGGTGACGTGCCAGTGGCGCAGATCGTGGAGGCGGCACCGCGTGATCGCGAGCCTGCCCACGATTCGCCGGAACCGGTCGGAGAGCAAGTTCGGATGCATCGGCTCGGTGGCAGCCGGGTGTTCGGAGAGCACGTACGCCTCGGCGTCGAGCGCCGCGCCGATTGCCAACGCCGTCTCGGCCTGCGAGGTGCGTAGAGCCCGCAGGATCACCACGGTTGCAGCATCGAGCCCGACGCGCCGGATCTGATGCGTCTTCGGGTCCTTCACGATCAGCTCGTGCTCGAGCTCGACGACCGAGCGGCGGATCACGACGCTGCCGTCGTCGAGGTCGACGTCGGACCAGCGAATGCTGCACACCTCGCCGCGGCGCGCACCGGTCAGCGCACACAAGCGGATCGCGAGCGCCGTCGGCGCTCCGTCAGCCTCGGCCGCTTCGAGAATGCGGGCGACGTTCTCCGGACTCGGCGGGCGCATCTCGTGTCGTACCAGCTTCGGCGGCGACGCCAGCGCCGCCGGGTTGCGGTTGATCCAGCCCCAACGCTCAGCCTGCACGAGCGCTCGGCGAATGACCGCGTGCACCTGGCGGACCGTGGCCGGCGCCAGCGGCGTGCCGCCTCGACCGCCCGACTCGCGCAGCTCTCGGTAGAGCGTGTCGAGCATCACGGTCGTGAGCTTGTCGACGCGCGCGTGGCCGAGCCTTGGCACGATGTTGCGGTCGATGTAGAGCCGGTAGCCGTGTGCCGTCGACGGCGACAGGTCAGGCCCAGCGTGCTCCAGCCAGCGCTCCAGGAGCTCGGCGACCGTGATGCGGACGTCGTTGTGGCTCCCCGCGCCGACCTCGAGCAGCAGCCGCGCTTCAAGCTCGCGGGCCTCCTTGGGCGGACGTTGTTGACCGGGCTTCGCCGACACCGAGCCGCGGACGCGACGCTCTCGCCCCGTCAGTGGATCGGCGCCGGCGTAGACCGTCACCTGCCATCGGTTTCCATGCCGGCGGATCACGCTGGCACCGACCACTCGGTGCCAAACCGGTGACAAACACGATTCGCGGCTTGGCGAGAAGTTCGGAACTGTTGTGGGAGTAGTGGGGCCGGATGGGATCGAACCATCGACCCAGGGATTATGAGTCCCCTGCTCTG
>CAYOZB010000229.1:0-4137 GCA_964408365.1 uncultured Halobacteriales archaeon | reverse complement strand
TTCAGCCAATGCTACAAAATCAGCCACACACTGGCAATCCGCAACGAGGTCTGGAATCCCACGTATCCATCCAACGTCACGCCCGCCACGACCCCCGGCACGCCGGTCCACGCCGCGGCCTTGATCTATTGGCATTGCCGCCAAGCCTTCGTCGTGGATGAAGTCGATGAAGATTTGCGGATGGTTTTCTTCGTGGGCGCCATCGAACCGCCGACGACCGCAGCCCGCAATGATTCCTTCTCAATGTACGTCTTCCAAGCCTACACCGATAGTGCGCGCTTGGCGGCCGAGCTCTCATCCCGGT
The DNA here is from genome assembly GCA_964408365.1 of uncultured Halobacteriales archaeon. Classification (GTDB taxonomy): domain Archaea; phylum Thermoplasmatota; class E2; order JACPAO01; family JACPAO01; genus JACPAO01. Next base: position 3,833 of record CAYOZB010000229.1, on the reverse strand, counting down.
ACGGCTTTGAGTTGTCCATCCTCGAGCTGTTCGACCCGGAACGGTCGTCGCTGTCTCCCGATCCGGAACCTTCCGAGCTGTATGAAATCCAAATCGGGCAAGCCGCAACTCCGGATTACCGCGTCGAAGGACAACTTCGAACCAAGGAAACCGCAGACGTCCAAAGCACGGACGCCTACTACTTCGTGAACAGCACGGGCGCCCTCAGCGGCTTTCGCTTCGACTGGGAAGGTTCGATTGGTCCCTCGTCTGGCGGCACCATCAGCTTCGGCCCAGGTTCCGCGTGGGCCCAGCAGTCGGATGTGACGTCGTACCCTCACGTCAACGTCTATTCGCGCGACATCACGGGATCCATCCAGCTCGTCCCATTCCAGTGAACGGCACCGGTGACTTCGCGACCTGGCTCCCCGAGAACCACTAAATCGTCCGCTTGAATTTCTTTGCGGACCATTGCTGGCAAATTTTGAGAAGTACGGTGGCCGGCATGCACGTTAGCCGCCTCATGCGCCGAATCCTTGTTGGTGGCAAAGAGGTCGAAGACCGTGTTCCTTGAAGACCACCCGTCAAAAGAGGCAAAAGCGTACCCAGCCGCGACGCGAGGCCGCCGCATCCTGAGCGTGCTCACCACCGTCCTTTTTGCGACCGCCGCGCTGGCAGGCATCCCACTTTCGGCGCAAGCCCAACAGACCACCCTCGAAGAGCCTCCGCTTCTCGAGGACTTCTCCGTGCTCTCCGACCCGGATCCGGTTCTGGAACCGGAAGGAACCCTACTTGTCGAAGCTCCACTGGAGGACGTGTCCAGCGCCCCAACGAGTGCCTCCGTTGACGACGGCTCCGGCCTCCTCGCCATCGACGAACCCGGGGAATGGTCCAGCACACAGTCGAGCAGCAGCACAGAAGGATGTGACGCCATCTGCTTCACGGAAGCCGTTGTAGCATATGTCAACTGCCACATCACCTCCCCCGAAGACGCGGGACCCGAAGACGCTTGCGACCCACCAACCCCGTCCACCGATCCCTGTGATTACGTCCCAGAGCTCCTTGCACAGCCTGACAGCCCGGACGAGGCCGCACCAACGCTCGACTGCGTTCCACCCGTGCCCTGCGTCGACGACCCGTGCCCCGTGCCGTGCATCGATGGGAACCCGTGCCCGATCCCTCCAATTCCCTGCCTAGACGAACCGTGCCCGCCCATCCCGTGCGTGACTTCCACGGAGTGTCCCGTCCCCCCAATCCCCTGCGTGGACGAGGACTGCCCACCGATTCCGTGCGTGAACGATGATTGCCCACTCCCGCCAGTACCGTGCCTTGACGAGCCTTGCCCACCCATCCCGTGCGTGACAAGCAGTGAGTGTCCCCTGGACCAAGTTGAACCCTGCAGCCTGCCAGAAGTTGGCGTGGAACCAATCTGCGTGGACCCTCTGGAGGAAACGCCCACCCCCTGCCCACTGCCTACCGTTGGAGTCGAAGAAGTGACGTGCGTCGACCCCTTGGGACAATTGGGCCCGTGTGAAGCCGGCGAAATCGGCGTCGACCCGGCCTGCATTCCAACTGCCGTCGTAAACATCTGTGCCGAGCCGGACGACGAATGCATGACTCCAGGCGAAGCCGAGTACATGCTGTATCCTGAGGGGCCCGAGACTGAGAACCCCGACGATCCCCTGCTTCCAAAGCGTACTTCGTCCGCGCCAAGCGCTTTCGATGAGCTTGCCGAAGTGTCCCTGGCGGTCGCCGGAACCGACGCACTCAACCTCGAATGCGGGACCGGTAGCAAGAACCGGGCGTGCACGGTCTTGATCGTTCATGGCTACGCGGGGGTCGGAACAGGGTCGCCCGAGCGATCCATCGACTTGTCGCCTAGCTACGACCGCATAAAGACCGCATACCAGAACGCGGGGTACAACGTGAAGTTGATCGCCTACTACGGCGGAGAATGCGACGCCAACGGACACGCCACCAATGCCGGACCAACCGTCGGAGCGTACGCCGGCGACAGTGGCCACGACCACTGGGCGCATACCCGGGGTCACACGTCGGCCACCGGTTGCGACGGCGTCTCGGGTTCCAGCCGACATACTCGAGAAGCTGACATCGCACACCTTGCGTACCACTTTGCTTGGTACGTGTACAACACGTTCACGGATCCCGACCACAACCCGGCCACGCAGGACGGCGTGCGCGTCGACATTGTGCCCCACAGCATGGGCGGGCTCATCGTCCGATACGCCATGCACAAGGTTGGGACCGATGCGGAATGGCCGCCTTCACTCTTGGTGGAATCGATCTTGGACTACGCCACACCTCATGATGGCGCCGTCGGCGGATGCTTGGCATGGCAATCGGGCGGAGGCACTTACCAGGAGCGGCAGATGTGCAAATGGTCCGGACTGCTGAACACTCTACGCAACCATGCCCAAAGTCCCCAGGGAGCCGAAACAACCAAGTGGGTGCTCATCAGTTCCGAAGACGACTTCGTCGTGAATCCTTGGAGCGCCATTGACATGGACCTAGCCCGCGTGTATTGGTACGCATACCACGAAAGCGGCGGATCGTGCAGCAGCCTCGGCCACAACGACTACTTCGGCATCAACGGCGACGGAACCACCATTGATTCGTGCTTTTATTACGACTACAGCGGCAAACGCAACGCTTACTCGTCGGGAACAGCCGTGAAGCACGACCCCGGCTTCCGAGCGATTCGCTTGGGCCTGTTTGAGGCAGTCACGTGAAGAGGGCGGCAACCGCCCTTCTTCTCATTATTTCCCTGTTGGGAGGCTGCATCTGGGACTGCGGCCGGGCCCAGATTGGAGAGGCCCAATGGGCCGACAAGGACGCGTACGAGAGGATTCCTCAGCCTGGCGAACGCAACGGCTACGAGATCGAATGGGTAACACCCGAAAACGATTCTTTGCCATCCTACAAAGTCATACGTCAAGTGCAGCGCGACCATGCAGTGGACTTGCGCGCGACATCGGGCGAACCGGTGCGGTTCACGATTGAAACCGACGATGACCCCATGAATTCGGATGATGCGTATGGCCAAGTCACGGCACTCTATTCCGCCATTGGCCTTGGGCCGCCGCCGTCGCAGAGCGCGGTGACGTTTACCTGGACCAAGATTCCGTGTGGTTGAGGGAAGCCGACTCGAACTGCGCTGCCGCGGCCAGTCCCACTAATTTAGCCGGTATTTGCCAGAACCGTGACTTTCTCGAACACCACGTAACGGACTAGCGTGGGTGGGCCCAAGTTTTCGAAACGGCATTCGAAGTCCGCTGCGGCGCCCCGACCTTCGACGGTAAGAGTGTAGAGCCCGCCCGGCAGAAGGCCGCCGGACGTCCGAAATGGGGATGGAAGGTTGCCGTTCGCCGACGCGGTGCCAACGATCGCGCCCTGCGAGTCGCGAAGAGTAAAATTGAGCTCGCCAACGCCAGAGCGCAGGCGCACCCCGCCCGACAATTCGTTGGCGGAAAAATTCAGGGGTACCGAGAATTGCCGAGAATATTGCAGCCCTGTCGCCTGCCCGAGAAACAGCATCGACGCGTGCGGGCGCGTCGTATTCGGTAGACCATCCTCGAACGCGCCGGGCGACCAGAACTCGAAGTGGACCTCGTTCTTGCCCTCAAACGTCCGCCCGTCCGCTGGCGTGGTCGGGTCGAACGTGTCGTTCACCGACTCCTTCAGGATTCTATGAGTGCCCGGCTCGAACGCGCCATCCGGGAACCAACCGAAGAACGCCTCGAACGTGGCATTGGACGTACCGGGGACGGAGCCGAACGGGAGCCCGGCGATCGTCGTTGACCCCCAGGCGGACACGCGCCCGGTCATCATGGGTA
>CAYOZB010000228.1:0-4144 GCA_964408365.1 uncultured Halobacteriales archaeon | reverse complement strand
GGCCGATTTCGATGTCGCGGAGTTGGAGGGGAGCGATGCGCTTCTCGACCATCTGTTCGAGTTGCGCCAGGTCGTCGGCGAGGACTTCGATCCGCAGTGGCTTCGGTCCGGTCGTCATGTGGGCGCGGACGACGTTGGGGATCGCGTGGAGTCGCTTGGCGAGTTCGGGGATCAAGCGCATGTCGCAGTCGGCGCGGATGAGGGCGTGGACGCGGTAACCGATCTTGAGGGGGTCGACCAGGGCGCGGTATCCGGTGATGTAGCCGCGTTTTTCCAAGGAGGCGACGCGCTCGCGCATGGTGCTCTCGGCGCGGTTGAGCGTGCGTGCGAGCTCGGAAATGGTCGTGCGTGCGTCTGTCTGGAGTAGTTCAAGCAAGCGGACGTTTGTTCGGTCAAGCTCCATGGTCAAAGCCTACACCTCGTACGAGGGGGACATTGTACTTAATCGTTCTGCGACTGTTGCTCGTTTTCCACGTGAGATGCCGTCAGGAATAGAGGAAATGTCGGCCCGCCAAGGCGCGAAGGTTTAGCGGTGGTTGCCGTTGAATTCGTGCTCTCTGGCGTGATGAGGTTCAGGCGGAATCCAGCGGCGGTAATTTTTGGCGTTGGGTAAGGACGGGGGCGAAAAGGTCGCCCTTTTCTTCGACCCGCGCGAGCACCGCGGTCGTATCGAACACGAACGCCTCGAGTTTGTTGGACGCGGCTCCCGTCTCGACTTCTTCCCAAGTCATCGGCGTCGACACGGTCGGTCGTTCTTTGGCTCGCAGGGAATAGACGCTCACGGTGGTCTTGAAGTCGTCATTCTGACTCCAATCGACGAACACTTTCCCGACGCGCAACGCCTTGGCCATGCTGCTTGTCACTTTCTTGGGGGCTTCGGCCTCCAGCATGTGGGCGATCTGCTTTGCGAACGGTTTCGTATCTTCGTACGTGACAGCGGTGTTGAGCGGCACGTACACTTGGAAGCCTTTTGAGCCCGACGTCTTCGGGTAGCAGTCGAGTCCCCAGCCGGCAAACAGTTCCCGAAGCCGCAACGCGACGCGCGCACAGTCGCGCACATCAGCCGGCGCGCCTGGGTCGAGGTCGAACGCGAGCGCCGTGGGTCGTTGCGTGTCTTGACGTTTCGACAACAAGGGATGGAGTTCGATGTCGGCGATGTTCGCGCCCCAGACGAGGCTCGGCAGGTCGTTGAAGAGCACGAAGTTGATCGTGCGCTCCTTCACCTTGACGGGAGCCGTCTGGACCCAATCGGGCGTGTGTTCCGGCGCTTCTTTTTGGTAGAAATGCTCCCCCTCGACGCCTTCGGGGTACCGTTTCATGGTGATGGGCCGGTCCTTCAGATGCGGCAAAAGCACCGGGGAGACGCGCACGTAGTAGTCGATGACGTCGGCTTTCCGGAACCCGATCTTGGGGTACAACACCTTCTCAAGATTGGACACCTTGAGCGTGCGCTTCCCGATCTGGAGCTCCATCTTCGCCGATGCCAAGCGGTCTCATCCTTCCACTTCGACTTTCTTCTTCGCGAGCTCGACGCTTTTCTCGAGCTGCGCGAGAAGATCGACGGCGCGCGTATGCACTTTTGCCTTGGGCGCGGCGGCCGTGATGATCTCGCCGGCGGCTTTCTTCTCGATGAGTTCGTGGACCCGTTCCCGGTGGTGGCTGGGATATTTCGTCGGATCGAACTTGGCGCTCAACGTGTCGATGAGTTGGGTCGCCATCTTGACCTCACGGTCGTCGACCTTCACTTTCTTGTGACCCGCGGATTCGAGGACCTCGGACGCGGGGTGGACTTCGTCGGCGTAGTGCATCGTCTCCATCATGATGCCTTCTTCAAGGGGACGCAGTGCGACGAGGTATTCCTTGTCGCGCATGACGACCCGGGCGACGCCGACGCGCTTTGCTTTGAGCATCGCTTGGTGGAGCAGCGCGTAGGGCTTCTCGGAGCGTTCGTCGGCGACGAGGTAGTACGAGCTGTCGTAGTAGACGGGGTCGATCTCCGGGAGTTCGACGAAGTCAAGGATGTCGATGGTGCGCGTCGTCTCGGGGTCGAGGGCTTCGAGCTCTTCGTCGGTGATCACGACGTAGTTGTCGCGTGAGACTTCGTAGCCTTTGACGAGTTCGTCGTTTGACACTTCTTTTTCTTCCTCGATGCAGATCCGCTGTTGCCGGATCCGCGATTTGTCCTTTTCATGCAATAAGTGGAAGCGGATGTTCTTGGGCGACACCGCATTGAACACTTTGATCGGGATGTTCACAAGTCCGAAACTGATCGATCCGCTCCAAATCGCGCGTGGCATTCAGGTTTCCTCCTTTGTTTTTTCGAAAATGGGTTCTTTCACGACTTCGCCCGGCTCTTTGTCGGTGCGGAGTCCATGGAAACTGGTTTGTCGCAACTGTCCGAGGTGGGTCCACTCGGTGAAACTGACTTCTGCGACGAGTCTGGGTTCGACGAACGTGACGTCGGCGCCGGGATCGCCTTCGTGGAAGGGGTTCGCTTTCTGCTCGATGCTTCGCAATTGTTCCATGAGGCGTCGCAAGGTCGGATCGTCGAACCCGGTTCCGACGCGGCCCGTGTAGATGAGGCGGGGCTTCGGGTCGTGGGCCTTGAGCTCGGACACCCGCCGGTCGTAGTACCCAAGGACGAGCGAGCCGAACGTACCGCTTCGTCCGCCTTCGCCGCGGGTCCAGCCGCCCACCACGAATTCTTGCCGTCGCCGATGCTTGATCTTGAACCAGTCCCGCGAACGCGTCCCAGGCACGTAGAGGCTGTGGAGGCGTTTCGCGACGATCCCTTCGAGCCGGAGCTGGTCGCTGACGCGGATCATCGGGGCGCCTTGGTCGACTTGGTACGGCGGAACCTTCCATCCCGCGTCCTCAAACGCCAAGTCGGAGAGCGTTTCGCGGCGCTCGACGTAGGTTCGATGGAGGAGTGTTTTGTGTCCGCGTTGGAGCACGTCGAACGCGAAGAACACGATGGGCGGCGGGGTCCGAAGTGACGGTCCGGCGCCGGGGACGCGCAGATGTTGTTGGAGGAGGCTGAAACTGGGACGGTTCTCCTCGTCGAGGGCGACGATCTCCCCGTCGATGATCACATGGGGCTCTCGCACGCGCGTTGCGCCGGCGGCGATTTCGGGGAACTGCGTCGTGACGTCGTTCGTGCGTCGACTGTCGATCCGTACGTTGCCGTTGCGCAGATGGATGATGGCGCGGTAGCCGTCCCACTTGAATTCGTAACCAAAACCAGGGCCGCGCGGCAGTTCCAACGATGCCGTCGCCAGCATCGGTTCGATGCGGATGTCGTCCAGAGGAGCGAGCGGGGCCCTTCCCGCGCGGACCGTTCGGGTGTCCGCGGCCGTAACCCGGCGATAGGCGGCATCCCCCTAATCGCTGTGATGGGACGGGGCTTTGTGGGCCTTTTCGGCCTCGAAATGAGCGGGTTCTCCTGGGGTTTTGGCGGCCCGGTTAGTGGTTCTTCATATTCCTTTGGGCCGCCGAATATAATCCACTAGGATGCGAAGCCGTAATCCTGGGGTAGCGAAGGAACCGGCGGTTTTCGGTTCCGCGTGGCCCAGGGTGGTAAGAACATGGGGCGGCAAAACTCCCGGAGCTTCGGCACCCGGATCGGCGTCTCGGTGATTGGTCTCGCATTGATCCTCTTCGTCTCCCTTCCAACGGCGGGCGCTGTTCCCCCCGAGGACGGTCCGTACGGCCCGTCGGACGCAGTGAAAGTCAAGATCTGTCACATCCCGCCAGGCAACCCCGAAAACCCGCACAACCTCACCATCGGTGAAAGCGCCGTCGCGGCGCACCTCGCTCACGGCGACTCCCCTGAGCCTTGCGGCTCGGGCGGCGGTGGCGGCGGTGGCGGCGGGGACCCTGACGTTGTCATTTGTCACATTCCGCCCGGCGGTGGCGGCCACCCCCACGACCTCACGATCGGAGCCCAGGGTGTGCAAGGCCACCTCAACCACGGCGACCACCTCGGCGCATGCGACGGCAACGAGGAGCAAGACTGGTCGACCTGCGACCTCGGCGTCGTGCGCGCGAAGCTCGCCTCCATCGAAGTCGTCTGGGCGTCCAACGGCACGCTCGTCGGCGTCGCAAACCTCACCGAGGGCGTGGAGTACCGCTTCGCGGCCTATGG
>CAYOZB010000227.1:2538-4170 GCA_964408365.1 uncultured Halobacteriales archaeon | reverse complement strand
CGAAGCTCCTCTTTTACGACGAGCGTCTCGTCGGCTACTATTCTCTCGCCAACGATTCCATCAAACTCCGCGGCTCCGAATGGAAAAAACTTCCCGACTTGCCGGAGGGACTCCATCCGCCGCCCGAGTGGCCGGCTCTCAAGCTCGCACGCATGGGCACCCAACGCGAGTATCAGAGCCGCGGCTTCGGAAGCCTGATGGTGAAGCTCGCGCGCGGTTTGGCGGTCGATATCAGTAAGGACGCCGGGTGCCGCTTCCTGACGGTTGACGCGTATCCGAAGAAGGAGAAATGGTACGCGAATCGAGGCTTCGTCCGCAACCTTCGGAAGATTGCCGAGGTCGCGGGCGCGCCGGCGCGGATCTGTGAAGAGTGCGGACAGGCTGTCCAGGAAGAGGTGCCGGGCGAGCATCCCGATTCTGACGACGAACCGAACGTCAGCATGCGGCTCAACATCTTCAACCCGCTTCCGCCCGCACCACGGCCGCCCCTGCAGGAACGGCTCTAGATTCGCGACGCGTTCAGCCGGAGGCTTCATCCCGTTCGCATCCTCGATGGCCGTCGAGGTTCCGAGTCCGAAGCTGCGACCGTCCGTCGACGACGTAAACAGCGAGGAATCGGAGCCGGCGGCAAAGCCTGTTCCAGCAGTGGGAATCGCCGCCGGGGCAGTGCTTTTGTTTGGGCTCGCGTTCACGCAACGGCGACCGCGCGACTGAGGCCACTCGGCCCACACGGAAGTGGGGCACGGAAAGCCGTGTAACCGCCTCGGCCAATCGTCTCCGGTACGCCATGGAGCACCGCCCGGGTTTCCTCTTTTTCCGCGTTGCCCTCGTTGGCTCGTTACTGTAAGGTCGATCCAAAAAGATCGCGGGACCCTTTGTGGATTGACCCAGGGGCTGTGCAGCCGCCGTTGGACGACGACTAAGACACCCTAAGAATGGATCGCCGAATCTCTCCTGGACGTCCGGGGAACCTGCCGGTGCTCAGACAGGCCACTCAAGTGGGCTCGTGCGTTCTCGCCTCGGGGGAGGGGGGGCGGATTCGTCTCGGATCGTCGTCCCTTGCATGCCGGAAGCGGCGGCATTCCACCCATCGTCGAAGAGGGCCGCGTGAACCTGCACCATGCTGGACGCGTCCGTCGACACGGCAGACAACCTGTCTGATGCCATGCGGCCCGTCGGATCGGCCGCCAACACTTGGACCATCCGCGCGCCGTCGGACACGACCACCGCCATCAAGCCGCACAGGTCCTTGCGACGAATCTCCACGTTCGGAATCGTCCCCAGGGCAATCGCGATGGGATCCTGCGAAGGATGCGTCGTCAACAACAATCGCACCTTGACCATGGCGTGGGCTCGCTTTGCCAGGGCGTCGAACATGGGGCGCACGCGTTCGTAAAACGAGGGATTGTTGTGGCTTACGATCACGTCGACATGGCGCTCCGCTGTGGCGATCGTGCTCGCGAAGCCTTCGATGACCGTCTCTCGGCCGTGGAGGACCGCATAGCGGGCGGGCAACTCGCCTGCCGCGTCGGAGGAAGTTCGAAGCGACTGCAAACCGGCAGACAATTCCGCCTCTACACGGGTCAGCGATTCGTCTTGGCCACGAAGCGATGCGTGGATCAACGCGATGAC
>CAYOZB010000227.1:0-2438 GCA_964408365.1 uncultured Halobacteriales archaeon | reverse complement strand
CCGTACAGCGACTCGAAAGTGGAGACGTGGTGAATGACGAACTTGTCCTCGCCGATGCCTCCGGACACTTGGGCAAACACGTTGGAGTACGTGTTGTCGACGATGAAGTAGAACCCGTCGGGAATCCCGGGGCGGTTGCGCGCCTCATAGAACGGCGCCTCTCCCAACAGGGCTCGGAACGCCGTCCGATCCTGGGCGCCGAAGACGATCGTGACGGCATGATCGTAGGACGTGTTCGCCACGGCGTTCACGAAGGCCAAGTAGGCGGGGATTTTCCAATGCGCGTAGAACGCCAGCTGGAGACCGTTCTGGTCCTCGCAATCCCCGAAGGCCTCGGTGATCGTTTCCAACGGCGTCTGCGTATAGTCGCGGCCGGGCCGGCCGTCCCCGACGCGGAATCCTTGCGTGTCGTGGGTGGCATTCTCATCGTCCCACCGGTACTGGATGTTCGCTTCGACCCACCGGTAAAAGTTGGCCGCTTCGGTGATGTCGATGGACCCGCTTTGGTCGAGGTCCTGAAGGCTGAACAGTCGGGTGAGATTTCCATCGAGTTCAACCCGGTTTGGCTGGGGCGCACCTTTTCCGAGTTCGAGTGCGGCCGCCACGATTGAGGATGGCGGGTTGGGTGGATCGGGCAGCGTTGCGCCCGCGTGCGCACGGGCCTCGACCAAGGTCAATAGGCCGATTCCTGCCGCGACCAGGGCCACGCTGAGAAACCCGATTTGAGTCCAGCGCATCCGGGTTGCTTGGGCGGATTGCCTTCGGATGGACCCGATGTAAGAAGAAGATTGGAACCCCGTCGGAGAAGCCCGCGGTGGGATTCCCGCGCGGTCGAGGCCGGGGGTTTGGATTGGCGTCCAACCGGGGGAGCCACGGTTGGTACGTGGTTGATCGTCAATCATGCCGGCACCTGGTTTGAAGGGGCTGGAAGGTGACGAGCAGGAGGCGGCCCTGTCGGGTGGGCAGGCGCCGCGCCGTTAGGAGGAGTTGAATCGTCCCCGAGGGAGACTCGATGCTCACCTGGACATCAGGGGTCGCTTGGTTCGAGGTGAAGGCTTCTTGGAGGCGACGGATCAAGGCGGGCTGGTCGAACTGTCCGTGCAGGATCCTTGTGATGGGCCCAGCGATGAGGTTGGCGTCGGCCACGCCGGCCAAGGTGGCGAAGGACTCGTTTGCCTGCAGGACTTGGAGCCCGGGGCCCAGGACCAGCGACGGCGTGGGAAGCGTGTGAAAGACGCGCTCCAAACGCCGCGGATTGGACAGGCGGGTCCGTTGGAAGAGGCCTTCATCGTACGATTCGGAGACAAGCGCGGCGGTTTGACCCACAAGCTTGCTTCGGCTGGGACTTGGCTTTGAAACGTAGGCTGAACGTTTGGTCAAACGCCTGCTTCCTGAATGTGTTCGTCCCGGTGGTCAGCCGCCTTCCTAAGTACGGCCGGGACGGAGCGACCCGTGATGGCAACCACGCAGGCGCCCCGAACAGTTTTGGCTCGGCATCGCCGCCCTTCCGCGAGTGTGAACCCCATGAACACCCAAACCTTACGCGTGCTCTTGATCGAGGACAACGCCGGCGATGCACGCCTCGTGCGCAAAGCCCTCGGGCTCGATGCCGAGCAACGCATCGACTTGACCTGGGTCCAACTGTTGTCCGACGGACTCGACCTCCTCGGATCCGCCGACGTCGACGTCATCCTTCTCGACATGAGCCTGCCCGACTGCCAAGGCCTTGCCTGCCTCGACCGGATCCAGCAGCGCGCACCCAAGGTCCCCGTGGTCGTGTTGACCGGGACCGAGGACGAGCAGACCGCCTTCGAAGCCGTCCGCCGCGGCGCCCAGGACTACATCCTCAAGAGCAGCCTCGCCCAACACGCTCTGGCGCGAACGCTGCAGTACTCTCGCGACCGACACGATCTCCAGCAGCAGCTTGCAAAGCGCGTCGATGACGTCGAGCGCCTGCTCAACGCATTGCCCGACCCCGTCATGGTCGTCAACAAAGAAGGAGGACTCATGAGTTGGAACGGCGCACTGGAACGTGCAAGCGGCTACTCGGCCGCAGAGCTCGGCAAATTGGCGTCCCTGGATCTTGTCAGCCCTGAGGGGAAAGAGGGTCTTCGCGCCGCTTTCACGCAAGCTGCAAACAACTTGAACGGGTCGGCGGACGCTGGACTGGTCACCAAGAGCGGCCAGACGATTCCCTTCTACTGGACGACCTCGAGTTTCATCAACGAGGATGGCACCACGGCCGGCATCATCGGCGCTGGCAAGAACGTCCGCGACCGCAAAACCGTCGACGAAGCCCGCCACCAACAACAGTTGGCCGAGTTCCGCGCCCGGTTCCTACACGCGATCGCGCACGAACTCCGGACCCCGCTCACGCCGATCAAGATGCAAGTGTTCATCCTGCGGGAATTGCTCGGTCCCGAGGGAAAGCAGGGGGA
>CAYOZB010000226.1:0-4183 GCA_964408365.1 uncultured Halobacteriales archaeon | reverse complement strand
TCCGCGCATGGTCGGCTTCGGTCACGCGCAACGCATCATTCTGCGCGACGACGCCGTGAAGGCGGAGGAAGCCTTGCGGATCGGGATCGTTGATCGGATCGTCCCTCAGCCCGAACTCCGCGCTGCGGCCCACGCGGATTGTCGCAAGCTCGCGAACCAGCCGCCCGACTCGTTCCGCCTAACGAAGGAACTTTTGGCGCATAGCATGATGGCCGACCTCGACGCGCAGTTGGACCGGGAACGCCGACGCATCGCGCTTGCCGGAAGCCAGGCCGCATTGAAAGAAGGCGTCGCGGCGTTCTTTGAGAAACGGGAGCCGAACTTCCGCGCAAAGAAAGCGACGGCTCCGACGCCGAAAGCCCGCTGATCGTCCCTCCGCGCAGCCGTGCGACAGCAAAGCACCCCAACGTTTGGTGCGTTCCAACGATGCCGTTCGCTCGACGTACGTCAGCCGGGATTGGCTCCCTTTCAAAGGAACGCTTATATCAGATGCTTTGGTAACACAGCCCCGCAGGGATTCAGAATGACCCACGTCATCACCCAACCGTGCATCGGGACCAAGTCCGGCGACTGTGTCGAGGTTTGTCCAGTCAACTGCATCCACGACGGCGGCGAGATGTTCTACATCGACCCGAACGAGTGCATCGACTGTGGCGCGTGCGTGAGCACGTGCCCCGTTGAAGCCATCTTTGCGGAAGCCGACGTTCCGGCGCAGTGGAAGGAATTCACTGCGAAGAACAAGGAACTCACGGCCAAGGGCCCCGTCGCGTAATCTTTTTCCCCCAAGGGTCGCCGCCCATGTTGGCGGCGTTTTCGCCTCTTTTCGGTCGAGCGGAGCGTCCGTCAACCCGCGTATAGGACCTGGATGCCGACCAACCAGTCGTCACCAATGACGGGGCCGCCCGCTGGCCCCTGACCTTGCCAGATGACCTTGTATGGTCCCGGGACCACGTCTTCATGGGGCAGCACAAACTCATTCGAGGCGAGGCTCCGCAGAACAAGCCGGCCGGTATCGGATGGCGTCCCCGGCGTGGCCCCGACGCGGTCGGCAAAACCGACGACCCTGGATGCGCCCGGCAGGACTTCGATCGCTGCGACCTCTCGCTCGCCGCCGCCCGGGTCCATGACGAGTTGCCATCGATCCTCCCAGTAATTGGCGAGTTCCCGCTCGAGGAGCACGAGTTCGCTCCGGGTGATGCTGCTCGTCCAGGGACCTAAGAGGCATTCTTTTGCACGTAGGTTCGCTTGAACCTCGTAAGCGCCAGGGTCAGTTAGGTTGAATCGACCCGTCGACTGCTGAGACGCGACGCGCGAAGGGAAAATCAGCGTCCAGAGAACCTCAACATCTTCGGGAGGATCCCACGTGCGCCGCCCCTTTTCCAGTTGGGTGAGATGGAACTCCACGGATTGTTCCTCGCCGGAAAGGTTGAGCGGTCCGGGCGCCGATGACGCGATGTCCAGGCTGCCGACTTCGGGCGGGACAAATTCCCGGGAAGCGATCTTGACCTGCTCCACGGGGCTCGCGTCGACGTGTGAAGACAGTTCCAAGGTCGCGTTGACCGTGAGGACGTCGGACAGATCTCTAGCGTCGCGCGAGACGCGTTCGGCTCGAAGGATCCCGTCCACGTGCGGCGAGTACCAGTAATCGATGTTGGTCTCGACATTCCGGTCAGCGGAGTTCAGGCGGGCCGAAAGGTGCGCCGCCGGAACGTCTTCGGAACCCCATCGGAACGTCGTCTCTTCCAGCAACACGACGACGACGGTCCACGTCTGTGACGCGTACTCCCAGGTCCCATGATGCGCACCGCCATTGAGCACGATGGTGGGAACGAGGTGGAACCGGGGAGCATCCGGGGCATGGAATTCGAATGGTACGTAGTGATCGTCACAGGGACTCGGGCCAATGGTCGGTCGGCCGATCTCCTCCAGGGTCCAATCGTGCCGGACCGCCGCCCCGATCCATGTCCAGCCGCCCGCGTCGACGAGGTGGTTCGTCAACGCAGCATAGTTTTCCGTCTCGTACCCGGGCCCCAAGAGGGCAGGGAGGAATTCGCCGCGCGTTTCCAACAATGACACCGACGTGGTCGAGGAGGGGACATCGGTCGCGAGGACCCGGACCGTCGAGTCCCAAGACTTTGCACCGGCGGATGCACGGCGTTGCCACTGCTCCGTGACGTGGTATTGCCACGTCTCGCCCACCTCGAAGGTAGGACCCGCGAGCGCGTCCGTCGGCGGTCCCTGCGGCCGCGTGACCAGTAGGAGCAGAAGGAGCGGGAGCAGCAGGAAGACCAGGTGCCAGGCTCGCACACAGGATTCAGCCGGCCCGGCGCTTTTCAGGTTTTTGGGCGTTTCACGCGGGCCGGAAAAACTTGCGCGCGTTGTCGTAGAGGATCGCGCGTTTGGCGTCTGCCGGCAGTTTGAGCGCCGCGACGGCGTCGGCGTTCTCGCGCATCGATGGGATCATGGGGCCGGGCCAGTCGCTGCCGAAGTAGGATCGATCCGCGAGCCGTTCCAGTTGGGGGACGTATTCGAGAAGCTTGGAAGGCGGGATTCCGGAGAGGTCGAGGAACACGTTCTTGTGCCGTCGAGCCAGGAATTGTGCGGCTTCGGTCCAGAGGGGGCGTCCGACGTGGGCGATCGCCAGTTTGAGTTTGGGATAGTCGACCGCGACGTCGTCGAGGGCCATCGGGTCGCCGAACTTGTTCCGCGCTTTGGGGAAGATCGAGGTGCCCGTGTGGACGATGACGGGGACGCCTTGCTGTTCGCATTGTTCGTACAGGATGCGCAAGGCGCCTCCTCCGATCTCGTAGTCATTGGGATAGAAAAGGGAGTGGACGGGGTGGAGTTTGATGGCGCCGAATTCGTATTTCGATAGGAGCTCCTCGATCTCTTTCTTCGGATTGTCGAGGTGAAGGGGATGGATGCCGCCGACGGGGATCAGTCGGTCGCGGTGGGGTTTCGTGTACTTGGCGACCCAATCATTGATGCCTTTCGGGAACCCCATCACTTCGGGCGCGACGTAATTGATGAGCGCCGCCTTCTCGATTCCTTCCTCGTCGAGTTTGTCGACGAACGCCTTCGGACTGTCGATGAGCCGTTGGAGTTCGGGAAAATTCGGCTGGGTGCGTTTGAGCGTCTCGACGATGTGCGGGGCAGCAAGGTGCCACGGGACGATGTGGACGTGTCCGTCGATGATCTTCGTCGCACCGGTGGCCACGACGGGCGCCAGAGACGCGACGCACAAAAGGTTTCCCGGGCCCCGCGCAGCCTTAAGAGCGAGGCTCTGGTGTTCGGCGCGTGTCCGAGTCGGTGCGGCGGATGTTCGATCAGATCGCGCCGCGTTACGACGCAACCAACACGGTGTTGTCCATGGGGCAGCATCGGCGGTGGCGACGTAAACTCGTGAAGTGGGCCGATGCGTCCGAGGGCGGTTCCGTCCTTGATGTCGCAACCGGCACGGGCGACTTGGCCTTTTTGTTCCACAATCAGGTCGGACCCGGTGGCCGCGTGGTGGGTCTGGATTTCAGCAAAGAGATGCTGTTGTTGGCGCGCGACAAAGCGCACGAGCGCAACGTCGAGGTCGAGTTCCGCGAAGGCGATGCCCTGAACTTGCCGTTTCCGGCGCACGAGTTCGACATCGCGAGCATCGCGTTCGGCATCCGGAACGTCGACGATCCGCGTCGCGGCTTAGAGGAGATGGCGCGCGTTGTGAAGCCCGGCGGCCGAGTGGCTGTGTTGGAATTCGGTCAACCCCCAGGCGTCATGCGGTTTCCGTACGCGGTGTACTCGCGCGTGGTCTTGCCGGTCGTCGGGGGCTTGATGAGCGGCGATCGCAAGGCGTACAAGTACCTCCAAGAGACCAGTGCGAAGTTCCCCTCGGGTGCCGAGTTCGAGACCTTGATGCGTTTCACCGGGAAGTTCGAAGCGATCAAGACCCGTCGGTTGTCCGGCGGGATCGTGTACGCCTACCTCGGGACCGTCGCCGATACGAGTCGGGTCCGCACCGCGGATCGTTGAAGTTTTCCGTTGTGTGTGCGCGGCAACGTTTCCCAAACGACGAACATTCGCGGCACCTTGAACGGGGCCAGCGTGGTTCGAAGGAATGTTGAAAGCTCGTCGGAGCTGGGTGCTTTGCCGCGCGGCACGATCACCGCGACGACGGTCTGTCCCCATTTGGGGTCCG
>CAYOZB010000225.1:0-4183 GCA_964408365.1 uncultured Halobacteriales archaeon | reverse complement strand
GCCAGGCTGCGATAGCCAAAGCTTCGGCCAAATTGCGCGAGAAAGAGCGCAGCGGACACGATGCCGTCCACGTTCCCCCGGGTGAGGAGGTGGGCTTTCCGGTCGTCTTTGGGGCGAAGCTCCATGACGAGTGTAGTCCCGCCTACCCATCGCACTTCCCAGCCTAAAGCGGTTGCGTTTTCTCCACCTGGGACGGAGGGCTTGGTTTCCTCTGGACGCGAACTGGTTAACGTGCACGCGAAACGAGGGTGGCTCCGCAACTTCGGCAAGGCCCGGCGGACCCGGTCGGATGCCCACAACTGGCGCACCATCGCTCATTCGCGCCTGGTCGGTCGAAGAGGTCCGGGAAATCGACGAGCCCCGGCAAGAGGCGGCGTGCGAGGGGCAGCAGGCTGATGCCGAGCACGATGGCCGTGAGGAACAACACCCCGGCCAGCAGGTTCCAGGTGTCGGCTCCGGGCAGCACGCGGCCGAGGATTCCGAAGCCAATGCCGGCCACCAGGCAACCCCAAGCAATCCAGCCGCGCCGGCGCACAGGCTTGCGACCTCGCGCGGCGTGTTAAGGGAAGCGGGATTGGCGCACTCAACCTAGCCCGACGACCCAACCTCAGGCGGCGAAGCTCGTCCAGGCCTCTTGCTCGACGACCTGCAGGTTCCCCGGAACGACGAGGCAATGCAGCGGCGCACCGAAGACCAACTTCGCAAGAACGCCGGCAGGACCGGTCACGACTACGGGCGAATCGGAACCGGCTCGTGCGACCACGCCCACTTGGCTCTCAGGGCCAAACCAGGCATTGCCGGTACGCGCGGCGAGGTCGAGCAGTTGCACAATGCCTTCGTTGGCCGTCATGAAGTAATCCTGGTCCGCCTTGATGTCGAGGAGCACGAGCGTGTGCAGGCCGCGCTCATGGTTCTCCGCGACCGCGTCGAACGGCGACGTCGGCGACCAGCCCTTCTCCGCCTTCACGAGTGTCGTGGCGCGACCGAACTTGTAGTGCTGCAATCCCAGCAGGCCGGGCGCGGCGGAGAAGATGCTTGGCGCATGCACGATGTGCAGCGGCACCTTGGCTTCGCGGAACCGCACGAGCAGGTCGGCGTGCGTGGTGGCCGCCATCGGGTCGCCTGCCACGAGGAGGACAACATCCTTGCTGCGTGACTCCTCCAACAGCTTGGGCCCACCTTTTTCGACACCGAGCCGGTCGAGGAGCTGGACCTGGCGGCCGAGGAAGGCCTCGAGCCCCGCGTGGGCCCCCGACATGATGGCCGTGTAGAACTCGGCGTAGACGACGTCGGCCTTGCGTGCGACCTCCATCCCTTTCACGGTGATGGAGGACGGGTCGTGCAGGCCGAGGCCGACCAGGTGCAGCGCCACGAGTGGGTCACAGGAGGGGAATGCATAGCGATGCCGGCTGCCTCCCGCCCCCTGAGCCGCGGCGGGGATTCTTCCTTGGGCCGGTGCGGGGCTGGCGAATGCCGGCCGCTGGAGCGACGAAGCGTCGGTGCAGCCGGCCGTAGGGAGCGGAACTGCGCGCGATCTTGCTTAGCGCGCCAGCAATCTTGTTCGGGGACAGCACGAGGGGCATTGCAGGCAATCTCTGCCCCAAGGCTTTTCCCTGGCAGAAGCGCGTGTGCTGTATGCCCATCCGGCCGACCGCGCTCATGTTCGTCGCGGTCATCGTTTTCGCCGGCTGCCTCCAAGGTGCCGGGCCCGGTGATCTGCCGGATGGCGTCGGCGGCCCGCGGCTCGTCGCGGACTGCGCCACGTCGGGATTCGCACCCACGGATGCCGGCGTCTGCGCAAAGTTTATTCTCAGCCGATCCGGAGGACAAGAGTGGGAACCGCATATGGCTGCGCATCCCACCGATCCGAACATCCTCTTGTTGACCGCGTCGAATCGGCCCCCGCTCGTGGTCGACCCGGCGCTCTACACGCACCTCGACGCCGTGCGGATCTGGGCCGCGATCAGCCTGGATGCCGGAGCGACCTGGAAGCTCACCACGTTCAGCGACGCCCCGTCCGCGGCGAACGGTCTGCCCGGAGCCACGCGGGTTTCGTTCGATAGCATCGCCGGCTTCGGCCATGACGGCACCGCCTACGTCCTGTTCGGCGGCGAGAACATCAAGCCCAACTACCTGACGACGGCGGTGCGCAGCCAGATGACCGTGGCGCGCTCCACCGACTTCGGCGTCACGTGGACCCTGGAGCGGTTCCACGAGAACTTCGCAGGCGCGTACGAAGAGGACTACATGGACATGGCCGTCGCGCCGGACACGGACTCCGTTTACGTGGCGGCGGACGTCATCACCGTCCCGCTCACCTCCGCCGAGATCATGTTCTGGCAGAGCCAGGACGGCGGCCGCACCTGGGGCGGACGCCAGCAGCTGTCCATGGATGACGCCCACCAGTTCCCCCGCATCGCCGCGGGTCGCGATGGCCTGGTCATCGTCGGAGCGCTGACGTTCGCGGACAACGGTACCCGCGCCGGCTTCGACGTCTGGATCAGCCGCGACGGGGGAACCACGTTCGAAGGGCCCCGAACCGTCCTGCGCGCGTCCCTTTCATCCATCGACGGAATCCAGCCCACGGTTTGGGAATCATCCACAGGACAGACGCGGATCGACGTCGGCTATTCGCAACACAACCGGACGTACCGCGTCTCCTCTTCCGACGAGGGCGACTCTTGGTCCGCGCCGATGCTCGTCTCGACGGCGCCCCAAGGCCACGCTGCGAACCTCCACGAGACGGCCGTCGGTGCGGACGGTACCTGGTACGCACTCGAACGGTACGGCGTCTCAAGCGGCGGCGCCATGTTCGGGCTCAACCTGATCCGCGCTTCCCCCGCCGGAGTCCTCCTTGAAGAGGTGGAGCTCGTGAACAAGACCGGCGTCCCGGGGGCCCCGTATATCGGCGGGCACTATGGCGGCCTCGCCGCGTCAGCGGACGGCACGATCTGGTCCGCGTGGGGGGATCCCCGCGTGAGCCCGACACAGATCGCGATCGCAGCCCTGCGAGCGACGTGACGTCAGCGCTCTTGGTATTCCTTGGGGCGGATATTGTCGCTTGATTTTCCGGCACCGATGGCGGGATGGTCGGTGAACGCCCGCAAACATGGCGCCACGTTTCGGCGCCACGAACATTTTCGGAGGCCGCCACCCAGATGTAAGATGCAACCAACCGCATTCTTGCATGTGGGGACTTGTGACCTTCCTGATCGGCATCGCCTACGGATTCTTGGCCAAAGGCCGGCAAGACAAGAGTCGCCTGTTCATGGCAGGCCTCGTCATCGGTCTCGTCCTGGCCATCGTGTTCGGCCTCCTCGGCGGACTGAGCGGACTCGGACTCCCCGCAGGGTTCCTCGGCATCCTCCTCGCGGCCCTCATCCTCACCGTCCTCTTCGTCATCGGCGTGTGGATCGGCGACCTCATCGAAGGTCGCTCCCGACGGACCCGCGACCGTCGAAGCCCGTAGGCGCCATCATGCCCTCCCCGACATGTTCGTTCGCCGTGCACCCCTTTGAAGCGCCGCACGGTTGCCCGCTATAGAGATTGGAATTTCATGGCCGGGAAAAGCTTGTACGAACGGGTCGGGGGCAACTTCGCGATCGCGGCAGTTGTAGACCATTTTAGCGACGCGATTCTCAAAAACAAGAAGATCGTCAAGGCGAACCCGGAGCTCAAGGAGTGGCACACGGAGACCTACAAGGCGCGGTTGCCGGGGTTGAAGTTCATGCGAACCCTTTGGGTGTGCACCATCACGGGCGGACCGTTCGAGTACACGGGAAAGCCGTTGCGGGAAGCGCACCGGGACCTGCACGTGTCACCGGAAACGTTTGATGAGGTCGCGGGAGAGCTCTCCAAGAGCCTGGACCACTTCAAGGTGCCCAAGCGGGAGAAGGACGAGATCCTTGCCGCGTTCGCCAAGCAAAAGCCCGACGTCACAGCCGGAGCCGTCGTCGCCCGCAGCCGTTAGACCGGTGCTGCACTCGACCCCGTGCCTGCACCTCGGCGAGAAGTGGGGGCCGGGGCTTCTTTCACGATGTTGCGGGTCAGGTGCGCCATTGTTCCTGGATGGCAAGGCCCAGCGCGATGGTCCCGGATCGCTTGCAGGGCCGCAAACGTCTCCGGAAGACCGTAATGCAACATAGGCGGGGGGTCTGGGTCGTGAATAAGAAGCCGGCTCGGC
>CAYOZB010000224.1:0-4208 GCA_964408365.1 uncultured Halobacteriales archaeon | reverse complement strand
GATCTCGGCGCGTTGGCACTCAACGCGATCCTGGAACGCACGGGCGTCAAGGCCGCGCAGGTCGAGGACGTCATCTTCGGCTGCGTCACCCAGGTCAACGAGCAAGGAGGCAACATCGCCCGACAAGCCGTCCTCGCTGCAGGCTGGCCCATCGAAGTGCCCGGCGTGAGCATCAACCGCATGTGCGGCTCGGGACAACAAGCCGTGAATTTTGCCGCCGCGCTCGTCGCGAGCGGACACCACGACATCTTGGTCGCCGGCGGCGTCGAATCGATGTCCCGTGTCCCCATCATGAGCGACCAGGACCCGACCCTTGTCTCCAAAGCCATCACCGAGCGCTACGAGATCATCAACCAAGGCTTGTCGGCCGAAATGATCGCCGACAAGTGGAACCTCGCGCGCGACGACCTCGACAAGTTTGCGCTCGAAAGCCACAAGCGCGCCGTCAGGGCGACCGACGAGAAACGGTTCGAACGTGAGATCAAACCCGTCCAGGTCTCGGCCGACAACGGCCAATTGTTGCTCCTTGGTCACGACGAGCACCCGCGACGCGACACGAGCCTCGAGAAACTCAACAGTCTCAAACCCGCGTTCAAGCCCACCGGAAAGGTCACGGCCGGCAACTCGAGCGGCATCAACGACGCCGCCGCGGCGCTCCTCATCACGACGCGCAGCCACGCCCAAAAACTCGGCCTGCCGATCCGCGCGACCATCAAGCAGACCGCCGTCGCCGGCGTCCACCCGACCATCATGCTCACCGGACCCATCCCCGCGACCCAGAAGGTCCTCGCGAAGGCGCAGCTCGGCATCGACGACATCGACCTCTTCGAATGCAACGAAGCCTTCGCCTCGATCCCGCTTGCGTGGATGAAAGAGACCGGAGCATCGTACGCCAAGACCAACGTCAACGGCGGCGCGATCGCCCTCGGACACCCGCTCGGCGCCAGTGGAGCGCGGCTTCTCACGACGCTGCTTCACGAACTGGAGCGCACCAAGAAAAACGTCGGCCTGTCGACGATGTGCATCGGGTTCGGACAAGGGATTGCGACGATCATCGAACGCGAATAGGCAGACCCCTTCAGGCAGCCCGTCGGCGCTCCTTCGACGCCAACTCGATTACGATCCGGTCCCCGATCCGCCCCACGCGCAGCTCAGCGCCGGGGCGCGTCGTTCCGAGGACGGCCTTCGCGAGCGACGGGTCGATAGACACCATCAGGCTGTTGCCGGTCTTGAGGAGCTTGCGGTCCGTTGCGTCCTCGAGCCCGTAAAGCCCGACGCGGTGGGCCACCTGCTCAAGGCGCGCACCTTCGCTCATCAGTAGTCTTTCGGACCCACAGACTGGGCATCGGAAACCAATCCCCGGGATTGCGCCAGCGGGAAAATGGAGTTGGAGGATTGCCTTCTCCATGACTGCGGGCGCGCCGTCGTGCTCGCGGCACTTAGGGCGCCAAAGCGCGTCGGGTTCCCGAAACCGATCGGATGAAGACTTCGTGGTCGTCCTCGTCGTACCGGACGATGATCGTTCGCCTGCCAATTCGCTTCGTCGCGGTCCTTCCGTCGTCATGATCAGGTTCTTCGAGGGCATGTCTCACGTCCTGCTCGTGCCAGGGCGGCCGTTCCGCATGCATGCCCACGAAGGCATGCTTGTCGACGGTCATCCCTTCCCTCGCACTTGCATGTGTTCTCTCACCGTTTATACTTTGTTCATACTAAGCCTTTGGAGGGGGTCAGTGAATGTCGTCTGAACCAACGTTCATCCTAGTAGGCCGTTACGCGGACGTCGTCGAAATACGCGCGACTGTTGCCGCGGACGAACAATCCCACCCGACCACTCGTCGCGTCTCCGTCGGGAATGTCGTAATCGATCACGTTCGTTTCGCCGTCGAACGCAGCAATGTGCCTGTTTTCTTGGATGACGTGGAGGCCGACCCAGACGTTGAAGCCAGGATCCGTTTGGGTCCCCGTCGTCGCCGCTTCTTGTTTCGTCCGTTCGCCGTCGATGACGGTGAACAGATGCCAACCGTGTTCGTGCGTACTGTAGCGGATGATGGTGTAGTTCCCGGCGTCGCGCCAATGGAGGACGATGCCGGCGCCCTGTGGATCCGATCCTGACAACAGACCGATACTCACTTGCAAGTCGAAGTCGTCGAGGGTGCCGAGGTTCTCGTTGACGAAACTGCTGAGCCCAGGGTGGCTGTCGCCGCGTCCGCTCAAGACCCGGCCGGCCGTCGACGCGTTCACGACGCTCCACGTGCCGTCCTCGACGGTCCACCCGTTCGGCAACTCCTCGAACCGTTCGACGATCGAACGCTCGCCGACACAGCCCGCTGAACCGCTCAGCATGACGAGGAGAACGGCAAGACGGACGCCGGCGCGGTCCACACGTGCCCGAAAACCAGTCGCGTTAAAGCGATGTTGACCCCGAACCCGTTCGGCGTCGCCCATACGCTCTTGAGGGGGAACCAGGTCGCGGCGAATGCCACCGATTGCCGATCGATCCGCTCCTTGTCGCAAAACTGACCCTCACGCCCGCGCTCATCGGCGCAATTTCCCTCGCGGCGCGACGCTTCGGTCCCACTGTAGGCGGCGCATTGTCCGGGCTTCCATGGACCTCGTCAGCCGTGTCGATCTTCCTTGCCCTGCAACACGGCGCGGTGTTCGCGGACGGCGCGGGACGCGGCACCCTATCCGCGGTCCCGGCGGTCGTGGTCTTCTGCTTCGTCTACGCGTTCCTCGCCGACAAAGGATGGTACGTCAGCCTACCGACTGCGCTCGTCTCGTTCCTTCTCTCAGCGTACGTTGCCGTCGAATGGTGGTCGCCCTCGGTCACCGTCGGCTTTCTTGTGAGCTTCATCGTGCTCGTCGGCGCAATCTTCACCTTTCCACGGGGCGCCATCTCCGCGTCCCGCGCAACGCCTCCGGCCTGGGACATCCCCGCGCGCATGGTGGCCGCGACGACCCTCGTCATCGTCTTGACCGGCGTCTCGGCACTCCTCGGCCCCTCCTGGACTGGTGCCCTCTCCCCATTCCCCGTCTTCACGGCCGTCCTCGGCACGTTCATCCATCGGCACGACGGCGCCGGGCCGGTCCGTTTCTTTCTCTGGGGCGTCCTCGTCGGCCTCATCAGTTTCGCCGCGTTCTTCCTCGTCGTCGGCCTCCTGCTCCCTGCGAATCCGCTGGTCACGACCTACAGCATGGCCGGCGCATGCGCGCTCTCGAGCAACCTCTTGTCGTGGAGCCTCTGGTTCTGGTTCCGGGCGCGAAGAACCCTCCCGCCGCCCACCGAATCCGACGCGGCACTCGCGGTCGGAAAGTGAGGACCGGTCATGGTGACCAGGTTTGGTCACCACGCCGTCATGCGGCCTCTCGGGCCTTCAGACGTTTCTTACGACTCGCTAGCTTGGCTCGCTCTTCCTCGACGACAATTGGCCCTTTCCCTCCGTAGACGGGATCCTCCGGGCCTAGGTAGCGCACAATCTGCTGGGTCCATTCGCCGCGACGAGACTTTACCTTTACCATTTCGTAGACGTACACTCGGTTCCCGACTCGTTTGCGGCGAATAAATGTCATAGGGTTTCCTTGTCGCTCGAGCGATAACAATCTTGTCAGGGGGCGGGTGAAAGTGCCGCACTTGGTGACCAAATCTGGTCACCAAGGCGGTTCGCTTCGAGCCTCGGGCTCACGGCGTTTTCTTCGCCATGCGCGCGGCGTCCGGAAAACTCCGGTAGAGGGCCGCGTTGAACGTTCCGACCATCCCGTACACCGAACGATGAAGCAGCTCGACGGGCGGCGCCCGCGACGCCACGTACTGGAACTGCGCGTCCAATTGGGCCATGTCCTTCACGCCGATCATCACGTTGAACTCCCCGATCTCCTTCGGACCAAATCCCAGTTTCCGACGCGTGAGCAGGAACGATTCGAGCAACCCTTCCGCTTTCAGGTGTCCGAGGTATTTGTTCACGTTCTCGACGAATTCGAGGTCCCGGTGCGAATCCTTGAGATCCACCCAGATCTGGTAGTAGTCCGTGGAGCGCCTTCGCCAGTGTCGAGCCAGATACTTGGCTTGAAGCTGCGCCTTGCGCCCGTGCGTCCGACAGCGTTAAGCCCGCCAGCCGGCCTCCACGGCCGCCTCCGATGGATCTTAGCCTCACGAAGGAACAGGAACTCATCCGCGACACGATCCGCGAGTTCTCCAAGAAGCACGTCGG
>CAYOZB010000223.1:0-4239 GCA_964408365.1 uncultured Halobacteriales archaeon | reverse complement strand
CGTGGCCCGGCGCCGGCGCCCAAGCCGACCTGGCCGCGCTGCGTGGGGCGCCGCCGCGCCTCATCGTCATCCCGAAGGTGGAATCGATGGAATCCGTAACCGCCGTGGCCGGCATCCTAGGTGAGGCCGCCCGCGACACCAAGTTCGTCGCCATGATCGAGAACGCGAAGGGACTTCTTCGCGCCGCTTCGATCGCGCAAGCGCCGCGACTGGATGCACTCGTGTTCGGCTCGGAGGACTATGCGGCAAGCGTCGGCGCCGTGCGGACTCCCGATGGTCTTGAGGTCCTCTATGCGCGTAGCCACGTCGTCGCCTGTGCCGCCGCGGCGGGCGTCGATGCCGTCGACCAGGTCTGGGTCGACTACAAGGACAACGACGGACTCCGGAAGGACGCCGCCATGGGCGCCCGGCTCGGCTACGTCGGGAAGCAGGTCATCCATCCCGATCAGATCCAACCGGTCCACGAGTCGTTTGCCCCGACCGCGGCCGAGGTCGCGAAGGCGAAGGCGATCATTGCGGCATCTCAAGCCGCAGGCGGCGGCGTCGCCGTGGTTGAGGGTCGCATGATCGACAAACCGCTCGTCGACCAGGCGAAGAAGGTCGTCGCCCGCGCCCAGGTCCGCTGAACCTGGGCCCGCGGGCACGGGATTTCCACAGTTTTTTGAGGCGTTGGAGACAGCGCCGACCGCCGAAACGAGAAGGGTGGTGGACCAGACCGCCACGGGACCGAGGGTCCCGAAGGCGAGGCGATAAAAAGGGGCACCCGCAAAACGATGTTTGAACCGATGAACATCGCGACCAACGCCCTGCCCGCTCCCGAACCCGTCACGGGCATCATGGTTGCCGCCATCTTGGTCTTCGCGATTGTTTCCTACGCCATCGCCTGGTGGCGGATCTTGGACGCCAAACCGAATCCGTTGATCCAGTGGCGCTCGCCGGTCGCCCGCCGCAAGTGATTCCGATTTTCTTCAGATCACGGTGCCGTGCTTTCGTCGCGGCAGCGGGTGCTCCTTGTCCTTCGTCGCTTCCAATCGTCGGATGAGTTCCTCGCGCAGTTCGCTCGGCGGCACCACGTGGTCGACGACGAGGTCGTCGGCCATCGCGTGGATGTCGATGTCCTTGCGGTACTGCGTCCGCTTCTCCTCGATGAACTTCTTGCGCTCCACCGGGTCCTTGATGGCTTCGATGTGCCGGTAATAGACCGCGTTGATGGCGGCCTCGGCTCCCATGATGGCGATCTCGGCGCCGGGCAGGGCGATGGTGGCGTCCGGTTCGTACGCGGGGCCGCACATGGCGTAGATGCCCGCGCCGTAGGCTTTGCGCACGACGACGCAGAACTTCGGGACCGTGGCGATGCTCGTCGCGTAAATGAATTTCCTTCCTTTCTTCAAGATCCCCTTTTTCTCGACCTCGAGGCCGACCATGAATCCCGGGGTGTCGCTGAGGTACACGAGCGGCACGTTATAGGCGTCGCATTTGAGGATGAAGTCGGCCGCTTTCTCGGCGCTCTCGGGGAAGATGGCGCCTGCTTTGTGCGCGCTGTTGTTGGCGACGAGGCCGACGGGCCGGCCGCCGATGCGGGCGAACGCGGTGATGAGTTCCGGGGCGTATTCGGAGGACAGTTCGAGAAGGCTTTCGCCGTCGATGATCCCGTCGATGAGGAGGTGCATGTCGAATGCTTTGTTGGGGTCTTCGGGGACGACTTCGTCGATGTTGACGCTGTTCGTCGGAGGTCGAGATTCGTAGCGCGGTGGCTTCTGTTCGAAATGGTCCGGCAGGTACGACAAGAGGTCGGACGCGAGTTGGGCCGCGTGGTCTTCGTCCTCGGCGATGAGGTGGCAGCTGCCGGACTCCCGCATGTGAAGATCCGCGCCGCCGAGGGTCTGGAGGTCGACGACTTCGCCGGTGACCATCTCGACCATGCGGGGACTCGCGATGGCGAGGGCGCTCATGCCGCGCACCATGATGGAAAAGTCGCAGAAGACGGGCGTGTAGGCTGCGCCGGCGATGCAGGGACCGTAGAGGACGCTGATCTGGGGGACGACGCCGCTTAGAAGGGCGTGGTAGTAGAAGTATTTCCCAATCCCCCGAAGGTTGGCGAAGAACCCGGACTGGTCGGTGATGCGTCCGCCGCTGGAATCTACGAGGTAGAGGATCGGTTTCTTCGAGCGGAGTGCGCGTTCTTGGACGCGCAAGAATTTCTCGACGCCTTTTTCGGCCATCGAGCCGGCCTTGACGGTGTAGTCGTTGGCCATGAAGTACACGGTGCGACCATCGAGGTCGCCGACGCCGGTGACCATGCCGTCCGCGGGGAGGTCTTCTTTGAGGTTGTTGGCAAAGAGTCCGTCTTCGAAGGTGGGGCCGCCAGGAAAGTAGAGTCGGAGGCGGTCGCGGACGAAGAGTTTGCCTTCTTTGCTGAGGCCTTGTCGGTACTTTTCGGGACCGCCGCGTTTGATCTTTTCGATGTCGGCGCGGATCTTGTCCTCGCGGGTCGCGGTGGCGGTCTCGGTCTCGGGGCTTGCCATCGAGGGCGGCGAGGGAAGGGGAAGGTTTTACCCCTTGCGGGCGGCCGTGGTGAGTTTGGCGAGGACGCGTCCAGCTTCGACGACGTCGCCCGGTTTCACGAGGACCTCGCTCAAGGTGCCGCCGTAGGGGCTTGCGAGTTCGTTCTGCATCTTCATCGCTTCAAGGACAAAGAGCGCGTCGCCCTTGGTGATGGTCGCGCCGGGGGCTTGGAGGATCTTGACGATGCGCCCGGGCATGGTGGCGCGGATGGACGCGACCGAGCCGTCAGCGGCGGCGCCCACGGCGCTTCCGGGGACGAACTTGGAGAGACGGAACCGTCGCACGTTCCCGTTGATCTGGACGCTGTCCTCGCCGACGAACCGCAAGCGGTGGACTTTCCCCCCGACGGTGAGTTCGACGGTGCTGTCGAAGGCCGCGGCTTCGTATTCGACGACTTCGCCTTCGCACTCGACGCGGACACCTCTCGTGGTGCGCTCGACGTCCACCTCGAAATTGTCGCCCTCGAGTTGGATGGTGAGTTTCATCGGGGTCCCTCCAGCCGTTTGGGTCGCAACGAGCGCGCGTAGAGGATCGACGGCCCGCCGCGGGGCGCGGTCGCGAGTGCCGCGGCGATCTTGAGGGCGTTGCTTCGGCGCGACGCGTGGACTTCTTGGAGTTTTTCGACGAGGCCGCGTTCGGCGATGAACCGCGTCGAGAGGTCCCCGGATTTGAAGGCGGGGTCTTGGGCGACGAGTCGGTGGAAACCGAGGTTCGTGGTGGTGCCTTCGATGACGGCTTCGTTGAGTGCGGCGGAGAGTCGTTGGATGGCTTCTTCGCGGTCCGCGCCCCACACGATCATTTTGGCGAGGAGGGAATCGTACTGTTGGGGCACGCGCCAGCCTTCTTCGACTCCGGTGTCGACACGCACATTCTCCGTGGGCAGTTTCCAGCGAAGCAACGGCCCGGGTGTGGGCAAGAAGTCGCGAAGCGGGTCTTCGGCGTTGATGCGGACCTCGATCGCGTGGCCGTTGGGTCGAAGGTCCGATTGTCGGTGCTGGAGTTGTTCTCCGGCGGCGACCCGGAGTTGGGTCTCGACGAGGTCGACGCCGTAGATCCGCTCGGTCACCGGGTGTTCGACCTGGAGCCGGGCGTTGACCTCGTTGAAGTAGAACTTGCCGTCCTGGTAGAGGAATTCCAAGGTGCCGGCGTTGTGGTAGCCGGCTGCCTTCATGAGTTTCACGCCGAGTTCGCCGAGTTGTTGACGTTGCGCGGGGGTGAGGGCGGGACTGGGGGCTTCTTCGACGAGTTTCTGGTGTCGTCGTTGGATGCTGCATTCGCGTTCGCCGAAGTGGACGCCGTGTCCGCGTTTGTCGCCCATGAACTGGAATTCGATGTGTCGGGGTCGTTCGAGGAATTTTTCCATGAACACGGAGCCGTCGCCGAACGCGCTCACGGCGATGCTGCGGGCGGCTTCGAATTCGCGTTCCATTTCCTCTTTCTTGCGCACGACGCGCATGCCGATGCCGCCGCCTCCGGCGCTTGCTTTGAGGATGATCGGGTAGCCGATGTCTTGGGCGACGCGGGTCGCTTCCTTGGCGTCGGCGAGGGCTCCGTCGCTGCCGGGGGCGATCGGGACGCCGTTCTTCTTGGCGAGTTCTCGTGCCGGGACCTTGTTGCCGACTTTTCCCATCGCTTCAGGAGGGGGTCCGATCCAGGCGAGTCCGGCGTCGATCA
>CAYOZB010000222.1:0-4294 GCA_964408365.1 uncultured Halobacteriales archaeon | reverse complement strand
GATCGCCCAAGGCATCACCGAATCCCCCGGCGCGGTGAGCCCCGCACTGCAAAAACTCCTACCCCTTCTCGAGGAACGACGAGAGAAAGGACGCCGCTATTTCCGCGCCCGCGCCAAACTACGGCTTGTTTTGGATTTCTTCTAACGTGCCCGGCTGCGACGTCGGCGCCGATGGGACGCCCGTCGTCAACGGGACGGGCGAAGTCGGCGCGCGGCGGTCTTCGTCATCGAGCACTGCTTCCAACGCTTGGACCCGGACGCGCAAATGGTAGAGGCGCGATGCGACGCCGGCGCCCAGCATGGTGAGGACGGCCAACACGAACGCGGCCGCGAAATAACCATCCATCAGCGCCATCGGCACCCAATACACGACCGTCAAGAGGCCGAGCAAGAGGACGGTCGCGACGAACCGGACCAAGCGGTCGAACGTGCTTGGGGGCTTCGCCTCCTTTGACCGAGCCACGGGGTGGGTGCCCGCATTGCGTAGCGCTTCTTCCTCGAGGCTCATCAACGGCCTCCGAGGGTGAGTTCCGCTCTGCGTGTCGCGTCGGCACAGTTGCATTCTTTCTTCGAGGGCAACCGTTTGACGGCGGCGTCGAGGATCTTCAACACGGCGTTGCGCTGGGACATCAACCGTTTTTGGATGTCTTGCGCGCGAAGCGCAGGTCCGCGTCCCGCGGAATTACCGACGAAGCACAAGGACGCGTAGCAAAGGCCGCGTTCCCTCGCGAGGATCGCTTCCGGGACTCCCGTCATGCCGACGACCTGCGCTCCCGAGGCGATGAGACGGTGGACCTCGGCGGGTGTTTCGAACCGAGGACCATCCGTGCCAGCGTAGACGACCTTGGGGAGTTCCGGTTTTCCGGTCCGTGCGAGCGCGCTGGAGACGGTTGGGCAGTAGGGTTGGGAAAAGTCGACGTGGACCGCGCGGTCGTCGTAGAACGTCGTGTGCGTTGCGCGGTGGAAGTCGAGAAAGTCGCGCGTGACCGCGAACGAGTTCGCTTTGAGTTTTGGATCCAGGTAGCCGACGTTGTTGACGCCGATCAGGTAGTCGCAATGCGCGGCGCGCAACCCGTCGATGTGCGCGCGGTGGTTGACCCGATGCGCCGGAACGGTGTGATCAGCACCGTGTCGGGGAAGAAAATAGGTCTCCTTGCCACCGATTTTGGTACGTTGCAAGGTGACGTTGCCGAACGGGGTTTCGAGTTCGATGGGTTCGGACGTGCCGAGGGCATAGAGCCCGGTCCCACCGATGATTCCGATCCGAAGCGGCACGCCTCGGCGGAGCCAACGCGTCGGCTTAAGGGTTATGCGGTGAGGGTGCGCACGTGTCCGCAACGCGGGCAGCGAAGACGAAGCGGCCGCTGCGAGGGTGCCCAGAGCATGGTGCTGCATGCGCTGCACTGGCCGCGCGTCTTCCCGGGCGGCGGGGCCGCGACTTGCGTCGCAGCGGGCGGCTCGCCCGCAAGGATGCTCGTGAGGAGCGGGAGGCCGCTGACCATCTCTTTGCGCCGCTGCATGGCGGCCCCGGTGGTGACGGTGACTTCACGGGAGACGGTCGGAGGGTCGTTCTGGAACGCGGAGGGAACGACGAGCTGGGTGGGGGACTGTTTTTCGTCGACGAGTTCGAACTCGATGAGGTCTTCCTCAGGAAGTTGAAGATCCATACCGACGCCAGTGGGGGTCGCGTGGACGTGGGACCGGGCCCAGACCTTCGGCATCGCTGAGGCGCGTGGGGTGGACATGACGACTTCGTCGACGTAGTTGAATTCGATCTTGCGCCCGGCCGCGTTCGCAACGGGCATCGCCTTGGCGGGATCGTTGACGTGGGTGGTCCGGAGTCGGAACGCTTCCGTGGCGAGTCCGAGGACGAGGCCGAACACCAAGGCGCCGGCTCCCATGATCGTGATCCGAGGGTCATCCCAGAACAGGCCTGCTCCTAGATGGAGAAGTCCTGCGATGGCGAATCCGCCGATGGCCCAAAGCGCGGTACGTGGCTTCCTCTCGGTGTGCATCCCGATCCCGTTCGATTCGAAGTTTCCGTTCGATAATAAGGATGCCGAAATGATCCGGCCGCCCCGGTCGAGCGTTACAGGTCGGTCGGGCGGGGGATCAACGTGGCCGCGCCCTCGGCGCGTTTTCGTCCGGAGAACCGCTCCAAGAGTCCCATGCTGACGGGGGAGAGCAGCGTGGTCATCGTGATCATCATGACAACAAGGCTGAACCCGCCTTGGGAGAGGAGTCCGGCGTCGTAGCCGACCTTGGCGACCACCAGGTCGACGGCGCCGCGGTTGTTTAGGAGGATGCCGACTTGGAGGCTGGTGTAGCTGTCGACTCCGGTGGCGCGGCCGCCGACGTAGACTCCGACGATCTTGCTGACGCTTGCAACGAGGACCAGGATGAGCAGGGCCCAAAGGGCTTCCGGGAATTCGAGGACGGTGAGATCGACGTTCATCCCCATGAGGACGAAGAACGCCGGGAGGAACAGGATGCTCGTCATTTCGCGCAGCCGGCTGCTCGCGTATTCGCGGATCGATGGGTGTCGGCTGATGATGCCGCCGACCGCGAACGCCCCCAACAATGCGTGGAGGCCGGCCTCGTGCGTGATCAAGGCGCTGAGGAAAATGAAGAACACCAACACGGCCAGGAAACGGGGGTTGTTCTTTCCGGCCTGGGCGGCGGCGCGAGGCGACAAGTAGCGGTCCACAAGCAGTGCGACGCCGAAGAGGATCGCGACGACGAGCAGGTTGAGGTTGATGTTCCCGACAAGCCCAATCTCTCCCGAACCGGCGACCAAGGCGACGAGGATCCATGCGGCGATGTCATCGATGGTGGACGCGCCGAGGCTTAGCGAGGCGGCGCGCGTCGCCATCATGTTCATGTCGGACAGCAACCGCCCCAAGACGGCGAGGGCGCTGATGCTCATGATGCAACCCATCAGGATCACATTGTTGAGCGTCGCGTCGCCGGGGAAAAACCAGCCGGGTTGCGCGAGGCTGATGATCGTGCCGAGGACAAACGGGACAATGAGTCCGCCCGAGGCGATGAAGAAGATGGGCCACGCCTCTTTCGCGTCCCAGTGGAGCTCGGCTCCGATGTTGTAGATGAACAGAATGAGCCCGATCCAGCCGAGGGCTTCGAAGAGGGGACGGTTCCCAGCGGGGAAGAACAGGCCGGCCGCGGTCGGCAAGAAAACGGCGAGGACGCTCGCTCCGAGCAAGAAGCCGAGAAAGATCTCACCGACGACGGGCGGCTGTCCCACCCGAAGCGAGAGTCGGCGGAATACCGCCGCGCCCCCGACGATGACGAGGAACTGGATGAGGAACGCGCCGAGCTCGAACGCCACGCGGGTTCCACAGAAGGCCCGGTATTAGGGTGCTTCGGATTGTGGAAGCCGGCCGTTGCCGGACCGAACTTCACCGCCCCAGCGGCTCCGTCAACCCGCTTACATCAGTCGATCCGGCTAGAATCCCCATAAAGCCGGCAAGCCCACCCCCGGAACCATGGATGAAACCCCAGCTCCCCTCCGGAAAAAGGAACACGTCGTCGATTGGCTCGTCCTCGGCCGCCGCGCCAAGAAGCCAATGCCTTGGATCGCCCTCATCGTCGTTCTCGGCGTGAGCTTCCTTCTCCTGGAAGCGTACCTGTGGCAACCCGCGAAGTACAGCCAGACCATGCCCGAGCAACGCTTCCGCTTCGATTCCGTGTACATGGTCGAACATGGTACCGACGGGAACTTTTCGACCTTCGCGGTCTCGCCGTGGTTCAGCAACCCGAGCCGTGGAGAAACGCGGGACATCCGGTTCGTCATCTACGCAATCGAATCCAACCGACGAATCGCCACCTCCGTTGGCTCCTCCGACATCGGAGACGTCCCGTCGATGCACACCCAAAACGCATCCATCGAATTCCGGCTCAACAACACGAAGGATTACTCCATCGAGATCCTCGTGCTCGAGGGAGACTACCTCATCGCTCGCGGTTACGGCTCGGTGGGATGGATCCACTATTACGCCGGCCACCTCGATGCCGAAGGGTCCAGCACCAGCAACGCCTTTCGATTGATGGCCGCACCCGACCTTCGCAGCGGCGACTTCGTCTACGAGTACCCTGGACGGTAAACAGGGTGGCAATCAGCCAACGCAACCAGAATCCTTAAGGCCAAAAACGGCGGCAAGGAGGACCAACGACGATGCGACGCTCCCTCGGACCCCTGGTCCTTCTTGCCATCCTCGCCCTCCCGGCGCTCGTCGCCCCTGTCGTCGGGTGGCATCCGGCGCCCATCGAGCCCGCC
>CAYOZB010000221.1:0-4464 GCA_964408365.1 uncultured Halobacteriales archaeon | reverse complement strand
GGGGACGGCGCCGCGGGTGCCGGGGTGGCCGTCGCACCTGCTGCCGGGGCCGATTCCGCCGTGGCCTCCGGTTGGGAGTCGTCCGGCAAGAATCGGAGATAGGCGTTGCAATTCGGGCACACGCCTTCGCTTTGGTCGCCCCGCAGCTCGAAGGTCTTGGAGCAGTTCGGGCAGACGGTCTCGTAGAGAGTTTCAGGGACCATGAGAGTACAATTTCCTAGCGATGCCGGCCACCGCGGCAGACGGCCAAAATTTGGGGCACGCAGTTTAAAGGTTGTGGGCGGACCGTTTTGGTGTTTGCCGCGTGCTCCATTGGCTCGCGCAGAGCAGTCCCTAGGCAATAAGCCTTAAAGGCCGACCCCCACGTCGGCGCTTCATGGCCTCGGCCCGTGTCCTAATCGTTGTCAGCCTGACGTTCTTGCTCTTGGGCGGACTTGTCCTTCCGATCGCGACCGCGAACCCCACTGTCCCCTATTGTCTCGGGTCCTTGACGCCCGCGCCCCGGGCGGCCCCCGTCGTGACGAACCCGGCGGTCTGTGAGCAGGCGACCGGCCGCGTGTTCCCGGAAGCCATCGCGGACAACGAGTATGTGCCGGAAAGCCGCGGGTTTGCGACGGACTACGTCGCCTTCCAGGAATTCGAGGCGGGCATCCAGTACCTCAACGCCCAATACCCGGACTACATCGAGATCATCCAAGTCGGCTTGTCCCGCGGCCTCGCCGCCACGCCCGGCGGTCCGTTGGAGCGGTTCCCGATCTACGTCATCGAGGTCACCAACGAGAAGAGCCCCTTGCCGAAGGAAGACAAACTCAACCTCTTGTTCATGCTCAGCATCCACGGCAACGAGAAGGGCGGCCGCGAAGGCGGCCACCGCGTCGTCGAAGACTTCGTTGCCGGACGCGGCATCGCGGACGACATCATCCAGAACGGCGCCGGCATCCCTGGCGGTTTGATCGGACCCAACGGCGAGATCACCACGTACCGCGACTACCTCGACATCATGCGGCTCCACTTCCTCTACCCGAACGCCGACGGCTGGGCCCACGATGAGTTCAACTACATCGCCGCCAACCCCGGCACGCCCTATCACCGGGGCAACGGCAACGGGACGGACTTGAACCGTCAGATGCCCACGATCGGCTGGCAGCTCCAGAACGCTGGCAACGGCCGGATCGCAGTCAACGAACCCGAGGCCAAGGGCTACCTCAACTACTTCCTCGAGATCGGAAACTGGGCTTACGCGATCGATATCCACGGCCAACTCAACCACGAGAACTTTGTGCCGATCATGATGGCTGCCGGCAGTTTCTCGCCGCAAGAAATGCTCCGAAGCACCCGCTTGGCGGAAACCCTGAAGGAGCGGCTCAACAACGACCCGCACTTTGCCGAATACTCGCAACTTTGCGGCACGGCCGTCGACTCAGGCGCTCCGCCGGCAGCATGCTCGGGCGAATTCGCCGACTGGAGCACCGTCTGGGACGCCATCGGGTACACCGACTCCGGTTTCTCGGGCGACTTCTTCGCCCAAAGCACGGGACTCAACGCGCCCGGGTACGACATCGAGATGAGTTACAACCACATGGTCGCCGACAGCCAATACGAGATCGGCGCCGCATGGAACGACTTCCACGTCCAGATCGTGCGTCAAGTCGTCAAGTCCTTCGTGGACGCGGCGGCGCTTGACGTCCAGGTCAGCTACGAAACCGCCGGCCAGAAGACGCTCTACATCGAAAGCTCCTACGTCGCGACGAACCTCGACGACGAGATGGTCACCCCGGGCGGCTGGGCCGACAACAACACTGCCGATGACCCGTGGCAATACTCGGCCGAGCAGGCGATCCGTGCCCGACCGGCGAAATACTTCTCGGACATGGTGCCGTTCGTCAAGGACGGAGACAAACCCGGCGTCCTCGTCCCCACCACGGTCGGGGCGCTGACCAAGGATCTCCTCGCCCAATACGAGACGCTCATCATTCCCGGAAGCGCAGTCAACCAGTTCGCGCAAGGCACCCCCAAGTCGAACGAAGTGGCGGACGGCTCGGTCAACGACGCCAAGGTCAAACTCGTCATGGACTGGGTCAACGCTGGCGGAAACCTCATCCTCACCGACGGCGGACTCGAGTTCCTCGACTACTCCAAGATCACCACCAACGCAGTCTCCTCGTTCCTCGGCTACGCGGGCGCCATCAACCTCGACCGCGCACACGAGCTCACGAAGGACGTCCGCGGCGAAGCCCGTCAGACCTACGAACCGGTCCCGCTCGGCTTCGCGGTCGGCATCAACTCCCCCATCTGGGCCGTCAACGCCACCGCGTTCCAAGCGATCAACGGCGACGTCGCCGGCACGGGGTACATCGGCAACGATGTGTCCCTCGGACGCCTCACGGTGGGCTCCGGAAAGATCCAGTTCATCGGCGCCTTGGTCCCCGACCCGACGGAGGAGTTCTACCACCCGTACGGGCTCGACGACTACGCCACCACCTACTCGGGCAACCAGATGCTCCGGAACATGTTGGGCTGGACGCAGGAGTTCGCCGCCCCGCCTGTCGTCGTCGGTGGCGACGGCATCGTCCAAAGCGACAACGAACCTCTCGTGTCCGCCCTCCCGAACAACCAAGGGTTCCAAGGCGGCGTCGCTGGTGGCGACGGAACCCCGGGACCCGGATTGGACCTCGTGCTCCTCGTCGTTGCAGGCGTGGCCCTCAGCATCGCCATGCGGCGACGCAACTAGCGAGGCGATCCGGTGGCGACGCATCCAGGGCTCTTCGCGGTCCTGGTCCTCTTCCTCCTCCTTTCTGGATGCGGCGGGAAGTCCGCCGATCCCAACCCGACGTCGGGCCCGCCCGGCCCGCAGGAAATCCCACTCTTGAGTGGATACGTCCTCGATTCCGCCATCGCGCCCGTCGTGGGCGCTAACGTCACCATCCACGGAACCAACGCGTCCGCGCTCACCGCTGAAGATGGCCGCTACCGGTTCGCCGACGTCCCCGTCGCGGCGCCCATCGTCGTCATCGTCGAAGCATCCGGCTTCGTCACGTCGTCAAAAAGCGTCACGATCCCTGAGCAATCGTTCATGGTGCTCAATTTCACCCTCGCGCCGATCCCGGTGAAGCGACCCTATTTCGAGTATTTCCCCGTCGACGGGTTCTTGTCCTGCCAGACCGCCGTCGTGGCTCCGGGCCGTGAACAACTCACCGACTGCAGCTTGGGCGTCGATTCGAACAACAAGCAATTCATCGATTTCAACGTCAACCCGGACCTCGCCGGCGTCGTGTTGGAACTGGAATGGCAACCGGGTTCCGCCGCGGCCGAGACGCTCAACATCACCGCGGAGACCGTGAACTTCGGAGATGCGGACAAGGTCGTCGCGAGCGCCGTCGGAGAAAGCGTGCTACGCACCCAGGTCCCCGAATCGATCTCACGACAATACTACGGCGGCAACGGCGGCACAATCCGCGTGCGCATCGCAGCGGGGGCCGAACCGGCGTCGCAGGAAGCCAACGCGGGCGCTTCCGGGCACGTGCAGCAAGAATTCACGCTCCACGTGAGCACGTTCTACGTCAACGGCCCGGATCCGACGTATTCTGCCCTCAACCAAGGCTGAACCGAACTACTCGAACGGGAAGCCCTGGCGCGGCTGGCCCTTGTGGTCTTCGAACTTCACTTCAAAATTGAACCCGTCGCCGCCGGATCCGAGTTCGAGTTTCCCCTGTACGGCGGCCTGTTTGTCGAAGCGGAAATGGAGGACGCGATGATCGTCAAGACGCGCCTCGAACTCGTCCCGAAGGATTCGGGCGACGTTGCCTTCTTCTCGCAATGAATCGAAGAACCGCCGAAGCTCTTTCGAGGATTTCAGGATGCCCTCGTAGAGGAGGATGTCGCCTCCGTGGTGGGCTTTGACCCGGCTTCGGGTGAGTTTTCCACGCGCGCCCTGCTCGTCCGATCGTTGGAGCAGCCGCAGCATGGTCTCGACGACCCGGTCCTCGTCCTCCGTCCCGTAGACAAAACCTCGAGCTAGGACACGGACCGCGCGCATCGACGATCGGCGCGAAGGTTCGCGGCTCCAAAAACCGTTCGCTCCGGAACGCGCCAGAGCGTCCGCTCAAAGGAACGAGTCGGGCCGCTTTCGCGGCCGCGATCAGCGCTTTCCGCCGTAGCTGAAGTTCTTGCGCTCGACCCGGTCGCGCGTCTGGCGCTTGTTGCGGAGTTTTCCTGCGCGCACCGACGGTCGGTGGTGTTCGGCACCCTTGCCGGTCCAGCGCAACCCACGGGTCTTCTGACCTGCGGAGGTCTTGCCGCGAAGCACACGCTTCTTGTTCGAGGGGTCGCCGAGCCAGTTGTAGTTGTTGTCGTTCTGGATCGCCGGGTGGTGGGCGTCGACGAGGATGATCTCGAAGTACTTGTGGAGCCCGTCTTCCCCGACCCAGTACGAGTTGAGGACTTGCAGGTTCGGGAACCGCTTGT
>CAYOZB010000220.1:0-4471 GCA_964408365.1 uncultured Halobacteriales archaeon | reverse complement strand
GCTCAACACGAGCCTCTTCGTGCGCCAGTTCTTCCTGCTCTTCGTCATCGCCATGTTGCTCCTGATGAGCCTCTACTTCTACAATTTCTACAACGCCATCGACCGACACGACATCTTCGAGCCGCTGATCCAGTTCAAGTACGGCCCGGCCATGCCGCTCATCGTCGTCGGCGTGTTCGCCTACGTGTACCTCTGGGGCGGCATGTTCGCGTTCGTCCCCTCCGAACGCAGCTTCCAGATGTTCTTCCACGGCATCCTGTTCGCCATCTTCCTCACCCACTACGACCACAGCATCCTCGACTGGGCCGTGCGCGCCGTGTTCCGAGGCGACCTCGTCAACGACAACCAGGTGAGCGTGTTCAAGATCGCCGTCACGACGGGCATCCTGTCGACGCTCGCGTTCATGCATTACAACATCCTGGCCGACGATTTCACCAAACGCATGGTCCGACGCGGCATCCCGACGAACGAAGCCGCCAAGGTCCGTACCAGTATGATGACTGTGCTTTTGCCGATTCTGTTCGCGGCGAGTATCATCGCGACCGGGATGGGTCTCGTCGGGGAATTCAGCGCACTTGTGTTCCAGAACCACGGCCTGTTCCCCAAATTGGAGATCCTTCTGCTTGGCGTCCTCGGGGTCGCGGTCGGGTTCGTGCTACGCTCCATCATCAAGGAACTCTACCAAGCCGGCGGCGACGAAGACGCCGACACGCTCGCGCGACGCAAGGCCGAAGCGGCCGCTCGGCCGCCCGTGGAGTTCGAGTCCGAAGGCAACCCCTGACTCGGCACGCCCCGAACGCGTTTTCTCTCAACAGAACCTATTTAGAGGACCGTCCAATCGGCGGTCGATGCGCTCGCGACGCGTGGCCCAACTGGTTCGCCACACGCTTCTGACCCTCCTGATCCTGATGAGTTTGGCACCCGTCCTGCCGGTGTCCGCGCAGGAAGGCGAAGCGGCTCCCGGAGCGCCGACGATCGTCGCCCTGCACGGCTCCAAGTTCGATCCGCCCGCGGTCATGATCGAGGTCAACGGCACGGTCTCGTGGGTCAACCAGGACTCCTTCGACCACGATGTCACCCAGATCGCGGACGAGGGCGGCTTCAACAGCACCGGCGGATCCGGCGGCATGGCCAACGGCGCCACCTACCAGCACAAATTCACCGAACCCGGCGTCTACGACTATTACTGCACCGTGCACCCCGGAAAACCAGACGGCATGTGGGGACGCGTCATCGTCGTCGACGAAATGATCCCTCTCGCGGGCGCTGGCGGCGAAGAGAACCCGGAACACATCGGCGTCCGATGGCTTGCTCACTGGGTCGGCATCATCAGCTTCCTCGCCGTGTTCGCGGTCCTGCTCATCTACTACTTCGTTCTCAAGTACGGCGAGACGGTCCACGCGACCGACCACCGCGACCGCAAGGAGAAGTAAACCATCATGGCGCCGACGAAGCCTGGCGACATCGTCCGCTACGAAGAACCCGAGCGGCCCCGGCACGCGGCCGTGATGATCCTGATCCTCTCGTTCTTCGAGCTCGTCTTCGTATTGTTGTTCATGATGAGCGCCGTCCTGACCTGGAAGAGCTCCGCCGATCAGATCCTCCAGACCCAGTGGCTCTTCATGATCTTCTTCATCCTCGGCTGCATCCTCATGCTGTACCGACGCTACTTCATGGCGGACGTCATGGTCGTGAAGATCCGCAACAAGAAGTACGAGGATTTCATCGACCCGAACCGG
Organism: uncultured Halobacteriales archaeon; assembly: GCA_964408365.1. Classification (GTDB taxonomy): domain Archaea; phylum Thermoplasmatota; class E2; order JACPAO01; family JACPAO01; genus JACPAO01. The sequence continues at coordinate 2,732 of CAYOZB010000220.1, read as the reverse complement.
CTGCCGAAGATCGACTAAACCGGGTATCGAACGTCCGGTTGGTTTCGGCGGGTCGAGCAAAACGTTGAAGTGCCTACAGGCAGCGTCGCCATACGGCTTGTGACCCGCGCAACCCGATCCATGCGGACCCTTCTTCTCAGCATCACGAGTTTTGCGTTCTTGATGGTCGGCGCCGCGGCGCAGTCGAGGTCGAGCCGCCGGTGTCCTTCCACGTCGTTGCGCCGGAGGCCACGGCGTTCTTCGATCTCGCCGTCGACGTGCATTCCACCCAAGGATGGGACGCATATCCGGCGAACCGGGCAGTTAGAGATCGAGCTGATGTGTGCCTCGAACTAACCGGCCGGAGTCGATGTGGAGAACTGCGACCCCTTCACGGGAACCGCCGAGACTCCCGCGGGAGCATTCCTGGTTCCCTTCGGAACCTTGACGCTCGGCGCCCTGGTGCTCCTCGGCCTCTACCGGCCGCGGGCCTGATCTACGAGTCCGCGAGCGAGGTGAACCCTTCCGGCATGACGTCACCGTGGAAGTGCGTGAGGAAGATCGTGTAGCGCTGGTCGAGCGTGATTCCGACGTCGACGCGGTCCGCGGGGTCGCCCATTGGATCAGGGAAGGGACCAATCGGCACCGGCGTTGTGATGCCCGTCGTCTCCGCTTCGGCGAACACGCGCGTGTGCACGGAGCAGCCCTCGGGGATGCACTCGGCCCCGCTCGTTTCATCGACCGCGATCATCGTCGATTCGTTGACGTGGGTGCGTAGCGGGCTCTTGCCACGCGGTGATGGGTAGGACGCGTCGGGGTCGTTGGAGCGCCCTTGGATTTCGAAGGCGAATCCCAGCGCGGAGCCGGTGGCCTGCGTTGACTGCCATTCCATCTCGGCGAGCATTTCGATCGAGCCGGCTGGGATTTCGTAGATGATGAGGAACCGATCGTCGGGGAGAACGGGGATGACGCCGCCTTGCTGGACGCCGCATGCGGCGACGCCAGTTGTCCACGGGGGCAAGCCGCTCAACGTCGTCGTGGGCACGCCCGGGTAGGCGCGGAAGCTGCATTGCACGTTGCCTTGCTCCTGGATCGTCTCGTACCAAGGACCTTCGACGGCGATGGCGGCGAGTCCGAAATTGATGTGTGCGACCTCGCCCGTCACGACCGTGACGCGTTTCGAGGCGGATTCGAAGCCGAGCTGCGACACGTCGAGCGTGTATTCGCCCGAGGGGATGTTGCTGAAAGTGAATACGCCCCCGACGTCGGCGATCGTCTGCGCGCCGGTCTCTCGGATCCCGGCAAGCGCGCCTCCGATGGGCAAGCCTTCATCGTTGACGACGAGTCCGGAGACGGCACCCGTGGTCTCATCGAAGGACGCCGGTAGTGGTTCCGTCGACGTCGACTCGGCGGCGATACAGCCGCTGAGCAACGTTCCGACGAACAGTAACGCAACCAATCCAGAAGTGCCGATGCCTGCCATGCCAAAGGGGAAGTCGACGTATCCGCGCTTTAAAGGTTCGGGTCGTTGGTTCGCACGGAGCACGGATTGAGGGCCTTTTGCGCGCGGAACCGGCAGCCGCCGGACGCGAGGCCTCGTGCCATCCTTGCCCGTCGGACTTCGGATCGACCGCGACGCTGGCGCGTGTTAGAAGCCCCAGACGGATGCGGTCCCCCGACGTCCAAGCACGCGACCAATCGGGTTCCAACCCCACGACGAATCGTCAGCGTGGCGTCGCCCACTGGGTTCTCCCAAACGCGAATCGGCCACTGGATTTCGTTAAATACGAGTGGCCATTCTTGGCCCAAGCAGCGCCCTTTTAGAGGATGGGAATGGCCGACGCAGCGAACGAGAATCCGCTCCAGAAACCGATGAAGCGGCGGGACTTCGTCAAGACGACCATGAAGGTCGCCGCAGGCGGCGCCATCGTCGCGAGCCTCGCCCCGTTGGCCGTCTCGGTCAATCCGATCCAGAAACCCCTTCCCCGCTTCCCTTACGTGGGAGCCCGGATCCTTCCTCCCGGCCCCGCTCCCCAAGGAATCCCACTCATCCCGGTGCGCGTCAACGCGGACGGCGTCCTCGAAGGCGTCCCGGAGAACAAAGCCAGCGAGGTCAAACACAACCTCGATTGGTACAAGTATTGCAGCCACGAGCAGGCCCCTGGCTTGAACTTGGGGTTCACGCAAGACAACCGGTTCCGCTACTTCGCGCAGAAAGAAAAAATCACCAAGGCGAAAGAGCAGGGTTTCGACCCTTGGTACGAAGGCTTCGTCGACCAGGAGGTCCGCGCGGAGCATTTCAAGAACGTGGGCGACGGCGCACCGATCCGGTGGCGCTCCGAAGGTCAAGAGCAGAACAACATCGTCACGGGCATCGTGATGCGGGTCCCTTTTGACAAAGTCAAGGGACTCGGCGACCCTGCAAAAGGCCTCCAAGGGTTCGTCCACGACAACAAGGACGGCACGGGGTTTCTCGCGGTCGTCTCGTTCTGTGCTCACTTCTGCTGCGTTCCAGGTTACTTGGAGAACGACAGCCCGAAGACGAAAGGACAGAAGAGGGACGGCGGGCCGGTCGGCGTCAATGACACCGTCATCTACTGTTCCTGCCACGACTCGCGCTACGACTTCATGGACATTCGAAAATACACGTTCCCGCCGGACTTCTGAGGTGACCCATGGCTGACGCATCCACTCCCCCACCCGCAGCGCCTCCCACCCCGGCCGTAGCGCCCGGCACCGCCGCCGCGCCCGCT
>CAYOZB010000219.1:0-4483 GCA_964408365.1 uncultured Halobacteriales archaeon | reverse complement strand
GTGGCCCCGGCCGGTAGGCGGCGTCCGATCCGCCTCGTAGCCGGGCTCCACGCAACAGGCCGAGATCGATTAGCGCCAAAGGCGTCGAATCCCTCTTACACGAACGTGCAGCTTACTTCCAATTGGGGGGCAGCTCCCCGCTTGGCGGAAAGGTCCACGAGCAATACCCTCGGCCGTCGTTGTAAAACTCGTTTTTCTCCCAACCAAATGGTAACATTGCTCCGGAAACGGGCGGCGATGCCCGTGGCAAATTGGAAGAATGGTCCAGTCTTCTCATAAGGCCGCGGCGAGGCTCGACTGTTTCGATGAACCCCGACCTGCGCGCAACCCTCCTCGGCCGCCGACTCGTCGTCGCAAGCGTCATCGCACTGTTCACTGGACTCTTCTTCGGCGGCATGGTGGGATTCGCCGCCGCGGGCGAACCCGCGACCGAAATTCCCGAGACCTTCGGCGTGCCGCCAGTCATGGTGGGCGATCGCGGCGTGTACAATGCCAGCATCGTCGAACGCGGCTCCGACGGCGCCTTCACACCACTCGTCGAGGAACGGGAAGCGGCCCGGTTCGAATGGTTGCCACCGCGCGACATGTTGGACGGCGAGGGAACTCCACGCCGCGTCAATGAGTTGCGTCACGGGAAACTCAGCTTCTACATGAGCACGGAGACTGGGTTTATCAGTCTCCAGAACGAAAAACTGGCAGAATTCGGTCTCGGGGAAATATACAATTTCGACGCGCAGACAGGCCAAATGGTCGCAACGGGGATGCGCACGGACGACGGGACCAGCCACCTTGGGACCACGTTCCTCCCCGCGGGCACCTCGAGCAGCAACCTTCCCCTCTGCGGCCTCGTCAATCCTCTCCAAGGCAACGAGCGTCCAACAGACGAGCGCGTCGCACTGTTCCAACGATGCAACACGCCGGCCGAAGCAAACATTGACCAGGAATTCAAGGCCGCCGCCACGGAACAGATCGACGGACGGGACTGCGTCGTGTACGCCCGCGTCGATTGGCTCGGATGGGCCACCGGGGACGACGAGGAAGCGTACGTCTGGATGTGCGCCGAGATCCCGTACCCCGTGCGCATGGCACTGGAGGACCCGCACAAGCACGGACAGTTCGTCGTGTACCGGTTGACGGGCTGGACCCGGGGCACGGTGCCGTTGGCGACCGGTCCCCCGTCAGACAGCCTCCAGGCGGCGCCAGAACCGACCTGGGCGCCGCGAACAGGAACCATGTTCAGCGAAGAGGGCCTGAGCCACCCGTTCCCTCTCTCGGCGGCATTGTCCTACGCCCGCAACGACGCCGGTTCCGCGCGGGTCCGGGATTTCATCTCGCGAAACGCCGACGCATACGTGGTCGAAGCGCACTATGAGGAAAACGTCCGCGGAGCCGGCGTCGATCGTTTTTGGTGGTTCGTCCTGGGAAACGAACGTGACTGGGTTTCGATCGGCGTCGTGCGGACCGAAGAATCGGGCGTGCAAACGCACCGCTATGAGAACCGGACCGAGAGCACCGGGGCGCGCTTGGAGAACGAGCCTCTTCTTCCAGCGAAGTATCTTCCTGACCGTCTTCCCACGGTGACATCGTTGCTTGATTTGTGGTCGGCGTACCGCGGCAGCATGGTTCCGACGACCAACGCTGGGTGGTCGTTCACCGTCAGACCCGAGAACGCTTGGTGCACGCGCGACGAGCCGGTCGAGGAGTGCAAACCCGCCATCTTCCTTAATGTTGGCCGAAGAGTGTGGCACGAGGACGTGTTCCCCAAGGACGAAGGGGGCGGGGACGAGTCCAGCATCCTAACGACCTGGATCTACCCCGAACGCGAATCAGTGGCTGTGCGCGGGTTCAGCGAAACAACCCCGATGAAGAATTGGACACGCACGTCGGCGGTGTCGGATCTCTCCGCGTTCGCGTTCCTCGTCGACATCGGTGTGTGGCGTTTCCCCGGCGGAGGATACGCCATTGGCGCCGGGTTCCTTGCCTTTGTCGTCGGCTTCGCGTACTGGTCGTGGCCGGCGGTAAAATCCGCGATCGGAATGGGCCTCTTCAGCAGGGTGGACAAACCGCACGCGCTCGACCATCCCGCCCGCGCCGAATTGGCGGCGTTGATCGAAGCCTCGCCCGGCATCCATTTCCAGCAAGTGCGACGACGGCTCGGTTGGTCGCCGGGGCTCGCACGACACCACCTGTCGAAGCTCGTCCAGCTTGGGCTTGTCACAGAACGCCAAACGAGCGGCTACACGTGCTACTTCCCCCATGGAAAGCTCGATCGACGACTCATTGAAGCGATCTCAGCGTTGAAGGCCGACGGCGCGCGGCGCATCCTTGCCTTCGTGATCGCGCATCCGGATGCGGCCAACGTCGGCATCGCGCGCGGCACCCAGTTGGATCCAGCAACGGTCCATTACCACGTGCGGCGGCTCGTCGACGCGGGGTTGATCACGGTTCGTCAAGACGGGCGAGAAGTACGCGCCGTCCCCTCTCCGTTCGCGCCGGCGGCCCTCGACATCGCGGCATAACGACCCGACGCGCGTGCTGCGACCTGGAAGCGGATGGCCAGACGCGTTTCTAGGGGACGACATCAGGACCCTGAACGAACAGGAGTGCACGTTCTGGTTGGAGGTGCTCGTGGCGATCATGAAGGGGCCAACGACGCTGCCCATCGCGACGCGCAACGCAGCCAGCTCGTCGCTTAGCCAAGTCGAGGCGCGGCTTCGCCGCTTGGAAGGCTGCGGACGCGTGGGGCATTCCCGCTCGATCTAAAGCGGCCACCTCGTGCCCGAGTTCTTCCTCACCGATCAGGGGCGGGCCGTGATGAAACGCTCGGGCCCGCTCGAACGCCGCGGCCAATCAGGTGTCCGACACGTGTTCAAGGAATTCAGGGCGGTCGGCAAGACGCTCGACATCAGCGGCGGGATATGAGCAGGCGCCGACACGCCCGGCGCCCAAAAAGGCTAAACCCCGGCCCGGAACAAAGGACTGCCGACATGCGGCGAATCCTGGTCGTACTGTTGGTGCCACTGCTCCTGTTGCCCGGCGGCTCCGCCCAGAGCAAGGTCGAACAGTGCAGCAAAGATTGCGACCCCAAGGACTTGGTCCCCAATGCTCCGATCCACGACGGCCACGCCCCCGTGTTCCTGTATGCCGTGGCACAACCAGGCCAAGGCTTTGCGCTCAGACTGGATCCCCCCGCGTCTCGATCAACGGACTCGTTCGAGGTCGACCAATCGTGCGTCGTGTCCCGATGGCCCGGCCCCCAAACCGGCAATGGGTTCCCGCTGGACGCCGAGGTCAAAATCGGCGCCACCCTTCAGGGGGTCGCGTACCTTCGGAGCCCGGCGAACGCGCGGGCCGTTCGACTGACGATGGTTTTGGAGGCCGTCGACGTCCAGACCGGCGCGCCCATCCAGCAACTCGCGACCCAGACCTCCGCGGCCTTCGGCGGCGACCCGGCCAACGCCGCCGCGTCGTGGGAAGTACGCTTTGGATTCGATGCGGTCAAGACCTTGCCGGCTTGGTCCGCCTCCGACCAAGCGGGGCTGCGGGCGACGTTACGCCTCTGCCATGATCCCCCTTTGACTCCGCCTCAAGGATGGGAAGTCGTGTCGGGACCCCAGCAGCCTAGCCGACTCATCGTTCCTACGACGACGCCCCTACGTGGGTTGGGCACCGCCGTGGGGACATCGGGGGCTGAGGTGTGTGTAGCAGTCTCGTTCGGAACAACGTTTGGCACGTACGACTTGGAGGACGAGTCCCTGCGATCCTGGCATGGCGACGCGACCCCTGTCGCGTTCCCCCTGGCAATCATTCGTTGGGCGAACGCAAACCAACGATGGACGAATGCGACGGGATGCCTTGCGTCCGACGACGCGGCCCTCAAAGGCGTGCAACGGTTTTGGGTCCAAGCCACGAATCACCAAGGCACGTTTGCCGTCAAGCAGGAAGTCGTCTTGCCAACGCAAGAAGCATCACCGATCCCAACGCCCTCCACGGCGGTGATTCTCCTCATCGTCGCCTTGGCGCTGCAAATTACACGGGCTCATCCGTATGGCAAGCGATAGAGACGAGAACACTTTGGCTCGCATCCCTACGAGGGCGCAGATTCAACATCGAGGCGGTGATCGCGCCGTAGCACCAGTTGGCGCCGTCAGAGACGGCAAAGAGCGCCGGCGTTTGTTGCGCGTCAGGTCGCAACGCCGCCAGCGCGTCCCGACGTCTGCATGCGTCGGTCTCCAACGACCCGTTCCCGGCGAGGTGCTGGACTTTGCCGGGTTTTGGGGCGTGTTGCGGACCGTCAGCGGCGGAGGCGGATTAGCGAGATCAGGGCGACGGCGAAGAGTCCGAATGACGGAGCGGGGATAGACCACGGCTCCTGGCCGGGGTTGGAGGAGGAGCTCCACCCGCTGGCCTCGGGATTCGCGACGTGCCCGTGTCGTCCTTCGTGGCGGTAGGAGGCGAGGACGATCTGGTCCTTTGTGATGAC
>CAYOZB010000218.1:0-4527 GCA_964408365.1 uncultured Halobacteriales archaeon | reverse complement strand
CCGGTCCCTTGGGCTAATAAGTGGTCGGTCACTTGCCGCGTTCCGTGCAGGTCCTCCTGTGGCTTTCCGGGGAACATCCCACGATGCCACGGGCCGAAGCCCTCGCCGCGTTTCAAGCCGAAAGTCCTGGCGCGAAACTCATCCAGGAACGGCCACGGCTCCTCGTCGTGGAAAGCGGCGCAACGGCGCAGGACACGCAGCGGATCGTGTCGCGTCTGGGCCTTGCGCACGACGCTTCCGAGTTCCTGTTCGGCACACCTTGGGAACCCGGCGCGCTCCAACGCGCCGCGTCCGACTCCGGGCTACCGCGCGGCATCCGGTTCGCGGTCCGCGCTGAACGACTTGGACAAAACGGGCCTCGTCGCACGACCGTGGAGAAAGACGTCGGCGCCGCGTTGGCCCTCGAACGCCAAGTCGACCTGAAGAAACCGGACACGGTTGTCCGTTGTTTCATCGACGGCGACTACGTATGGGCCGGCCGTGAGATCTGGACCCGCGACCCGAAAGAGACCGAATCGCGCCACGTCAAACACCGCCCCGTCGGATCCCCCGTTTCGTTGCCGCCGAAAACCGCTCGGGCGCTTCTCAACCTCGCAATGGTGCCGCGCGGCGGCACTGCGTACGATCCGTTCTGCGGCACCGGCGGGGTCCTGCTCGAAGGCGCTTCGATGGGATTGCGCGTCATTGGAAGCGACCTGGATCGTCAGATGGTCGACGCCAGCAAGGAAAATATCCGCCATTACGGCCTCTCGGCGCTGGACCTGTTTCGAGCCGACGTCGGCGACGCGCCCAAGGAGATCCAAGAGCGCGGCCTTTCCAAGTTGGATGCCATTGTCACGGATCTTCCCTATGGTCGATCGGCGTCAAGCGGCAAGGAAGCGCTGGGGAAACTGTACGATCGCGCGTTCCTTGCGATCCGCGAATGCTTGCCTTCGGGCGCTCGAGCCGTCATCGGGCTTCCGACCGAGACGGCCGCGAAGCGGGCGCAGGAAGTATTGGAGCCGGTCGACTTGTTCAAGGTCTGGGTGCATCGGTCGCTGACACGGCACTTCGTGGTCCTTCGACGGCCGTGATGGGCGTCGTCGGTTTCGGTTTCTGCAGGGCCAAGTACACGCCACCGAGGACCACGACAGATCCGAAGGCGAACAACCAGGTCACGGTTTCACCAAGCAACACCCAGGCGAGGGCGATGGCGACGATCGGCGAAAGCACCATCTGGTACGACGTGGCGCTCGCGCTCCAACGCGCGATGATGTAGAGGAACAACACGAACATCACGATGGAACCGAACACGACGAGCCAGGTGACCGCCACGATGGTTCGCGATTGCTGGGGCAACGCACGGTCCTCTCCAAGGATCAACGAGAACACGAAGAGGAAGACCGCCCCGACGAGCATGCCGACGGCGTTCGTGGAGATCGGATGGGTGCGCGGCAAGAATTTCGCGGCGATGCCGGATTCCGCCATCGCGACAGGTGTCAAAAGGCCGCCGATGAGGAACGGGATCGGGACCTTCAAGGAGACCTGTTCCCCGAGGATCACCGCGATGCCGCACACGACGACCAACGCCGCCACCAATCCGCGCCAGCGGAATTTTTCGAGCCCGTGCGCCCACGCGAGGAAAAAAGTCAGCAGCGGGACCAAGGCGATGAGCACAGCGAACAGGCCTGCTGTCAGACCGACGAGCGTCCAATACGCCAACGCGTAGGAAACGCCGAACGCCAGGAATCCGTAAAGGAAGGTGCCGAGCAAAGCCGTTCCTTTGGGGAATGGGATGCCCATTGCCAGCGCGGCGATGGTGAGGACGGCGCCGGCGAGGAGGAACCGGAACCCGGCGCCCCAGAACGGAGCGAGTTCGGCGTTGCTTACGCGCACAACGATGACGTTTGCCCCGGCGATGAACACGATGGCGATGAACGCGGCGAGTACCGTCCGCGACGGCGAGTGCACAGCTCGGAGGACGGGTCTGCCCGGTTTATAACGTCGCGTAGGTTGGCGACGGAACGTGGTCCTCCACCAGCCCCAAGTCAGTCTTCACTTTCTCGGGACCGGCGGCTCGTGGCCGAGCGTGGACCGCAACGTCGCCGCGACCGTCCTCAAGCGCGGCGGCGACGTGCTTCTCTTCGATTGCGGCGAGGGCACGCAGCGTCAATTCCAGAAAAGTGGGTTGAGCTACATGGCGATCCAACGGATCTTCATCAGCCACCTGCACGGCGACCACTGCTACGGGTTGCCCGGACTCTTCAAGACGATGCAACTCAACGAACGCACCGCGCCTCTCGAAGTGTATGGTCCGCGCGGACTGGACGCCCTCATGGAGATCTACGGCCAGATTGCATCCGTCAAAGGCCAATACGAGATCACGTGGCGGGAACTCAAGGAAGGCGACATCGTCGAAGGCGAAGGTTACGCTGTCCATTGCAAGCGCATGAACCACGGCGCGCTCGACCTCGCGTACGCGTACGTCGAGGAAAGCCGACCCGGTCGGTTCGACAAAGCCAAGGCGCTCGCGCTCGGCGTGCCGGAAGGTCCATTGTTTCGTCGGCTACAAATGGGGGAAGCGGTCCAAGCGAAGGACGGCACGAAAGTCGAAGCCAGCATGGTGCTTGGAACGGGTCGTCCGGGTCGCAAGATCGTCGTCACGGGAGACACGGGGCCATGCGAGGCGCTCGTGGAGTTCGCCGCCTCCGCTGACGTTCTTATATCGGAGGCCACGTATTGTTCGGACATGGTGGCCAAAGCCCAGGAGTATGGCCACATGACGGCGGCCTGGGCGGCCGAAACGGCCCGTCGGGCCAACGTGAAAGAGCTTATCCTGACCCACATCAGTCCGCGGTACGCGGGCGCCGAACAGCACCTTGCGGAAGCCAAGCCGATCTTTGCCAACACCCGCATCGCCAAGGATTTCTTGGCGGTCGAGGTCCCGCTTGTCGACTGAAGAAGAAGAAAAGAACGAGGAGAAGCCCCAGGCCGGGGCAGGCCAGCAGACGCCTCCGCAACCTTCGTCACCGTCCGCGTTACCAAGTCGCCTCGCCCCGACGCCGGCGACGGTGAACCCGACGAACCCGCCGCCCGACCGGACGCAGGCGCGACCCATGCCAACGCTTTCCAGTTCAAGCGGCGGACGTCCCACGTTCGGCTCCGGGGCTCCGGTCCCACAAACCCAACTCGACCAATTGGGCCGTCCCAAGGTCGACAAATACTTCGGCTCCAAACTGCCCCCGGTCTGCCGGCAACTCGGCTGCTACGTGACGGACGACGGCAAGTACTATTATTGCATCAACCCGCACTGCCACAAAGACCGCAAGCGGGAAACCAAGTACAACCGACGACGCAAATCGCTCGTCTATTTCTTCTGCCCGAAATGCAAATCCCGCGAGATCCAGTTGCACCTCAAGAAGAACCAGTATGAGTGCCTCGAGTGCGCGTACTCCTGGAAGAACTGACGCCCTACCGCGTCCGCACATCGGGTTGGCCGAGGAACGCCGGACCGGACCAGCCCAAACGCCCATCCCGAAAAGATTTCCTTGGACGTCAAGGAATTTTTGAGCCAAAACCGCGGCGGCGGCCGGTGCGTCAGGAATTTTTTCATTCCCTCTCGTTGGGCATGGTCATCCCCGAGGAGGATCAAAGAGCGAAGGGCTTCCAAGATTGTCGACGAAGCTTCCCCTTCACGCCGGCCGCTTTCAGGAGCGCCCCGTAGCTCGTCGTTACGCCGTCTTCCGCAGCTCTTCCTGCAACAGCTGCTGGCTCTCGCGGCCCGAAAGATAATCTCGGCTTTCGATCACGAACGTGCCATGGTAGCCGCCAGCGAGCAACGCTCGAACGGTTTCGCGCCACGGGACTTTTCCTTGGCCGAGCGTCAAGTGGTCGTCCATGACGCCTTGGTTGTCGTGGATGTGCACGTTGCCCACCCGGTTGGCGAACTTCAGGAACTCCTCAAGCCGTTTCGAGATGTATGCGTGCCCGACGTCGAGGCAGTACGAGAACTCGGTGCCTTGCGTCAGGTCGAGAAGTTGATCGACGCTTACCGTCTCGAAGGCCCAGCCGAACGCCATGTTCTCCAGATGTGGCGTGATGCCGAGCTCGAGGCAAACCGTATCAAGCCGCCGTAATGCCTTGCGCGTCTGCTCGTGCACTTTGCCGTAATGGCCGCGTGAAAGCGGCGTGTGGTTGCCCGGATGGATTGTGACGCGTTCGATGCCCAACCGCGCGGCCGCCGCAAGGGTCTCCTCCTGGATCTTGAGGGACATCTCCCATTGGGGATTGTTCAGCGATCCCAAGTTGACGTCGCTGATCGGGCAATGGAGCTGCGCCTCGAAACTGTGCGTCGGAAGCACCGCGGCGAACTCCTTTTCATGCTCCGGCAAAAAGTGGCGACCTTCGCCGAAGATCTCCCACACCTGGAACTTGTCCTTCGCAAGCTGCGCCGCAACGTCCGCGATCGGATAATGGCAGAACGCGGGACTCGATTCACCGATGCGCGTCACTTACTCCTCCTCGTCCTTTCCGACGGGCGCTACTTCG
>CAYOZB010000217.1:0-4542 GCA_964408365.1 uncultured Halobacteriales archaeon | reverse complement strand
CAGGAGGACCGCGGCGGCGGGGGTGCGCGGGACTTTCTTTTGGAACGTCTGGAATTCCTTGGCGGCGCGCTTGGCGTTGCGCTGGGCGATCTTTTGCCATTCGTGGACGTAGTCGGTCATGGTGTTCTTGACGACGGGGCGGCCGTTCGGGACGACGATGAGGACTTCTTTTCCGGCGTGCTCGGCGAGGCCGTGCACTTGTCCGTTCTCGAGGACTTTTCGGGTTCCGACGACATGGCCTTGGGGACTGAGATCGATTCGCATGGTTGATTCCTCGTAGTGCGCCGCACTATGCGGCACTACCACGCTCAAGCGGATGTCGTATTAATAGACTGGGGCGGGGATTCCACGTGTGTCGGCTGTTCACGCAGCACGACCGTCTCGGCGAGCCAGTCGCCGATGCGTTGCATGCGGGCGGTCAATCCGATGAGCAGCGCGGAGATGAGGTAGCCGAAGAGCATGAAGTCGATGAGTCGGAGCGTGTTTCTTGTGAACGCCGTGATGAAGCGGGGTCGTTCGTCGCCGATCTCGACCACGTAGATCCCGAAGGCCTTCTTTCCGGGTGTCTTGCCGCGCCAGAAATATTCGAAGAGCGTGAAGTAGAGCACCTGGATCGTGAACGCCCAGAACACGACGGCGAAGAAGTACAGCAGGTTGGACGTGACGGAGCCGCTGTACCACAAGGCGGCCGCCAAGGTGCCGACGATGGCGCTCATGAGGACGGCGTCGATGAGGAACGCGCCGACGCGGCGGGAGAGCGGAGCGTACCGGACGCGTTCGGCTTTGAGCAACCGGTCGAGAAGGCCTTGGGCTTCGAGCAACGTCCAGCGTGCGCGGAAAAAGTCGAGCTGGGAGAGGTTGGCGTTCTGGCCGATGTGACCGTAGCTTGCCTGCGCGGCCGGATCCTGCGTGAGGCGCGCAAGCACCTCCGGGTACGTGCCGGCATACCCGAACGCTTTCGAGAGTTGTCGCAGTCGGACTTGGACCGCGCCGAGGGATCGTTGCGCCGAGAGTTGGTTCTGGCCGTACATCAAAGCGAGGGCTGCGCGGTGCAGTTCGTGGCTGATCCGGTCGCGGGCGATTTCGACGTGGTGGAGGGTCGCCTTGAGTCGACGAAGGTTCTGGCCGACGAAGAGCAGGACCAAGGAGATGGCGACGAGGCCGCCGATGTAGACGAGGTCGAAGACGCCTGCGCCGCCGATCGATCCGACGAAGGAACTCGCCTGGAACAGTTCGGGCATGTGGAACACGTCGGCGCCGATGAGGGATCCGAGCGTCGTGCTCGCGTACGCGAACGCGGGGGCCTTGGCGCTGTGACGGGAAAACAGGATGAGGGAAATGGCGGCCCCGGACAACGCGGGCATGAAGAGCCAAGGGAACTCGGCGACGATGCCGGCGCTCGGTTGGACCCGCGTGATGAGGAACGTGATGACACTCACGCCGAGGATGCCGGGACCCCAAATGGCGAAGGGGATCTTCTTGGAGTGGATCAGGTGGATGGAGAGAACGGTGGGGATGATGGCTCCGCCGAGGTTGACTGCGAGGAACCAGTTCTTGTAGAGCACGAGCGGCACTTCGGACGGGACGAGGAGCATCGCGAGCGAGCCGACGATGAGGAGCGCCATCTCCTTTCGGGAGAATCCGATCTCGTCGAACATGCCGCGGTACTTTCGACTCAAGAAGAACAGGATCCCCATGAGTCCAAGGGGAAGGAACAGGTAGAGACCGACGAGGAGCGCGAACGTGAGAACGTCGATTGCGTCGGCCAACGGCGAGGCGTACTCGGGTCGCCGCTCCTAAGGCTTGTGGGGCGGGGGTCGCAGCCCGGTTTTGCCGAAGCGCTAATATGAAACGCCTCTTTGGGGCCGAGTCGTGGCCGGTGACCCGTTCTGCCGAAGCTGCGGCAAGATGCTGCAGGCCGGCATGATCAAGTGTCCCGACTGCGGCGCACCGCAAGGCTCCGTGGTGGCGCCGCGCAAAAGCGGGTTCTCGAGATCATCCGCGGCCGGGTTCATGCTCATCGTCGCGTTCACGCTCGGCATGTTCCAAGGCATCTTCATCATCCTCGAACCCGAATTGCCGGCCGGCCAGCAGGCGATCTACGGCACGACGTTCCACGTCAATGGGACGGTGACCGACGAAACGGGCGCACCCGCGCCCGGGGTCAACGTCACCTACGCGGACACCCACGTCTTGACCGACGCCAACGGCTCCTACGTTCTTCCCGACGTCCCCTCCGGCGTTCTGGACCTGCGGTTCCTTGCCGAAGGACACGGCAATCTCACCGTCCGCGTCTTTCTCTATCGCACGCAGGCCATCGACGCGCAGCTTCCGCCCGTCGGGTCGGCGGACCAACGCGTCGATCATGAAACGTACGGGCTCGTGAACTTCGCCTTCAAGATCTGCGGCTTCGTGCTCCTGGGCGCCGCCCTCCTCTCGCTCTTGGGAGGAATTGCCGCCTACCGACGCCGAAGCTGGGGCCTCGCCTTGGCCGGCGCAGTCGCATCGCTCTTCGTGTCACCGCCCCTGAGCCTCGCTGTGGGCGCGCTCGCGATCTACCTTGTGTCGCGAGCCAAGAACGAATTCACCCGGCTGCCGGGCGATAAGTAAGGATCCAGCGCGAACGCTCGGCCAGATCTCGTCCTTATTCCGAACGGCGAGCCTGTTACACGTCGCCGACGCGGCCGCATTGCGGGCATCGGACCGCGTGGGACACGATCGGGTTCCACAGGGTCACAAAGATGCTGTCGCAGTCGGGGCATTGCACGCGGGCGTTCTGCTGGGAGCCGGGCTCGAAGTAGGAGTCCATCTTGAGCCAGGCGCGGTTCGCGTTGTTCTGGATGTACCCCATGGCGATGAACCAGCCGATGAAGGGGACCAAGGCGGCCCAGATGGCGTGGTAGATCGGGACGATGAGGTGCTCGGTGCCGGCCCGGACCTGGGCGGAGCGGACGCCGCGTCCCGTCAAGAGCGTGGCGATGAACCATCCAATCACGGGGACGAAAAGGAAGAGCGCGAACCGCCCGCCGGCGCTGCCCTTGCCAAGCGAACGAGAGAGCTCGCGGTTGACCTGGTAGAACCAGACGAAGAAGTAGATTCCGAGCGTGAGCACGGAGAGGAGGACGAGGAGAACGACGCTGCGCACGCGGCCAACGTAAACTTCCACGGGCACGGCTTGAACCGCTGTTCCATTGCCCGGTTCGTTTTTAAGCTTCCGATGCGGCGCTCACTGCAGGGAGAGGTACACGGCGCCGATTGCGAGGGACACGCAACCCAGGATGGAGGCGACCAAACCGTGCCGATCCTGCTTGTTCTTGGCAAACGAGACGACCCCCATGATGGCGGCGGTGGCGCCCAGGGCGAAGGGGACGCCGAACCGGGCGAAGTGGAACGTGCCGAGGGCGACGAAGGCGAGGATGAAGGCCCAGACGCTGATGACACGAAGGGGTTGTCCTTCCTTGGCGGCGGCGGTCTGGATGGGAGGCCGGGAGGAGGCCTTCGGGATCCGGAGGAGGAGGTTTCGGTCCTCGGTCGGCGCCACGGCGCCTTGTTGAGGGCGCCCGGCGGGCAAAGCAGTCTTTGAGGCGACCGGCGAAGGGGCAGGCTCAGCCGGTGCGACGGCGGAGAACCCACAACTCGGGCAACGGATGGTCTCGCCAGGATCAGCCAGCACGAGTGTTGTGCAGTTTGGACATCGAAGCTGGACCATCAGGACTTCACCGCGATACCAAGCCACGACGGATAAAAGCTACTTGGACCGGGCTTTGGGTTTGGCGCCCTTCGACTTTGCACCGGACTTCGTGGCGCCTTTTCCTTTTTTGTCGGCGCCCTTGCCTTTCTTTTTCTCGGCGGCCTTCGCTTTCTCTTTGGCCGCCTTCGCCTCGGCCTTGGCCTTTTCCTTCGCGGCTTTTTTCTCGGCCTTGGCTTTGGCCTTGGCTTCCTTCGCGGCCTCTTTTTCGGCGCGCTTGGTTTCTTTGGCGGCGGCCTTGCCGGCCTTTTTCTTTTCCTTCGCGGCCACCTTGGCCGCCTTGGCCTTTTCTTTCTCCTTCTGCTTCAGGGCCTTGCGTTCCGGACGCGAAGGTTCGTCCTTCGTGTCCGCCGCCTTCTTTCCCTTTGCGCCTTTGGCCTTCTTGGAGTCTTTTTCCGACGCCTTGTCCGGCGATTTCTTCCCGAAGAAGGGGAGGAACGATCGGCCGGATTTCTTCTCGGTGGGTTCTTTCGGTGGCTTGGCCGGCTTCTCGGCGGCCTTGTCGGACTTCTTGCCGAAGAACGGAATGAACCGGCCAAACCCTTTCGCGGCTGCAGGCTTCGGAGCGGGCTCTTCCTTTCCTTTCTTTTTCTCCGGTTTCAGCACTTCGGGTTCTTCGGGAATGGGTTCGGGATCCTCGGGCTCCGGCTCGACGTCGGGCGCGGATTCCGGTTCGGGCTCCGGTTCCGGTTTTTGCTTCTTGCCTTTGCCGACCAATGACGGCTCGCCGGTCTCGTCCGAAGGCCCAGGCGGTTCGTCTTCGAGGGCTTGGGCGCCGCCGCGACGTGGCAGAC
>CAYOZB010000216.1:0-4543 GCA_964408365.1 uncultured Halobacteriales archaeon | reverse complement strand
CTCCCCGAACGACACCACGGTCGCGACGGCCGGGGGCGGCGTGTTGTTGGCCCCGCAACGTTTGGAATCATCCGACTTGGAGTTCCTGTGGCGGATCCAACGCGACGACCGCACGTGGAACGCGCATCGCGTCAAGATCCCCGAATTGCCCCTCGTCATCGGTGTCACGGGCTCCAAAGGCAAGACCTCGGAGCAGGTCGCCAAGGTCCGCAGGTTCGTGGAAAGATCGAGTTTCGCCCGCGACGTGGTGAAAGACATCGGCAAGATCACCATGGCCGGCGTGGAAGCGTTGCGCAAGAACGACTTGCGCACCTTGGGGGACTTGATGAACAAGAACCACGAACACTTGCACACCTTGGGCGTCGACACACCTTTGCTGGAAACGTTGGTCCAGGGCGCGCGCAAAGTCCGCGGCACGCTGGGCGCCAAGCTCACCGGAGCGGGCGGCGGCGGATCGATGGTGGTATTGACGGAGAACCCGAACGAAGTGAAGACGGCGCTGGAAAAGCTCGGCGCGAGCGCGTTCCTTGCGCCCGCGAGCCGCGACGGCGTCCTGGTGAAGCCGTAAGGTTCTAAGCCGCCGACCTTGTCGCGCCAAGCCTTGGAGCGGGACCTCTCTTGATCCTCGTCAAACTGGGTGGCAGCGTCCTCACCAACAAAGGCACCTCGGGCGGCGCCCGTTTTTCGCGACGGGTCGCGTTGCGCCTATTGCGGGAAATCCGCTCGTCCAAAGAACCGTTCGTGCTGGTCCACGGTGCGGGTTCGTTTGCGCATCCGTTGGCGATGCGGTACGGGATCGGGAAACGAAAATTGTCGGGTCAACGCCTCGCCGATGCGGTCGCGCGTACGCAGGCCGGCGTCCGGGAACTGCGCACGAACATGCTCGCGGCGTGCGACGCGGCAGGATTGTCGGTCGTCGACGTGCCGGCCGGCGTCATCGGGCACGCCGAGTCTGGAAACGTCCGGTTCGATGCGCGCATCTTTGAAGAATCCCTGTCGCGCGGACTCTCGCCCGTGACCGGCGGTGACGTCATCCTCGACGAACGGTTGGGGGCACGCGTCTTGTCGGGCGACGAGATCCTTGCCCTGCTGGCCGCTGCGCTGAACCCGAAGCGCGTCGTCTTCGTGAGCGACACGGACGGCCTGCGGATCGGAGGCAAAACGGTTGCGAAACTATCCACGGCCGAGGCGCGCAAAGCGTTGCCGCGCATCGCCGTCGGAGCCGACGCCACCGGGGGTATGCGAGGCAAAATCGAGCAAGCCATCGCCATCGCCGAGACCGGCGTCCCGGTCGTCATCGTGAACGGGTTAGCCAGCGGACGGGTCGCGCGCGCGTGCAAAGGTGCCAACGTGCCCGCGACGACGATCGTGAAGGCCTAACCCATCATTTTTCCAGTGTGGCCGCCCGCCACGCTTAAAAAGCACCCCCGTTTAGGCGCACCCCCGGAAGGCCCCGACCCATGGCACGAAAACCCGCCTCGATGTACCGCGATATCACCCAGATGGCGTACACCCGCAAAGAATACACGGGCGGTATCCCCCAATCCACGCTCCTAAGCTTCGAGTCCGGCACGCCCCAGAAAGACTTCCCTGTCACGTTGCTCCTCGTCACCAACGAACGGATGCAGGTCCGAAGCCAAGCGCTCGAAGCCGGCCGCATCAGCGCCAACCGACACCTCGAAAAACACGTCGGCAAAGCGAACTTTTTCTTCAAGGTCCGCGTCGTCCCCCACCACATCATCCGCGAGAACAAGCAAGCAACGGGCGCCGGAGCTGACCGTGTGTCCCAAGGCATGCGACGCGCCTTCGGCACCAACGTCGGCCAAGCCGCCCGCGTCCAAGCGGAACAGGCGCTCTACGAGATCCGCACCACGCCCGAGTTCGGCAAGCACTGCAAGGAAGCCCTCCGCAAAGCCGGCATGAAGATGCCGACCCCGTGCCGCGTCACCGTGACGAAGGGCCTCGAAGCGCTCGCAAAAGCCTCGTCGTAAACCTGGGGCTGCGTGAGAAATTAAGAATTGCCACAGCGTAGCTCCTGCCGTGACCGACGTTCGTCCGGAGGATGTGCAGCGATTGGCGGCGAACGGCCGAATCCGGCCGGAGCCGCGATCCGAGGTGGAAACCCTGGATCGCTGGGTTCGAATCGTCCTCGAGGCACTTGACCATCCTGAAGCATATGTGACCGATGGCAGCACGATCGATTCGTTCTTCGACTCCTCCAACCCCGATGCGGATATTGATGGCGACCTTGGCGTCGAATGGTTGTCCAAAGTTTCCCGAACGCTCCGGATCCCCGTCTTTGGAAGCGACCGAATCATGGACCTCGCGCGTCGCCTGCGAGCGCGCAGGTAGGCCATGCAAACGCGGCAACCAAAGATGTTATATTTGGGTCTAACACAGTTCAACACAATGGTTCGCGCGCGACTCAAGAAGTGGGGCGGCTCGCTGGGAGTGGTGATCGGCGCCGAGGAGGCCCGCAAGAAGGGACTGCGGGAGGGAATGGAGATCGAGTTTGACCCGCGGCCGGCCGGCCCGCAGCTAGATGAGCTTCGCCTCTTGTTCAAAGGCAAGCTTTCCGAAATCCGAATCCGGAATATTCTACGAAAGGCTGACGAGGACCACGGATGGCACGATTAAGCCCCGAGTTCTGGGACACTCGGGTTCTCCTGGATTGGATCCTGCGAAGCGAAGGGTCCAGGCCGGCCGACGTGCATTACGGGATCCTGAATGTTTTCGAAGCCGCCCAGAACTTGCTCGAGGATGCGGGGATGCCGCTGGCAAAACGTGCGGTGCAGATGCTTCTGCCCTCGGCCGAGCCCCTGACAGAGCGAAGGATCCTCGACGCGAGCAACCTCCGGATCCGCGAGCGCCATCGTGGGTTGTCATACGCCGACGCGGCCGGTTATGTCACAGCCCGCGAACTTGGCGCGGTCTTCGTGACGACCGACAAGGGCTTCAAAGGACTTCCCGGGACCAAGATCGTTCCGGCGTCCCCTTGAACGTTCCAAGCAACTGGCTTTGGGGAAAGACCGCTCCCTTCTTGCGGCGGCCCAACGAACACGCGCCGCATTCGATGCCGCCGGAAGACGACCAGAACAGGTAGATGTCTGCTTCGAGGAACCGCCAGTAACTCACGCGTTCCCCGCCCCCTGCGCCGACTCGTTGGGCTTGTTTGCCAACACGCGTACCAACGCCAGTTCGGGGGAGAGAACCTCGATCTCCAAGTCCCTCCGGTCGTCGAGGTGAAGCAATCTCTGGACGTCCTTGGGCCAATATGTCCCAACAGCGCCTTTTCCGACATTCGTCACGCGGGCCCGAAACGACGTCCGGAACCCAGTGTGAAGGTGATCGTCGATATTGTACATCTCGAAGCTTTCGACGGTTTTTGCCCCGCACGATTTGCAGAGAGCGCCATGCAGATTCCGGAACACGTACACGACTCCACGGCGGATGACTTCCAGCGAAACATCGGTCCGTCCTTCGAATGTCTTCCTTCCGCAGATGTCGCACCGATAGAGCTGGCCAGGCTGGAAGAACCGACGCTTGAAAGCAGCGGCCCGCAGTTTCTTTTGAAGTCGGTTCAGTTCCCCCTTGGTCGGCGGTGGGGGTGCCTCCATCGGGCCAAAATCTGGGTCATTAAACTTGATGGGTTTCATGTTTCCTCCTCGAACGCGGTCACGACCAATATGAGATCCTCATGCGCCAACCCAAGCTCAAAATCGACGCGAAGCACGCGCCGATCCTCAAAGTGCCCCCATGCCACGAATCCGGGTCCCTCGGGGGGCCACTGATGGAGCCGCGCGTCGGGCGCGACTTGGTAGCACGTACGCAAAGCCGACATGATTTGCCACCAGAGGACGGCATGCTCGAATGCATGATAGCGAACGTGGGGTCGGACGCGGGTTTCGGCGGCAAGCTGACGTACCTTAGCGGGGGTAAGGGTCGCTTCCAAGAGTTAATCCTTTAGTTTCTAAAGGTATCAAACTGCCGGGGACTTGGGTGAAAGTCGCCGAAAGTAGCCTCGAACTCAATTCGACCCCCTTAAGTAACGGTAAAACCGTCGTCATCCGACCGGAGGGGATGCCGGACCACATGGACGTACTTTCGACCTTCATCGGATTCATCATCGGGATCGTAGCGGCCGGCTTCGCCGTCGAACTGGGCCTGAAGAAACTGTTCGCAGCCCCAGAGAACAGCAAACTCACCACCGTCTGGAGCCTCTCCGAGCTCCAATCCCCGGAGATCGTCGCCACCTCCCTCGCCGACGGCATCGACGTGCCGAAGACCGCCCGCGTCGTCGCCTCGAGCAAGATGCCCCCGGCCAAGAAAGGGTACCAACTCCGGCGCAACGGCGAAGCCAAAGGCTCCTTCGCATTGGATTCCCAAAAACCGCGCGCCTTGTTGTTCCTGGGCGGCATCGAAGCCGGCTCCCTGGCGCTCTGGACCGTCGACGAGAAACTCATCGAACGGTTGCGCGCCGAATTCAACCGATTATGGACCCGCAGCACCGACTACCTGGAGCGCGCCAAGGTCTCCGAGATCC
>CAYOZB010000215.1:0-4600 GCA_964408365.1 uncultured Halobacteriales archaeon | reverse complement strand
GCGACGTCGTGTTCCGTTACACCCGCACGCAAGCCGTGAACCTCGCGAAGCGCAAACTGTTGCCCGAGAGCATCAACGTGTTCGGCTAGTACGGCCCCGGCAGAACTAGGGTTCAGGCCAGGTACAGACCGGCGGGCCCACGTCGTTTCCCCGGATGACGAGCTGGATGCATACCCAGCCCATCGGCGGATCTGTTGACTCGTGGTAGGTCACGCGGTAACAAACGTTCTGCGTTACGACGCACTCGGCCTCCTCGCTGCCATCGGCCGCAGCGGCAGGCATCCCGACAGCCGTCAACAATCCAAGCGTCAACAGGACCACGTGGTAGCGCATAGAGACCCGGCCATGGAACCCGGGAACTGGAGAAACCCCTTTGCCGAGGGTTTCGTGGACTGGGGGCTCCATTATTCCATGTGAACACCTACGACGGCAGCAATATTTTTAAACGTCCAGTCGACCCCTGTGAATTGGCATGCGATCCTCAATTCCGGCTCTTTTCGTCTTCCTGATGGTGGCTTTGGCCGGTTGCGCCAAGGGGGAAAAAACCGACGCGCCGGTTCTCACCGAAACCATCCTGGAGGATGCGGGCATCATCGAAGGCACGGTCGTCGACGACTCGCTTGCGTTGATCCCGAACGCGCAAGTCGCCGTCTTGGACCAAGGCGTCCAGTCAACGACCGATGAAGCGGGATTCTTCCGGCTCACCAATCTGGCACCGGGGGATTACCAGATCGCCGCGGCGGCACTAGGCTTTTCCAGCGCGGCCAAAGCCGTTTCCGTCGTCGCGGGTGAAGCCACGGCGGTACAGTTCGTTTTGGCCCCAATCGCCATCGTCGAAGAATATGCGGAAGTGTTGGGGCCGCTGGCAGGCTATTTTGGTTGTCGCGTCGGAACACCCGCGTCACGTGGCCCTTGCCTCCCACATGCCACGGTAAACGGGGCCGTCTTCTCAAACGAGGCGTCGAGTTTTGATCTGCCATTCGCCAACGAAACGGCGGCGTACGTGGGTGAGATGCGGTGGAGCCAGGGCAGCTTCGCGACGAGCCAACAACTTGTGTTGTCGTTCTCTTACCAAGGGCGTTCCAGCTTCCATTGGTTCTGCTCCAACACGTCTGCCTCGCCCCTTCAATGGGTGTACCTCATGGACGGCGGTTGCCAAGTCGAACGGGGCGACGCGGCCCAAGACGGCAACGACGGCGAACCGGAGGAACCGAACAGTGAGATCGAACTCATCAGCTACGCCAATTCTCCCTTCGGTAGCACCCAGTCTCCGTTCCACGTTGCCACAGAGCAACGGTTTGAGGTCGTGTACACGATTTTCTACGGCGCCGAACCTGTCCTGCCCTACAGCGCGTTCCCAGATACGTAAGCGGGCCTCCGCGGAAACCTCGGGTGTGGGGAAATCCCCCTGACCAGAAGGATTAGTCCAGTGCACCCGTCGGCGAGGTCCATGCAGCGCCTCGCCATCCTCCTTCCCTTCGTAGCCCTCCTTGTTTCCGGTTGCGCAACCGGCTCGGCGACGGAAACGGTCACGTTCGCGTCCCCTCCCGAACCCGAGGCGTCCGTCGCCGCGCCCGGTGAGATCTTGCCGGACGCCGCCGAACTGCGCGTCACCATCGTCGACGATGCCGGATTGCCTCTCAACGACGCCGGGGTCGTAATCCTCGAACTCGGTCTCGAAGCGCGGACCGGAAACGATGGGTGGGCGTTGTTCTCCAACCTCGCACCGGGCGTCTACAGCCTCGCCGCGGCCAAACTCGGCTACAGCGGCGAAGCCAAACGGACCGTGGTCGCACCCGAAGAGAGCGCGAATGTCGTGTTCCGGCTCGTCGCGCTCCCCGTCGAAGCCCCCTACCATGAGACCTACGGTCCCATGCAGGGATTCTTCGAATGCCGCTCCGCCTTCCGCGTTGCCGCCGACGAGACGTGGACGGGACAGTGCGGCAGCGTCTGCCTCAGCATGACCGGCTGCATCTCCACCCTCGGCGGACAACTCGGCCAGAACGACAACTCCGTCCTCCTGTTCAACCTCACTTCGCCCAACGTCCACACGATCGTGGGCGACATGCAGTGGCTCCAGGGCAGCCTCGCGACGTCCACCGCGCTCCGGTTCGCCTTGAGCCACGAAGGACGTGCAAGCACGCACTGGTGGTGCTCCGCCCAGGGCGCGAACCCGCTCCAGTTCCGCTACGAGATGGCGGGCGACTCGGTCTGCTACTCGGTCGGCACCGCCACCGACCCCGCCCACCCGACGACAGACCACATGTTGCGAATGTACGCCAACACCCCCTTCGGCTCGGAACAGACCCCGGTGTACGTGACGTTCCAGCAGCGGTTCGAGATGGTCGCCTCGGTGTTCTACGGCGACCATGCGCCGAAAATGTACACCGGCTTCGGCGACGGGTAAAAGCGTCCCCACGCGGCTTGCAGATTCGGTCGAGGACCGCAGTGTTTTTATGATGCGAGCGAGGCTAGTCACGGCAAGGCCGGTGGAATCATGGCACGAACGTACCTGTGGGTAATTCTTACACTCTCTTCGCTGTGGCTTTCAGGATGCGCCGGCGCCGACGCAAAGGAAGAACCGGTCGCGCCGATCGTCGCCTCCGGCGAAGCGCTTGACGGCGGATCACTACGAGCGACCATCATCGACGACGCTGCCCTTCCTCTACAAGGGGCCACCGTCGGCATCACGCAGCTCGCATTGCAGTCCACGACCGACGAGACCGGAACCGCATTGTTCACCAACTTGCCGCCCGGCAGCTACCAAGTCGCGGCCGCCACGCTCGGTTATTCGTCCGCCGCCAAGGCCGTCAACGTGGAGGCCGCTGTGGAATCGACCGTCACCCTGATCTTGGTCCCGATCGTGATCGAGACGCCGTTCCAGCAAACCTTCGGACCGCTCCAGGGATACTTCGACTGTCGGATGGGCGCCACGATCGTCGCTTCGACTTGGACCGCCGCATGCGGCACGGTCGCCGTTCCGGTCTATGGTTTTGTCGGACCCGGCACCGCCGGCGTGAATCCGTGGGCCAATGACAATTCAATCCTGAAATTCCAGGTCGCGACAAATTCAACGCAGACGGTCATCGGCGACATGAGATGGACCCCGAGCGCGGTCGGCACCTCGACGTCGCTACGGTTCGCGTTCAGCTATGATGGCCGCGCGAGTAGTCATTGGTGGTGCGCCGGGGAAGGGCCGAGCGAGTTGCAGTGGCGCTGGGAGGCCGAAGCAGAGTCGATTTGCGCAAACGTGGGTTCCTCTGATGATGAGCCGGTTCCCCGGACCCATAACGATGACGGTGAACCGATTATGATGCGGGTGTACGCCAACGCTCCGTTCGGCACGCTTGAGAACCCGGTGTACATGACGTTGCAGCAGAAATTCGAGATCGTCGCGACCGTGTTCTATGGGGAACGCGCCCCGGATGTGTACAGCGGCTTCGGGGATGCCTAGGGGTTCGGCGCGGCCGCACCGCCCGGAATTCGCGCCGGCTTCGCAGTGCCTTTATCCGGTGCCCGGCGCTTGCTATGGTTAAGGCATTGGTGGACTGATGGCACGCATTTTGTTGTTGGTAGCGCTGGTCGTCTGCACGGTCTTTGCCGGCTGCGCAAAGGGGGAGGCGGCACCTTCGGCGGAGGCCGCGTCGTCGATCGCTGAGGCCGCGTTTGACGGAGGCGGTTCCATCGTGGGCAACGTCGTCGACGATTCCATTGCGCCTATCCGAGGGGCCCACGTCGCCATCCTCGAACTCACCCTGTCCGTCGTGGCGGACGATGCGGGACGGTTCGAGTTCCGCAACCTCGCGGCTGGATCGTACAATCTCAACGCCATCGCGTTGGGATACAACAGTGCCGTCAAACGCGTCGAGGTGCTCGCCGACCAAGAGATTCTGACGACGCTCACCCTTTCGCCGATCCCGATCAAGGAACCCTTCTACCAAGTGCTCGGCCCGATCGTTGGATACTTCGGTTGCCGGTATGCGTATCCCGGTGTGAACACGACCGCGACGCCTCCAAAATTATCAGGCGGAACGACCGGACCCTGCCCCGTGGGTCCACCCTCCGAAGAAGACCTACCCACGAACATGGAATTCGACGTTTACAACGAGACGGTCGCGCTCGTCGGCGAGATGAGCTGGACCCAGGGCAGCTTCGCGACGTCGCAGCGTCTTCGGATGTCCTTCTCGTACACGGAGCGAACGAGCGGCCACTGGTGGTGCACGTCAACGAGCGTCAGCCCGATCCAATGGGTCTACACCATGACCGACGGCGTGGGGACATGTCATGCCGAGCAATACTGCGGTTACGTCAACCAAAAGGTGCCCGCGGACGACCGGGAGGACAATGACGCCGAATTGCCCCACACGGGGTTGACGATGCTCGCGTACACCAATACACCCTTCACGTGCGCGGACCAAGGCAACTACTACGAACTGGCGCTTCAGCAACGGTTCGAGATGGTCGTGACGATGTTCCAATCCATGGCCGTGCCAGGGGCGTTTTCGGGCTTCGCGGACTCGTAAGTCCCACGCCGGCTGCGAAACCCGCTTAAACAGGGGCAGGTCTAGACAAGGTTCTCCCCTGCATGGACACGTTCGAG
>CAYOZB010000214.1:0-4642 GCA_964408365.1 uncultured Halobacteriales archaeon | reverse complement strand
CACCCATCGAAACGGTGGCCGAGCTTGCCACAATTTTAGAACAGGAGCCCGAGGCTCGACAATTCGGCCGTGATCTTGTCGACGGCGCGTTCTGCGTCTTCGGCCTTGCGCGCGCCCGTGCAGACGAGTTTGCCGCTGCCGAAGATGAGCACGACGACCTTGGGGTCCTTCAACCGGTAGACGAGACCGGGGAACTGTTCGGGTTCGTATTCGACGTTCTCGAGACCCAAGCCGACGGCGATGGCGTTGAGGTTGAGTTCGGCCTTGAGGTCGGCCGTCGCGACGATGTTCTGGATCGTGATCTGGGGTGGACCGTCCTGTACGCCTTGAATCCCTTTGGCCTTGAGCCGGTTGATGACGATGTTCACGGCCTCGTCCACGAACTCGACGCTCTTGGCCCCCGTGCATACCACTTTGCCGGAGCGGAAGATGAGCGCCGCGGTCTTCGGTTTCTCGACGCGAAACACGAGGCCGGGGAATTGTTCGGGTTCGTACTCTGCGTTCTCGAATGCGGCCGAGATTGCGTTGAGGTCAAGCTCCGTGCCGATACTGGTCGAGGCGACCACGTTCTGGATGTGGATTTCTGCCACCGTTCGGCCTCCCTTTTTAAGTCCTGAATCGAACAACGCCAGGGGGTATATAAAGCGTAAAGATTCAGGCTGGGACCCGGGTTTCGCCGATTCCGGAGGGCCTTCGCGCGTGCGCTACAAACCGTCATATAGGGGACCCCTGTAAAGGGCGCCCCGTTGGCACTTCTAGAAGAGCCGCTTTGTCGAGTCGAAATCATCAAGGACACCGTGAAAGAGGAGTACGCGGCCAAGGTCTACAGCGACTACGAAGGCGTCAAGGAGTTCCGCTCCCGCAGCCTCGACCACTTGCTTCGCGAGCTGTCGATCGAACTCGAGTATTCGTTCGGTGAAGCGGTGCGGCGCGGCGAAGCCGATGAGACCCCGCCGTCCTTCGATGAAGAGGGCGGATACGCTGAGGAAGAGAGCTTCTAGGCCCGTCGGGCCTTAAAGCGGCGGCCGGGCCTTTCTTTAAAAAGGAGGCTCAGAGCAACGCTTAAAAACCACCCCCTTTATCGGCAGCGCTACCACCCCAGCCGGGCTCGTAGCTCAGCCAGGTAGAGCGTCTGGCTTTTAGCGAGCCCGAGTCGCGACAAATGGAACCTCTTGGGATCGCAAGATACCAGATGGCCGTGGGTTCGAATCCCACCGAGCCCGTTGCACGCCAGCGCGGGCCGATCGCTGATTCGGGCATCGCTTGCGAGACTGGTTGGGGAGCGCGCGCGGACGACAAGGTGCGAAGCTCGATGCCTCCTGGGGAACGGCACACCCTTTCAGAGGATTCCATCTCGCTTCGTTTTGTCGTAAGATCGTAGGTGACTCGGATGGCGGAAGAGCAGGCGAAAGCTGAATTCAACGTTCTCAACCACGAACTCGTGCCGATTCACGAGTTGCTGTCGGACGACGAGGTCCGGGACCTCTACAAGAGTTACAACATCATGCCGGAACAGCTTCCGAAGATTCTGGCTTCTGACCCGGCGGCACGCGCCGTCGGCGGCAAGAACGGCAACGTCGTCCGGATCCGACGCAAGAGCAAGACCGCAGGCGAGGCGATCGCGTTCCGCTACGTGATCGACTATTCCAACTAAGGAGATTCTTTCATGCGCGAACTCGTTGATGCTTTCTACCAGGAACGTACCGTCGTCAACCACCACATCGCGTCGTTCAATGATTTCCTGGAGCACCGGCTCCAGTCGATCATCGACAACGTGCGCATCGGTGATGAAGAGACGGAGCGCGGCACCATCCAGACCGATATCGAGGGCTTCAAGATCAAGCTTGGACGCATCAGCGTCAAGCGTCCGGTCGTCAAGGAAGCCGACGGTTCCTTGCGCCCGTTGACGCCGATGGAGTCGCGCCTTCGCAACCTCACGTACCAGGCGCCGATCCAGCTGGAGTTCATCCCCATCATCGATGGCGTGGAGCACGAAGCGGAGATCGTGAACATCGGGAAACTCCCGATCATGAGCCGCTCGAACCACTGCAACATCGCGAAGACCACCTTCGAAGAGACCGAAGAGCGCAAACTCTCCGACGACGAGTACACCAACAAGCTCATCGAAAGCGGCGAAGACCCGCTCGACCCGGGCGGCTACTTCATCAGCAACGGCACGGAACGTGTCTTGATCACCCTCGAAGACCTGGCCCCGAACCGGGTCCTCGTCGAATACGCGACCCGCTACGGCACGGACGTCGAGGTCGCCAAAGTGTTCTCTCAACACGAGGGATACCGCGCGCTCGTCATCGTCGAGAAGAAGAAAGACGGCACCCTCATGGTGAGCGTCCCCGCGGCGTCGGGACAGATCCCGCTCGTCGTCTTGCTCCGCGCGCTCGGCATGGAGAACGACGAAGAAATCGTCAACACGATGGTCGAACACGCCAAGATGGAACCGTTCATCCTGGCGAACATCGAATCCGCCGCCCTCGAATACACGGTCACGAACCAGGAAGAAGCCGTCTCGTACCTCGGAAAGCGCCTCGCCGGTGGACAAGCCAAGGAATACCGGATCAAGCGCGTCGAGAACCTGATGGACCGCAACCTCCTGCCGCACTTGGGCAACGACCCGAGCGATCGGATCACGAAGGCCATCTTCTTGGCCCGCATGGGCCAAGCCGTCCTGGAACTCGCCCTCGGCCTTCGACAACCCGACGACAAGGACCACTACGCCAACAAGCGCCTCAAACTCGCCGGGGACTTGATGGAAGATTTGTTCCGCGTCGGGTTCATGGCCCTCGCGAAGGACCTCAAGTACCAGATCGAACGCGCGCACGCGCGCGGACGCGAAGTCAAGATCGCCACCGCCGTCCGCTCGGACGTCCTTACCCAGCGGTTGCTCCACTCGCTCGCGACCGGCAACTGGGTCGGCGGACGCGCAGGCGTCAGCCAACTGTTGGACCGCACGAGCAACCTCGCCGTCCTGTCGCACTTGCGACGCGTCACGAGCCCCCTTACGCGCAGCCAACCGCACTTCGAAGCGCGTGACTTGCACTCGACGCAGTGGGGACGCTTGTGTCCGAACGAGACGCCGGAAGGACCGAACTGTGGTCTCGTGAAGAACCTTGCACTCACCGTCGAAATCTCGGAAGGGTTCCCGGAAAAGGAAGTCGAGAAGGTCCTCATGGATCTCGGCCTCAAACCGGTCTCGAAGGAAGTCAAGGGCGCCCGCGTCTACCTGAACGGTGACTTGGTCGGCCTGCACGAGAAACCCTCGGACCTTACGGAGAACCTGCGCAACCGCCGCCGCAAGGGTCTCCTCTCCAACGAAGTCAACGTGTTCTACGACGAAGACTCGAACGACGTCGTCATCAACTGCGACGCCGGACGCGTCCGCCGCCCCATCGCGATCGTGAAGAACGGCAAGCCGCTCGTTCGCGACGAACACCTCGCCGCCCTGCGCGACCGCCGCGCCCGGTGGAGCGACCTCATCTCCGAAGGCTTGGTCGAATACGTCGACGCCGAAGAGGAAGAGAACGCGTACATCGCCCTCACCCCCGACAAGTGCACGCCCGACCACACCCACGTCGAGTTGGACCCAATGGTCATCTTGGGCATCGGAGCCAGCTTGGTCCCGTACCCGGAACACAACTCGAGCCCACGCATCACAATGGGTGCCGGTATGGGTAAGCAGTCGCTCGGATTCGCCTCGAGCAACTACCGCATGCGACCCGACACCCGCGGTCACCTGCTCCACTACGCACAGAAACCGTTGGTCGATACGCACCCGACGAAGTACATCCACTTCGACCGCCGCCCTGCTGGGCAGAACTTCGTCGTCGCCGTGCTCTCGTTCCACGGCTACAACATGGAAGACGCGATTGTCATGAGCAAGGCGAGCGTCGAGCGCGGCCTTGGCCGGTCGAGCTTCTTCCGGACCTACGCCGCGGAAGAACGCCGCTACCCGGGTGGCCAGGAAGACCACTTCGAGAAACCGGACCCGGAATCGCGCGGCTACCGTGGCGAAGAAGGGTACCGCAACCTCACCGAGGACGGCCTCATCTCCCCGGAGATCCGCGTCGAAGGCGGCCAAGTGCTTGTTGGCAAGACGAGCCCGCCCCGGTTCTTGGAAGAGCCGACGGACTTCCTCACGCCCCAGAAGCGCCGCGAGACGTCGGTCACGGTCCGCCACGGCGAATCCGGCTGGGTCGACACGGTCATGCTCAGCGAGTCGGTCAACGGCTCCCGCATGGTCAAGATCAAGGTCCGCGACCAACGCATCCCCGAGCTCGGGGACAAGTTCGCGTCCAAGCACGGACAAAAGGGCGTCCTGGGCCTGCTCGTCAACCAGGAAGGCATGCCGTTCAGCGCGGACGGCATGGCCCCGGACATCATCATCAATCCGCACGCCATCCCGTCGCGAATGACGGTCGCCCACGTTCTCGAGATGATTGGGGGCAAAGTCGGCGCGATGGAAGGACGCGCGATCGACGCGACCGCGTTCACCGGCAAGGACACGGAAGCCGTGCTCCGCCGCGGCCTGACGGACAGCGGGTTCAAGCACAACGGCAAAGAGGTCCTCTACGATGGACAGACCGGCCGCAAGTACTTGGTCGACATCTTCGTCGGCTGCATCTACTAC
>CAYOZB010000213.1:0-4656 GCA_964408365.1 uncultured Halobacteriales archaeon | reverse complement strand
GAAGGCGGCGTCGAGATCGAATCCGTCGCGGACGACAAGATCCACAAGATCATCGTCAACCCCCTCACTGGGTTGCAACCGTTCCACGCGCGACGCATCGTCGCGGGCATGGGCCTTGCCCCTGAGCTCGGGAAGCAGATCGAGAGCATCCTCGTCAAACTCTACAAAGCGTTCGAAGGAATGGACTGCGAACTCTTGGAGATCAACCCGCTCGCGATCACCCCGCAAGGACAGGTCGTCGCCGGGGACGCGAAGGCCATCATCAACGACGGCGCCTTGTTCCGGCACAAGGACCTCGAGGTCGTCGAGGAAGAATACACGCCGCTCGAGCGCGAGGCCCGGGCGCAGAACATTGCGTTCATCCAACTGCCTGGAAAGATCGGCGTCATCGCCAACGGGGCCGGGCTCACCATGGCGACGCTCGACGCGCTCAACGAGTACGGTGGCGCCGCTGGCGTCTTCCTCGACTTGGGCGGCACGGACAACCCGGAGCAGGTCACGCGTGCGTTCCAACTCATGAAGAAGGCCAAGCCGAGCGTCATGTTGCTCAACATGTTCGGCGGCATCACGAAGTGCGACACGGTCGCGCGCGGCATCATGAACGTGTTGGAGAAGGAACCCGTCGACTTCCCGATCGTGACGCGAATCAAGGGCACGAACGCGAAGGAAGCGAACGCGATCTTCAAGGACGCCGGCTTCAAGACCGCGCAGACGTTGCAAGAAGCCGCGAAGCTCGCCGTGGAGACAGAGAAAGCGCGCGCAGCCAAGCCGAAGCAGGAGAAGGCGACGGTCACCGCGTCTTCTGGCGGCAAGTCGAAGGGGGGGAAGAAGTAATGGCGGTCGTCATCACCAAGGACACGAAGGTCGTCGTCCAGGGAGCCACGGGGCACCAGGGACGGTTCCACATCAAGGCGATGAAGGATTTCGGCACGAAGGTCGTCGCTGGCGTCACGCCCGGCAAGAAGGGCGAGAAGGTCCACGAGGTGCCGGTCTTCAACGACTGTTTCGACGCGGTCGCTTCGACGGGCGCGAACACGAGCCTCGTCTTCGTCCCCGCACCCTACGCGAAGGATGCGGTGTACGAGGCGCTCGACGCTGGGCTCAAGACGGTCATCGTGATCACTGAGCACATCCCGGTCCACGACGCGTTGGACTTCGTCCACTATGCCAAGTACAAGGGCGCGACCCTCATCGGTCCGAATTGCCCGGGCGCCGCGTCGCCGCCGGTGCACGCGAAGGTCGGTATCCTGCCGGGCATGATCTTCAGGCCCGGGAACGTCGGCATCGCCAGCAAATCGGGTACGCTCACCTACGAGATCGTGAACGCGCTCTCCGAAGCGGGCATCGGCCAATCGAGCTGCCTCGGCCTGGGCGGGGATCCGATCCCGGGAACCACGTTCATCGATGCGCTTCGACTCTTCCAAGACGATCCCGAGACGAAGCAGATCGTGCTTGTTGGCGAGATCGGCGGAACGGCCGAAGAGGAGGCCGCTGCGTACATCAAGAAGAACGTCAAGAAGCCGGTCTACGCGTACGTCGCCGGCCGCACGGCACCTGAGGGCAAGCGGATGGGCCACGCGGGCGCAATCGTGAGCCGCGGAATGGGCACCGCCGCTTCGAAACAGAAGGCGTTCGAAGAGGCGAAGGTGAAAGTGGCGCGGTTCCCGACGGACATCGCCGATTTCATCAAGGCGGACCTCAAGAAAAAATAGGCCCGACAACCCGCGCGCAGAGTAGCATGGCCTTGTAATTCACCTCAGACAACGCAATAGGGTTATCAGCACGTATTGCACGTCCGAAGTGGTTCGGGTGGCATTCGCGGAGGCGGCGCGTCAAAGGCGTCAATGGTGGTTGGGGGTCGCCCTAGCGTACCCGGGTCTGTTGGCCCTTCTCTTCATGTTGGAGATCGGTGGCGACTTTGTGAGCGTGAGCGTTAACGGCATCAGCGAAGTCATCGCCGCGTTCATCGCGGCACTCACGTGTTTCCTCACGAGCCGACGGCACGTCGGCGCATCGCGACGCGGCTGGGTCTACCTCGCCCTCGGTTGCCTCCTTTGGAGCATCGGCCAAACCATCTGGACCTACTACGAAGCGTTCCTCGGAGTCCCGGCCCCGTTCCCGAGCATCGCCGACATCTTCTTCCTGAGCTTCGTCCCCCTTGCAGGTCTCGCGCTGTTCGAACTCACCGGGTCTTCGGTGCGCATCGCGGGACGGTTCCGCATCGCCCTCGACTCTCTCATCGTCGGGTTGGGATTCTTCGCGGTCGGCTGGATGATCCTGCTGCAACCCATCGTCGCCCACAGCAACGGCGGGGTTCTCGAAAAATGGGTCGCTCTCGCCTACCCGGTCACCGACATCACTCTCGCCGCTCTCGTGATCACCCTCTTGCCCCGGGCGCACCCCGGCGACCGACGCTCCTGGTACCTCCTCGGCGGCGGCCTCGCCTGTTTGGCACTGGCCGACACCGTGTTGGTGTTCCTCGGCCTCCAAGGCGCCTACGACCAATCCATCGTCGCGACCGACGCCGGCCGGATCGCCGGCTTCCTTCTCGTCGCCGTCGCCCCGCTCTACTACGAAGGCCATGACTCGTTCGCTCCCCTCAGCCAACATAAGTTCGGGAGTCTGCTGCCCCACCTCACCCTCATCCCCGTGTTCTTGATCGGAGCCGTCTTCGTCCTCGTCGGCAACAGTCTCGATGTCCTAAGCTCCCTGCTCCTCGTGCTCTTGGTCGTCCTCGGTGCGATCAGCCAATTCACTTCGAACCGCGAGAACGTCGATCTCGTCGACGACCTCGAGGACGCCGCCGCACGCGCCAAAGAAAGCGAAGACTCCGCCCGCCAAGTCGTGGTCCGACTCGAAGAAGCCCAACGCGTCGCCAAGGTCGGTATCTGGGAATGGGACCCGAAGACCGACTTCGTGTGGGCGACTGACCAGACCGGACCCATCCTCGACGCACCCGACATGCAGTTCCCCGTCCGACTCGCCCAACTCCTGGAACGCGTCGACCCCGAGGACCGCGCACCCCTTGTCGTGCACCTGGCGCGCGCGAGCAATGGCCAGGGCGCGTTCCGCATGGAGATGCGCGTCGGAGCCCGCACGACGAGTCAGCGCTGGGTCCACATCCGCGGAGACACCGGATCTGCATCAAGGAACAACGTCACCGGCACACTCCACGACGTCACGGACCGAAAACGCGCCGAAGACCGGCTTCTTGAAAGCCGCAGACTCCTCGAAGAGGCCCAGTCCTTGGCGCGCGTCGGCAACTGGGAATACGACGTCGCCGCCGACAAGTTCGATCTCAGCGCCGAAATGTACCGCATCATGGGAGCCGACCCCGACACGTTCCAACCCTCCCTCGACGATTTCCTTTCCTTCGTCCCCGCCGACGAACGCAATGTCCTCCTCACCTCGCTCCGGCAATTGTATGGCTCCCGCGAATCACAAGACATCGAACACCGGATCATCCGCGCCGACGGCGGCGTCCGCTGGGTCCACGAACGCGCCCAAGCACGTCCCGCACTCAATGGGCGCATCGCGAAACTCTTCGGGACCGTCCACGACATCACCGACCGAAAACTTGTCGAGGAACAACGCGCCGTGTCGGTTCTCCGCGACAAAGAACTCCACCAATTGAAGGAGATGAACGACTTCAAGACGCAGTTCATCAACATGGCCGCGCACGAACTGCGCACTCCGATCACGCCGATCCGTGTCCTCGTGCACATGCTCCGAACCCGCGCGGAGACCGACAAGCGACGCAAGGACGTCGACGCGTTGGGCGTCGTCGACCGCAATGTGCAACGGCTCGAACGACTCGTCGAGGACCTGCTTTCCGCGGCACGCATCCAATCCCAACGCATGAAGGTCGACCGCGGCCCGGTGAACCTGGCCCGCATCATCGCCGAATCCGTGCGCACCTTCGCCCCCGTCGCTACCGAACGCGGCGTCAAACTCACCTCCCAGGTCGACGGCGGCCTGGCCGTCAGCGGCGACGGCGGCCGCGTCTCCCACGTACTCTACAACCTCCTCGACAACGCATTGAAGTTCACCCCCGCGGGCGGCACCGTCAAGGTGGAGACCATGGCCGACGACCGCCAGGTCTCGGTCCGCGTCTCCGACAACGGGCTCGGCATGCGACCCGACCAACTGGAGCGCCTCTTCCAACCCTTCTCGCAGGTCCACGATCCCGACGTGGCGCCCCAGGTCGGCGGCACCGGGTTGGGCCTGTACATTTCCCGCGGCATCGTCGAAGCCCATGGCGGCACGATGTGGTGTCAGAGCGAAGGACCCGGAAAGGGATCCGCGTTCACCTTCTCGATGCCCCGGACCGCCGCCGCCCAACTCCATGCGATCGAAACGGCCGCCGCGAGCGTGCCGCGGGTCAACGATTAGCGCCAAACGGCCGCACCCGTCGAGGTCGGCGTCCATCCTCGATCCCTGCTCCCCCATGTGGATACGTCCGGAAACCGTGGAGTGACAAAGGTTGGCAGCGGCGCAAAACCGAGGCCCGGCCGCATTCGGGTCCGCCAAGATTTTTATAGACCGCCCCATCATCGGAGCCCACTTCGTCACCTTTTCTCGTGACCCGCCATGCCTGAGACTGAACTTCAAGAGCCCGAACGCAAGTTGAATGCCTACCAGAAGGAAGCTAACCTT
>CAYOZB010000212.1:0-4661 GCA_964408365.1 uncultured Halobacteriales archaeon | reverse complement strand
GCAAATCTCGGTTCATCCGCTTCACCGGCGGCTTCTACGACCGCGTCCGCACGAAACTGACCAGGTGAGACACCGTGGGCATCGAGCTGCGGATGGACGAATACGGGTTCCGTTCCCTCGCCGCCATCCCCATCCTCATCCTTGGACTCTACGTGTACAAGTCCAACTCGAAAGAACTGTCGAACCGCATCTTCGCACTCTTCTGCCTGATGTGGACCCTGTTCATCATCGCGCTCAATTTCGTGAGCCTCAGCACGACGATCGACAGTGCCCAACTCTTCAACCGACTCTCCGTCTACAGCGGACTTCTGCTGATCCCACTCCTCATCCACTTCGTCCTGGTGTTCCCCTACCGAAGCAGCCTCCTCAAACACAAGTGGCTCCTCCCCCTCACCTACCTCGGAGCCGTCATCGCGCTCGCGGTCACGTTCGTACGCGAAGAGATCCTCATCCGGTTCCCCACGACCAACTCCTTGACCGGCTACTACGACCCCGAAGCGCGGCCCGCATTGTACTTCTTCCTCACCCTCGCCTTCACCATCGCCGTCCTTCTCCTCATCCTCCGCTACACGCTCACCGACCTCGACGTCACACGCAAACGGCTGTTCTTCGTGGCGTTCGCCATCGCCACGTATTCGCTCTACGACGCCATCGACGCGGTCCACATCAACCGCGACGAGGACTTCAAAGCCGGCTTCAGGGGCGAAGACGACACGTATTGGCGACTCACGATGGCGACCGACGCGTTGCTCATCCTCACCTACTTCTCCATCCTGGTTTTGCTTGCGATGCGCACCTCGAACCGTGAACGCAGACGCGAAAGCTGGATGCTCGTCGGCTTCGGATTCGGTGCTGTCGTGACGGGATACTTCGACCCCATTCTCCGCTTCTATTTCGAGTACTATCCGGGCACGTTGTGGTTGTGGCGGATCGCCGCAGTGTCCCTCGTCTTCTACGCCATCCTGCGGTACCAGTTGTTCGATCTCAACGTGCGGATCCGGGTCGGGGTCAAGTACGGTACCATGACGGCCCTGTTCGGCGCGATCTTCTTCACCATCCAAGAAATCGTGAAAGACTTCGCGGGCCAGGCCTGGGGCTATTTCCTCGGGCTTGCGGCCGCAGCTCTCTTGATCTTCCTGTTCCAGCCCACGCAACAATTGATCGAAAAGTTCGCGCACAAGGTCGTCCCGCCCACGACGTCAGAGAATTACGAACGCTATCGTTCGATGGAGATCTACCGCGCCGCGCTCGAGGGCGCACTCGCGGACAAGATCGTCAACGTGACCG
The DNA here is from genome assembly GCA_964408365.1 of uncultured Halobacteriales archaeon. Taxonomy (GTDB): domain Archaea; phylum Thermoplasmatota; class E2; order JACPAO01; family JACPAO01; genus JACPAO01. Next base: position 3,374 of record CAYOZB010000212.1, on the reverse strand, counting down.
AACTCGCCACCTTGAAGAACCTCCGATCCAAACTTGGAATCACCGAGGCCGATCACCAGTTGCTCGAGCGAGATATCCGGGCGCAACTCTTGCAGGGCGGCGTATGAGCTGGAAGTTCTGGCAACGCCCGGACAGGCCGCCGCGCGAACCCAAGCCGTATTGGATCACGCGGATCCGCCGCGACGTTCTGGAATTGATCTTTGCCTCCGCGCGGTCGCAGCACCCGAATGAGTTCGGCGCCATGCTCCGCGCAGAAAAAGGCGTCATCACCGAACTCCTCGTGATCCCCGGCACGGTGTCCGGTGCGACGCACGCCATCTTCCAATTGCACATGTTGCCCATCGATTTCACGGTCAAAGGCACCGTCCACAGCCACCCGAGCCCAAACGCTTCCCCAAGCCAGGCGGATCGCGAACTTTTCACGCGCTTCGGCTCGACCCACATCATCGTCGCCCGACCCTACAACGAACACACCTGGCGCGCCTACAACGCCCGCGGCGATCCCATCACCTTGACCATCGTCGACTGAAAACCGAACACTTTTACCCGCGACAGGCCCTCAATAGGTTGATGCACAGCCTTCAACTCTTCCAAGAGGAGGAGCTCTTTCTCAGGTTCCGGCCCCACGTCCTCTCCTTTTTGGGTCATTACGCTGCCTCCTTCGCCTGGCTCTTCGCCGGCGCCTTGGGCGCGGTTTCCACCATCGTGATCGCCGACTCGTTCGGACCCGCATACCCTTCGCTGTGGGGCTTGCTCGTCATGGCCACGCTCGGACTCGCGGGCGGCGCGCTCCGCCGAAAAATCCGAGGCGGATCGATGGGCTACACCTGGTTCTCCATCCTCGCCATCATGGCAGTGATCGTCGCCCTCTTCGTGCTCAAACTCCCCGACGACCAGCCCTGGCTTCCGGCGGTCGGCCTCGGACTCGTCCTGTCCCTGCTCCGGCTCGTGGGGTGGGAACTCATGCGCATTCAGCGCGTGCATTTCCTCACCTCGCAACGACTCGTCGTCCGCGCGGGCCTCGGACACCGAAAGGAAGAATCGGTCCCCCTTACCAAAGTGCAAGAAGTCCGGAGCCAACTGGGACCGATGGGCCAACTCTTCGACTACGGCGACCTCATCCTCGGGCTCGGCACCGTGGGCCGCGGCAAAGGCACGCGCGAAGACACATGGCCCCTCGCCGGCATCGGCCGCCTCGCCGAAGTCAAGCACCAATTGGAAGAACTGATGGCCGAACTGCGGATGCCCATCAAAGAACGCCGCCGACGCGTCGAAGAACGACGTCTTCGCGAATCCATGCGCAAACTCGCCTCCTGGATGCGCAGCGATCGTTCGCAGATGCAATCCCTTTAACCGCGCGTCGCGAGTGCGGGGACACCTTGCGTCTGGTGCTCGTCGGAACCGGTCACATCCTGGACCTAGCGGACGCCATCCGAAACATCATCCACGGCGAACGCCCCGCCATCGTCGCGTTGGAACTCGACGTCGACCGCTACCATGGCCTCATCGAGCGACGCGCGACCGGAGGGATCGCTCCGGAACGTCGACGACAAGCCGGCCGCGTCTACCGCTACCTCGCCAAATTCCAAGAATCGATGGGCGAGAGTTTTGGTGTGAAGCCCGGCAGCGAGATGCTTGTCGCGGCCGATGCCGCGAAAGATGTCGGAGCGCGTCTCGCGTTGATCGACCGCAACGCGCAAGGCGTCGTCCAAGAAGCGCTTCGTCGGATGAAGTTCCGGGAAAAACTCAAACTCGCCTGGTCGAGCTTCGTCGCCGTGTTCCCGACGCGTAACAAGGTCCAGGTCGAGGCCGAGATCAACAAGTACCAAGAGAACCCGGACGCGTACCTCGATGAGCTCGGACGACAATTCCCCACGTTGCGTCGCGCCTTGATCGATGACCGCGACGACCACATGGCCGCCGAGATCCGCAAACTCCGCGACGAACCGGGCACGGTCGTGGTCGTGGTCGGCGACGGACACGTGCCAGGATTGTTGCGACGCTTGGTTGAGTTCACGCCGGCCGTCCATCGGTTGAAAGACCTTCGAGCGGCCAAGCCTGCCGGTTCGATGAAGTGGGACCGCAGCGGCACCGCTCGAGTGAGTTTCAGTTTCGACGGGCAAAGCCTCGAGAGCGCGATGCAACGCGGCCGGTTCTAACGCTTGAGCTGCGACAGGTTCTCGGAGATCTCGGTCAACAGCTGGATCGCCTGCTCGATGTGACGCTGCTTCTCGGGAATCGTCTCCGCCTTCTCGGCCCAGCCAAGAAGCGTCTTGATGTCGACGAGGTTCTTGTTGACGCTCAACTTGAGCGCGTCCTCATAGAGCTTTCCGGTTCCCATCCCTTACTTGCCTCCGGCCGCCCGCATGTCCTTGAGGTCGTTCGCGTCAAACTGGTTCGGGGGCGGGTCGTTGCCCAAGAACTGTGTGAACAAACTGGACTCCACGGCCCAGTACATAACGCTGTCTTGATTGTTCGAGTGACCGCGACCTTCGTTCTGGGACGTCTCCGGAACCGGGTCCTGTGCCATCTCATGCGGCTCGACCATGTCGAGGCCGATGTTCACGAGACCCAGGACGTGCCCGAACTCGTGGACCAGGACGGCTTTCTCGACGTCGACGCCCGAGAAGAGCGGCAACCCGAGGCCGCCGGATCCACTGGTCTGGATATTGTCCTTGAAGATCGCGATGGAAGAGGGACCGTACGCCACGCCGAGGACGCGGCTGTTGTCCGTATCTTTTTCGTACCGACCGCCCACCACGAGAACGTAGAGGGCCGCCGTGTCGAGCTTGCCGTCGTGATCGCGGTGCGTCTTCTCAGCGCTTCGGATCTCCTCGAGCGTCCACGATTCTTGCGACACGGCGACGCCGCCTTGCTGATACGTGACTCCACCGGGTTTGCTCAAACGTTCGCCGATGCGTGTCCGAAGAAGCTCGACGGTCGCCGCGGCAAGCTCCTTGCCGTTTTGGTGGTCGATCTCGACGATCATCTTCGGCACGCGACTGCTGAGAAAATCGGATCCCTCCGAGCCCGGCGCACTGGTGTGGAAGCAGCCTGCGAACAGGGTCCCGAGGAGCACGCCGATGAGGACTCCGCTGACACCGCGCATCCTCCAGAAATTGCGTAACATCACTGAAATCGTTTGTGGTGGGAACGCGGGACCGATCCACGGCCGTTTCCATCGTTCATGGAGGACGAATCGGAGAGGGAGACAGCGGGCCGGGGGGGATTCGAACCCCCGACCTCTGGCTTAGGAGGCCAGTGCTCTATCCAAGCTATGCTACCGGCCCGCGCTGTCGGCGGGCCAAATCGACCGAGGTTAAAGTGCTCGTCGTTTCCCCGCCAATCCTAAATCCCGAAACCGTCCTGCACGC
>CAYOZB010000211.1:0-4665 GCA_964408365.1 uncultured Halobacteriales archaeon | reverse complement strand
GTTGCCCGTCTCGGTCACGGCCATGCGCGTGCGATCGACAACGCTCGGCGGCGGACTCGCCGTAGAGCCAGTGCCTGTTGTTGCCATGTTGTAGCGATCGTAAGTCGGCGCGGCGGCCGGCGGAATCGCCACGACGGGAACGTCTAGCGGCGGTAAAGGTGCAGGGGCCCCTGGCGTGGGGGTTGCCGGAAGAAGATCGTCGCGAGGTTCCGGCTCGAGGACCGGATCCATGCTCGGGACTTCGTCCCCGGTCGGCTTCGGGACCGGTTTTTTTTGCGCGTTTTTCACGCCGGCCGCGCGGTTGGAACGTGATCGCGTGGCCAAGGAACCCGACTCCCGGCGACAAACCTTGGGCTCGCTTAAGGCGTTTTCGCGTGGTCACTGGGGTTGGTGAAAGTAGGCCGCGTCGAACAATACGCCGTCCAGCAAAGGACAATCCTTCGAAAGGGACGAGTTGGACTCGTCATGCGCACCGGGGGAACCATTGGCCGGTCGAGAGGACATTCCTTTTTTGCGCTGGGACTCGCACGCGGGTGCGTGGCGTCTTCGGCGCGGCTTGAACCGTTACTCGCTTTGAGACGCTATTTGAGCGTTGTCCGGCAGCGATAATAAGCCTTGAAACCGGGGTCAAACGAAAAACCGCAACGGCAGAAGTCCCCAGCGTGGGTCGAGTCCGAGGAACATCCACGCGAGGGTCATGGGGACGGCCGCGAAGATCGGGACCACGACGTTGTCTTGGATGTTGGGGAGCGATTCTCCGAACATGGCGACGGCCGCGCCCAAGAGGCACACGACGGCAATGGTGACGATCGGGTAGTTGCTTCCCGTGTCGACGGCGTACCATTGCATGAGGAGGATGGCGCCGAGGAATGCGCAGAGGAGTCCGCCGATGCTGCCTTCCCACGATTTTTTTCGGTTGTACCAGATCTTGTGTCGTCCGACGGCGCGTCCGACGAGGGCGGACATGCCGTCGCCGAGTGCGAGCATGGCGGCTGCGGCCAGCGCGACGGGCACGGGCACGGTCCAGGCGAGGACGAAGAGGGTGACGAGGAACGTGATGCTCGCCCAGGAGAAGGTCTCCGTGTCGCGTCGCGTGTTCTTGAGTTGGGCGGCCCAGTAGGGGAGTCCGATGTCCCAGTGTTTGTGCAGGAGTTCCACGCAGACGATGAAGATCGCGGCGCACAGGGCGACGAGGCTTGAGAACACGATGTCGGTGTAGAGGACGAACGGGGTGGCGACGACTCCCGCCATCATGTGCCAGCCTTTTCGGCGGATCTCAAGAGGTGGAATGCGGAACAGGATGGACTTAGTCCTCCTCGAGGTCGGGAGGCAGTAGGTTCGGGATGCCGTCTTCGATGACGTAGGAATGCTTGCAGCCGGTGCATGCGAGGACGCCTTGGAGGATCTCTCCGGTCGCGTCGCGTTTGGGGTTGTCGAGCCGCAGATCGGAGCGGCATTCGGGGCAGCATACGAGTTCGAGCAGATCGTCGCGCATGGGGGTTCAGCGGCCTTTGAGCACGGGTGGCGCGACGGCCTTTTTCTCGGGACGGCGCACCGACGTGATGCCGTGGTATTCCTGCAGGGACTTGATGACGACTTCGCCTGTGCGCAGGGCGGAGATGGCGCCGACGGCGGCGCGGGCGGCTTCCAGGGTGGCCAAGAAGGGGACTTGCAGGTCGGTCGCGACGCGTCGCATCATGTAGCCGTCTCGACGGGCGGGGGCTTCCATGGTGTCGCTGGGGGTGTTGATGATGAGTTTGATCTCGCCGCGGCGCAAAAGGTCGATGGCGTCGGGGGAGCCCTTCTCCCCGACCTTGTAGACCATTTCGCAGGCGACGCCGAACTCTTTGAGGTACTGGGAGGTGCCGCGCGTGGCGTAGAGTTTGAACCCCAGGTCGACGAGCTCCGAGGCGATGGGGAGGATGCGTCGCTTGTCTTCGTCGCGGACGGAGAGGAAGACGCTGCCCTCGGCGGGCAACCGGTTGCCGGCGGCTTCCATCGCTTTGTAGTAGGCGCGGCCGTAGTCGTCGTCGATGCCGATGACTTCGCCGGTCGATTTCATTTCGGGGCCGAGGACCGTGTCGACGCCTTGGAGTTTGAGGAAGGGGAACACGGGCGCTTTGACGGCGTAGTGTTTCGGCCGCGTCGTGGGGAGGTTCTGGTCTTTGAGTTTCTCTCCCATGGCGATGCGGGCAGCGATCTTTGCGAGCGGGATTCCGGTCGCCTTTGCGACGTAGGGAACGGTGCGGCTGCTCCGGGGGTTGGCTTCGAAGCAGTACACGATCCCGTCTTTGACGGCGTACTGCATGTTGACCAATCCGCGGACGCCCAGGGCGAGCGCGATGCGTTTGGTGTACATCTCGATGGTGCGCAGAACTTCTTTCTCGAGGCTTGGGGGCGGGATCGTGCAGGCGGAGTCGCCGCTGTGGACGCCGGCTTCCTCGATGTGCTCCTGGACGGCCCCGATGTACACGTCTTCGCCGTCGCAGATCGCGTCGACGTCCACTTCGGTGGCGTTTCCGAGGAACCGGTCGACAAGGAGCGGGTGGTCTTTGGTGACCTTGACGGCTTCGACGATGTAGTCATCGAATTCCGCGTCGCTGCCGACGATTTGCATGCCGCGGCCACCGAGCACGTACGACGGTCGGACGAGGACCGGGTACCCGATTCGGCGCGCGATCGCCTTGGCTTCTTCCGCGCTTTGGGAGATGCCCGCTTCGGGTTTCGGGACTTTTAGGGTCTTGCAGAGTTCGTTAAACCGGTCGCGGTTCTCCGCGTGGTCGATCGCTTCGGGTTGCGTTCCCCAGATCTTGGTCTTGAGGTGAGGCCGCTTGTCGAGCGCCTCCTTGAGGGGCATCGCGAGGTTGATGGCGGTCTGGCCACCGAACTGCACCAAGAGGCCGTCAGGGTTCTCGCGTTCGATGATGTCGACCACGTTCTCCCAAGTGAGCGGTTCGAAGTAGAGACGGTCGCTCGTGTCGTAGTCCGTCGAGACGGTCTCGGGGTTGTTGTTGATGATGATCGCTTCGACGCCACGTTCCCGGAGCGCTTGCACGGCGTGGACGGCGGAGTAGTCGAACTCGATGCCTTGGCCGATGCGGATCGGGCCCGAGCCAAGCACGATGCACTTCTTGGTCTCCGAGGTCTCAAGTTCGTCGATGTCGGCGTCGTTGGGCGGGTACGTGCTGTAATAGTACGGTGTGCGGGCGGAGAATTCGGCGGCGCACGTGTCGACCATCTTGAATTGGGGCAGGATGTCGTATTTTTGGCGCAGGGCGCGCACGTCTTCTTCGTCGATCTTCCAGGATTCTGCGAGGAATTCGTCGCTCACGCCGAAGTGTTTCGCGCGTCGAAGCAGGGCCGGCGGGCAGGTCTTGCCTGCGGCTTGCAGTTCCCGCTCGAGTTCGACGATGTTGAGGATCTTGCGGATGAAGAACGGGTCGTAGTGGGTGAGTCGGCGCACTTCGTCAACGGTGCGCCCGCGGCGCAACGCTTCTGCGACGACGAACAGCCGTTGGTGCGTCGCGCGGATCATGATCTCCGTGAGTTGTTCCTCGGTCCAGTTTTTCTTGGCTTGGAGGCTGTTGCGGTCGACTTCGAGGGAGCGGACGGCTTTGAGCAGGGATTCTTCGATGGTGCGTCCGATCGCCATGACTTCGCCGGTGGATTTCATGGCGGTGCCGAGTCGCTTGTCTACAGTGCGGAACTTGTCGAAGGGCCACCGCGGGATCTTGGTGATCACGTAGTCGATGGCAGGTTCGAACGATGCGGGCGTCTGGCCGGTGACGTCGTTGAGGACCTCGTGCAGCCGCATGCCGAGGGCGATCTTGGCTGCGACGCGCGCGATCGGGTAGCCCGTCGCCTTCGAGGCGAGGGCGGAGGAGCGGGACACGCGCGGGTTCACTTCGATGACCCGGTACTCGAAGTGTTCGGGGTGGACGGCGAACTGGACGTTGCAGCCGCCCTGGATGCCGAGGGCGCGGATGATTTTGAGCGCGGCGTTTCGAAGGAGTTGGTGCTCCCGGTCTGTCAAGGTCTGCGCGGGGGCGACGACGATGGATTCCCCGGTGTGGATGCCCATGGGGTCGATGTTTTCCATGTTGCAGATGGTGATGCAGTTGTTGTCGGCGTCGCGCATCACTTCGTACTCGAATTCTTTCCATCCGAGGATGGATTCCTCGATGAGGACCTCCCGGATCCGCGAGTAGATGAGTCCCTTGCCGACGATCTCTTCGAGTTCCTCATCGCTGTGCGCGAAACCGCTGCCAAGGCCGCCTAGGGTGAAGCCGGCGCGGACGATGACGGGATATTTTCCGACGACGTCCTTGACGATCTGTTTCGCTTCCGCGATGGAGTGGGCCGAGCCGGACCGGGGGACGGGTTCGCCGATCTTGATCATGGTGTCGCGAAACAAGCCGCGGTCTTCCGATTTGTCGATGGCATCCAGTTGGGTTCCGAGGAGTTCGACGTTGTACTTCTCCAAGATTCCCTGCTTGGCGAGTTCGCTGCAGATGTTGAGGCCGGTCTGGCCGCCCATCCCGGAGAGGATGCCCTGGGGGCGCTCTTTGGCGATGATCTTCTCCACGGTCGCCACGGTCAACGGTTCGCAGTAGACCCGATCCGCCATCTCGAGGTCGGTCATGATCGTGGCCGGGTTGCTGTTGA
>CAYOZB010000210.1:0-4725 GCA_964408365.1 uncultured Halobacteriales archaeon | reverse complement strand
GGTGCAATGACAGAAGGCCACCAAACTGGTTAAATACGAAACGCCGGCCTGGACGCAGATAATGAAGCAGATCGCCGCCCTCCTTCTCCTCGCAAGCCTGCTCCTTTCAGGCTGTGCGGGAAAGGGCGACACCACGGACGTCCTCCCCGACCCGACCCTCGCCCCGGAGACCGCGACCGCACCCCCCACCCCCACCGAAGACCCTAACGTGTTCGTGCCCAAGTTCCACACCCACGACTACTGGGTCGGACGCGAAAGCGTGTACCTGTTCAACGGCCCAGTGCAGATCGGCGAAGACGCCCTCGGCGAGACCGCCATCACGAACCAAGGCGTGATCGTCGGCACGACCACGTTCGACTCCAAGACCGACGGCGACCACGTCGACACCTCCGACGCCACCGACGTCGTCTACCAAGGGACCGAACGGATCGAGGTCATGGTCTCCTGGACCGACACCAACGCAATCCCCGGACTCAACTTCTACTTCAAGCCGGCCAACTCCCCCTCCTTCACGCTCCTTGGACCGCTCGAGAACGGCAAGCCGGCCTCCATCTACCTGCGCCAGGGCATGGCCGACATGCCCCACCAAGTGAGCCTTTCGCGCTGGAAATTCAAACTCGAAGCCTTCGACCCCCAGACCCAAGCGTTCCCGATGAAAGTGTTCCGCGCGAAGGGCCAGGTCGCGGTCGAGATGAAGATCTTCAACGGCGGCGACCAGTTCATCGACCCACCGCACCCGTACTTCTTCACGAACGGACCGACCCGGTTCGCGGGCGAAGTCAACAAGACGTTCTCCAACTGCGTCTACGTCAACAACACCCGACACCACGAAAGCCAACCCACGACGCAACCCGTGGCGTACGGTTGCTCGCTCCAAGATTACGCTCCCGAGGCCGGACACATCGTGCCCTGGGAAACGAGCCGCGCCATCATCGAGATGTGGTACAATTACACGGCACCCACGAGCGCGGTGCCGCACGTGTTGGGACTCAAGTTCCATGGTTCCGACACAAACGAATATTCCTACCCCAACGCGGCGGAATCCAAACCCGGCTACCTGCGCTACGAGGTCGACGTCAGCGAGCCCATGACGGATTCCCCGTACGCGCGACAGACCGACTGGCGCTTCGGCGTCTACCCGGTGCTCGCGGACCAAGGAGACGTCGGCGGCGACATGACCGGCGACATCCACATCCTCCTCACCGCCGTGAGCGACGGTGCCCAGAACCGCGGCATGGGCAACTAAAGGAAACATTTCCATGAAACGATTCAGCATCTTCATCACCCTCGTCCTCGCGCTGTCCACCATCCCGCTCGTCCCACCGAGCTCCGCGCAAACCGCCGGCGACCTCGAGATCGACGACGGACGCGGCGACGTGTCGGCGTTCGGCTTCCCCACCCCGGCCGGGATCCCCGCTTCCGCCGCCACGGACGGCGCCGACCTGACATCGTTCCGCATGTACGGAGAAGACATCGAGGGCATCACCATCGAAATCGGCGTCGCCGAACTCAAACCGACCCCGCAACAAGCCGGATTCTTCGGCGGCGGCCGATTCACGGTCTCCTTCATGCTCGAAGGCACCGAGATCTCCTACGGCGCCACGTTCTACGCGGGCCCCGACGGACGATACGATCCCATCACGGGCACCGCACCCAGCGGCACTCAACGAATGCCGGCCGACTTCTACATCTGCGTCCCCGAATCCGGATGCTTCAACCAACGCATCCTCGGCACGATCAACTGGGACGAATCCCTCATCACGGGCTACCTCCCCAAAGGTGCCCTCGCAGGACGCGAACCCGTCTACGATGACGCCTACCCAACTGGCGTCCCGTCCATCCGGGCCGGATCCCGGCTCGCGTCGATCCTCGTCGAAGCGTCCGGGACCTTCGGACTGTACGACGTGATGCCCGACTCCGGCGTCGCCGGACCCTACATCCTCAAAACCGGAGTCCCGAACGAAAAGATCGGTGTCTCCCTCGTCCAGTTCGACCACGGCTACACGTACAGCAGCACCGGCGTGTTCGGCCCCGTCGCAGACTTCGCGTCGGCAAGCGTCACGCCCGGCGCGCCCACCCTCGTCCAGGTCCGCGTGGCGAACCACAACGCCGCCAAGCGCATCATCAACATCTCCGCTCAACTCGTCGACCCGGCCGACCAAGCGATGTGGACGGTCCGCGTCGTCAACACGCTCACGATCCCCGGCGGCGACGACCGCATCATCAACCTCATCGTCAACGCCAGCGACCGCGTGCAACACCGCGACGAAGCGTTGGCGCGCGTCTCCGCGAAGAGCCTCGGGTTCCCCGATGAGATCGGTGCGCTTCGTGTCCGACTCGTCGCCGCGGTCCCGCCCACTCCGACCAAGAACATCTTGTACGCGCACACGGCGGACCAGTCGAGCGGCGGATTCTCGTTCTGCTTCGGTGGCTGCGGCGGCGGAGACCTTTGGCTCAACACGCTCGAAGACGATCCCTACGCCCTGGACGATCAAGGTTCGCCGATGAGTTTCTCCACGGGCCTGACGTCGAACCAATATTTCTTCAACATGAACCTCGACGCGCAGCTCACGCGCGACCTCGTGTTCGACGCGTCCAAGCTCGCGAAAGTGACGCTCGTCACGCAATGCAGCCCGTGCCCGCAAGGCGAACTCATCCTCGAACTCCAAAGCGACCAAGGCTCCATCGCTTCCGGCACGGCGACCTTCGCGGCCACCACGGAAGTCGATCTCGCCATGACGACGGATCGCGTCCTCCAAGGCAGCTACATCGGCCTCTTCGGCCGCATGGACTCCACTGGCCCGCCCCCTCTGGCGGATGGAATGAACCCCAAGATCCTCGGAGGCCAGACCCAGATCCAACTCCCCGTCATCCCCGACCCCGACGCGAAGGTCGGCCAACGCATCCCCCTCGGCCCCGCCTTCTTGACCCTCTCCGGCGAGAACGTCACGGGCGAGTTCATCGCGCCGGGCAAGGCGAAAGTGTTCGCCGTCACAGTCGTCAACGAAGGCATCGAAGAAGACGTGGTCAACATCGCCCTCGAACACGAGCCCGAACATTGGCAGGTCTCCGTCCAACCCGGCGACAAGTTCCGACTCAAAGCCGGCGAGTCCGCCACCTTCGGCATCCTCATCAGCGCCCCGTCGAACGCGACGGAAGGCGAAACCGTCAAAGTGCTCGTCAACGCGACCAGCGAAGTCGACGAAACCGCGTTGGCCCAACTTGGCATCGAGGCGATCGCAAGCGAGAACGCGCTCGATGAAGAGGAAGAGTTCGAAGTCGACGAAGACACCGAACTCGCGTTGCAAGAAGCGCCGAAAAAATCGCCCGGACCCGGCCTCGCCTTGTTCTTGGCGGTCGCGGTCGGTCTCGTCGCATGGCAGCGCCGACGCAACGCCTAGTAGTCCGTGACGCGTCGTTGATGCAATCGGTTCCCGAGCAACCAGCTCGCCCGATCCCAACCGTCTCGAAGCGTGCGGCTCCGAGCGAACTGGATCCCTTCCGTCCAACCCGGAAACACTTGCGGCGTCGATTGAAGGATCCGGCGGACCCCTTCGCGGATCACCCACACGCCCAGCGGCGCCCAATAGTCGGGCGTGATCTCACGGTACACCATCGCGCAACCGTTGCGCCGTTGTCGATGCAGGTTTTCCAGCACAGCGAGCCGTGCCGAATAGTAGGCGCCGGCGACGGTCGACGCGTAATTCTTGCGACCCTGGGGCCCTTCATGGTCCGCCTTGAAGGGGCTGTCGTCGAGCGTCCACGCGGCGCCTTTCATCCACGTCTCGATCATGTCGAAACTCCACGGCGGCGGACCGACGAGGACGTAGAACCGGTTGCCGTGCGCATTGCCTTCGTAAAACTGGACGCCGTCGAGCGGAGTGAAGTCGCGGAGTTTCGAGAGGAGTCCTAAACCGACTTGGTCGTCCGTCGCGGTGATGGACCAACGGGTCGGGACGACTTTGCGTTGCTGCGATTCGCCCAAGAGGCCGACGGAGAGAAGTTTCTCGATGTGGTCCGTCGGGATCCCCGCGCGGTACATCTCTCCCATCACGGTCGCGGCTTTGGCGTCGTCGTCGCCGTGGGCGCGTTCCACCGCGGGCAACACTTTCGGGCTTCCGGCCAACCGCACACGATCCGGCTCCACGCTCGGTCCCATCGGCGCGAGCATATCGCCCAAGTGGGCTCGCATCTCGAGGTTCGGCCGTTTGCGAAGATGGACCTCGGTGTCGATCGGTCGAGACGACAACGCCAGGTCCTGCGTGACGCGAAGAAGGGGGCCCGGGCGGGTCGCATCGCGCACGTTCATCGCGCGACGCGTGCGCACGAGCGACGAGCGCAGACCGATAACGTCTTCGATGCGTCGATCCAACCACTGGCTCGGCGCGTCAAGCTCGATGGCTCGATCGTCCTCCAAGTGGATCGGTGCAAGCATGGGACCCAGGCTCACGTCCGGGTACCCGTAGCGGCCGACGAAGACGCTTGGCGGAGAGGAGCCGAAGAGATCCTGGCTGTTGAGCCGCATCGCCGGCAATCGTTCATCGACGCGCTTCAACCAAAGACAGGGAAGGTTGCAGAGGGCTTTCGCTCCCTTGCACGAGAGGCACATTTCCGGGGTCAGATGTTCGTACCCGGGAGGAAGCGAGCCGAGTTCCGGCAACGAACGGAATCCGGTCCCTTGGGCTAATAAGTGGTCGGTCACTTGCCGCGTTCCGTGCAGGTCCT
>CAYOZB010000209.1:0-4743 GCA_964408365.1 uncultured Halobacteriales archaeon | reverse complement strand
TCTCCACACCCTTCAACGTCGAGCGCGCACGGTTGATCCGTGGCGACGAAGGCCTCGACAAGCTCCGGAAGAAAGCCGACAGCGTCATCGTGCTTGACAACAACCGGCTCCTCAAGTACGTCCCGAACCTCCCGATCGACCAGGCGTTCTCGGTCATGGACCAATTGATCGCGGAAACCGTCAAGGGCATCAGCGAAACGATCACCCAGCCCAGCTTGATCAACCTCGACTACGCAGACGTGCGCGCCATCATGGGCCACGGCGGCGTCGCAGTCATGCTGTACGGAGAGTCGAAGAACGCGGACGGTCCGGCCGCCCTCGTGAACTCGACCCTCAACCACCCGCTCCTCGATGTCGACTACAAGGGCGCCACGGGCGCACTTGTGCACATCACGGGTGGCCAGGACCTCACCCTCAAGCACGCCGAAGAAGTCGTCGAGGGTCTCACCTACGAGCTCTCCTCGAGCGCCAACGTCATCTGGGGCGCCCGCGTGAACCCGGACTTCGAAGGCCGCTGCCGTGTCATGGCGATCATGACGGGCATCGAGGTCGAGACGCCTGCCGCCCGCCAAGAAGCGCGGGCGATGGTGCACGGGGTCAAGCAGGAAGCCCCCGCCGGCGTCGCCAAGTACGGCGTCGAATTCGTCCGGTAAGATTGCTACGCGGGCCCCGGTGGGGCCCGCCTATCTCCACCCAACGAAACTGTGCGGGCATCTGCCTTTCTCCTCCCCAGGAGCCGGTTGCCCGCACATCATTTTCATCCATGGGCCCCCTTCATCCTCCCCAGGAGCGGTCGGCCCTTTTCACTATCCAGCGGAGCGGCTAACGGGGCGTCATGCAAACATGGCAACCAACCATCTCAAGAACCGGGAGCGCCGCAGTTGCCCGATGTGAACGCCCAGCCGGGACCGCCACGGCCGCTCGATCCGCATGACCCATGGCCCACGGCCGTCCAACAAGGAGAAAAAGTTACCCGCTTGTTGGCCGCCCTGGTCTTGCTTCAGTTCTTCATGAATGGGTTTCAGAACGTGCTTCCTCACAGGACCATGTTCGTGCTTTGGGGCGCGACGGGACTTGTTGCGAGTTTCGCGACGCTCCGAATCGAAAGGTACTTCCTGCGGAGGCACCGATTCCCATGAGCATGTTCCGACGGTCCGACGAGCGATTCCGAGGTGACGCTTTGTACTACTTCAAGGTGGGTTTGGTTTGGGTCGGCGTCGCAATGATCGTATGGGCCATGACGCCTTGGTTCCCGTCATAATTGTCGGCTCCGGAGCGCGGCCCCCTTAGCTAACGGGGTGTCATGCAAACGTGGCAACCAACTTCGCCATAACCTTGGCCGGCAGACAGATGGGTGGATGGATGCAACCGGACGGCCTTTGGTTCCCAGCAGGCCGTGGCCGACCTTTCCAGAACGATCGGAGCGGGTTTTCCGGTTGGCGGGCCTGCTTGTCCTCGGGCAGGCCGTGTTGCAAGGCGCTGGGGAGATTGTCTCCGGCTGGCCTGATCGGGATTATTGGTACGATGCGAATCGAACGGTACTTGGCGCGTCGGCACAGAGAGGGATGACGTGCTCCGCTACTTGTGGGGGAACCCCACGCCGGAGAACCTGCGCGATTGGTCGTATCATCTCCAGGTTGCGCTCATGTGGTTGTCATTTCTTGTTGCCGCCTGGATATTCTCGCCTTGGTTCCCTTGGCGCTAAGCGGTCTCAACCACCGCGCGGCAGCGCGCTTGACTGGTGACCGGCCCATGGCAGGGCCGGGATCGGTCATCACAATGAAGCATCTAGGCCGTAAGCGTGAATCGGGGATCAACCGTTTTTGACCGAGAAGTCCGGCGGGATCGTCTCGAAGTAGAAGGCCGTGAAGAACACATCGATGGGCTGCTGGGTGACCGCGCCAGCACCAAGCCCCGGTCCTGTTGGCGTGTTGCAGCGATCCGCGTTGAGGTTCATGCGCACGTCGCCGCCGGTCTTCTCCTTCGGGGCGAAGTAGGCGGGTGGGATGTGGATCTTTTCGCCGGGCGCGATCGTGCTTTCGTCCAACGCGTGCACGCCGTTCTCCAGGACGAGGTAGAGTCCAAAGTCGAGGGTGCTCGCGCAGGCGGTCGTCGGGTCCCAGAACAGTTCGACGATGAAGCCGGTGGAGTGTTTGCCGAAGACGAAGGTGGTGCTGCGTTGGTTGTTGGGGTCGGCGGCGCCGCAGTCCTGTCGCTGGGTTCCCGGGAAGTCGGTGACGACGACGACTTGGCAGGAGATGAACGCGTCGAACACTTGGGTGCCGCGTTGGGGATCTCCGGTGGGCATCTTGGAGAGGTAGAAGTCGAGTTGGAAGTCGCGTCCGAGCATCATCGCGGCGCGCTGTACTTCGGGGTAGTAGCCGGGGCTGGTGACTTTCACCAAGTAGTCGCGCGATTCCAACCCCGCGAGGAGGTAGCCGCCTTCGGGGTCGGTCGTGACGTTGGTGGCGTCGTCCAAGAGTTCGACGCTGGCCTCCGGGAGCGGGACGATCTCATCAGTAAGGACGCGTCCATGGAGGACCTTGCCGGACGTGTGCTGAAGCGCTTCCTCCACCTTGTCGACCGGAGCGGTCGCTTGGGGTTTTCCGCATCCGGCCATGACGACCATGGCAACGACGAGGAAGCCGAGGAATGTGGGTCCGATCGGGGAAGGGGATCTCATTCCAGCACTCCCGACGTACCCCTTGGAGGCCTTAAGGCGTGTCGTCGTCGAGCCCACGCCAACTCGCGCGGAAGTCGGCGGCCGCCGGTGTCCAATTCGGCAACTTTTCCCAAAATCACGGCTCCTGACGATGATTGAGTAGGCTCCGGGCCACGACTTCGTTGGCTGCCGAACCAACCACGGACAAGCCCACTTATCCTACACGCGCTTGAAGGGGGTTCTACGGTGCACAAAATGGGACGCATGAACAGCCAAGCCGTCGCATGGGTGCTTGTCGCCTCGTCGATCCTCGCGTTCACTCCTGGGGCAGCGGCGAGCGAACCCGTCTACCTCGGGGCCCTCGACGTACTCTCGCTGCAGGTGAACTTCCACCTCGACGACTCCGTCGCTGCCACGCACCTCGCGCTCCTCGTCCAGAACCCCGCCAACGTCTCCCGCGAAGCAAGCCTATCGCTACCGCTTTCCGAGAACGCGGTCCTCACGAGCCTCACGCTTACGACCCATAACCGCACCTTGGTCGGGATCGTCACCGAAAAAGGAGCCGCCTCGGCCGCGTACAATGCGTCCAAAGAGCGCGACGAAGACGCCGTGCTCCTCGACTCCGCCGGAAAAGGCCTCCTCTCACTCCGTCTCAACGCCGCACCAGGTGCGACGCTGCGGTTGGATGCCGTCTATGCGGAGATCGTGCCGCTCGAACTCGGGATCCGCGAATACGTTTTCCCGGCGAGCAAGATCCAAGAGGTGTTCCGCGACGTCGGACACTTCCGCGTCAACGGCACCATCAAAAGTTCGGCCCCTTGGTCGGACATCGAGGCGCTCGGCGTCAGCGCCGCCTTGGCGGAATCAGGCGACCGGTCCGCGACCTGGGTCTACGACGTCGAAGGACACCGCATCGCCAACGACCTCGTCGTCCGCATCACGCCCGTCTTCTCCGAATACGCGTCCGCCATGTTGCTCTCCGGACGCCAGGAACACGGTGTCTTCACCGCGACGATCCTTCCGCCCAGTCTCGGCGACGCGCTTCCCGTCGACGTCATCTTCGTGCTCGATCACTCCGGCTCCATGTCGGGCGAAAAGATGGACCAGGCCAAAGCCGCGCTCGACATCATCCTTGGCCAACTTCGAAGCCAGGATCGGTTCGGCATCGTCGTGTTTGATGATTCCATTGAAAAGTACAAGACGAGCCTTCTTGGCGTGTCCGGAGGGAACATCGACGCGGCCCAAGACTGGGTCGCGAGAGTCCAAGCAGAAGGCTCGACGAACATCGAGGGCGGCCTGAGCGCGGCGCTAGCGATCCTCGGTGGGCAAGAACGCGCCGCGCTCCCAATGATCGTCCTCGTCACCGACGGGTTACCAACCGCGGGCATCACGAGCCACCGCGAGATCATCGAATCCGTGGACGCGAAGAACACGCTTGGCGCGCGCGTCCACGTCGTCGGCATTGGCTTCGACCAGGACAACGCCTTCCTCGGAGAACTCGCCTCGTCACAACGCGGCTTCTACCGACCCATTGCACCCTCCCAGACCGTCGCGTCGGAACTCGAGGACTTCTACTCGCAGATCGCGTCGCCGATGCTCAAAGACATCAGCGTCGAATTCGTCGGCCTCTCGGCGCAAGATGTGCATCCGGCCCCGTTTCCGGATCTGTACCGCGGCTCGGAACTCGTCGTCGCGGCCCGCGCGGACACACGGGCCTTGCCCGCGGTGGTAAAGATCATCGTTCGCGGAACCTCGTCGACGGGCGAGGTCACCCACGAAATTGAGTTGGACTCAGCGTCGCTATCGATCCGTCCTGAAGTGGAGAAATTGTGGGCGCGTCAGAAAGCGAACACGTTGGAACGGTTCATCCAACTCCACCAAGCGACTAGCAACGTGTCCGCGCAACAGGCCGACTTGCTTGCGCACGGGTTGCGTTACCAGATCGAGACCATGCGTACCTCGTGGGTGATCGTGCCCGTGGGGGAACTCGCGAGCCCCACGGCGGAACGGTTCGAAGATACGCGTTCGGCCTTCGATAATGCGTACGGCGCGCCCGTCGCTGGGGCCCCACCGGCCGCACC
>CAYOZB010000208.1:0-4762 GCA_964408365.1 uncultured Halobacteriales archaeon | reverse complement strand
GGCGGACGAGACATCCAGCCACCCCGCAAGGGCAAGTGAGGCGGACGCCCGAATCGCGGGCCTCGGCCACGGGGATCTGAGCGGCGCGTGGGAAGGCGGGCGTCGGTATTCTATCGGCTCTAGTTTTGTACCCGTTAGAAATCCAAAATGTATGTTGGCTCTGCATATATGCAGATCCATAATACTCGCAGGCGACCGGAACGGAATTTTTCCCGCTCCGCAATGGCTCTTAAATATTGGCCCGTGTACTAAGGCTCAGACACCTTCCCGCTGGTGTCGACGAGGCCTATCGTGTTCGTGCGACGCTACGTGATTCCGCTCGCGACCGCTTTAATGATTGCAGGCTGCGCGTCCCCCGCCGCTACCGACCTGGAAACGGAAGAAACTGGAAGCGTGATCGTCGTTGACGATGACACCGGCACGACGATCACCGTGACCGTCAACGAAACGACGGGCGCCATCGTGGGCCACGTTCTCACCGACGCCGGGTTCGGGCTCCCTGGCGCAATGGTTGTGGTGATCGGCGCCGAGTCGAGCGCCTCCACAAACGAAACTGGCTGGTTCGAAGTACCGCGAGTCCCACCGGGAAAGCGAATCGTGCGCGCAGAGCATGAGAGCTACCGGCCTGCAGAAAGCGAGGTTGATGTTACTCCGGGCAAGGCAACTCGGCTGACCATCACTTTAGTCCCGCCAGTCGAGGGCGAGGCCGGATACCGACCCCACATCCACGACTACTGGGCGGGGCGAACAGAGGTCCCGGTGATTGATCAAGATTTTGAGTTTCACCGGGCGCAGTACACGGGTCGGACCTCTATGACGACGCCGCTTGCCAACAAGATAAAACAGGCCGCCCAAGGAACGTGCATCGGCGCGACCAACCCCCAATCCCGTTCGGGCTACACGAGCTCATTTTTCTTCGACGATCCAAACCAGCTCGTGTGGCCAGGAACAGGATTAATCAAGCTTTCAATCAACTGGGGTGCCACCGACTATATCGGCGGGGAAAACGTTGCTATTGTGTGGAAGGCCCCTAACATGACCGGCTACGCGTGGACGCAGCCAATAAAGAAGAACGAGCCATTCGCCCTCACTCTCGAGCCGCCCATGTGGGATAACGCCCACCAAGCATTTACCTTATGGGAATTCTATCTTTGCGCCTACGGACGCGGAGAAGCAAACGTCGGCGGCATCATGCCCGGCCGCATGTTCGTGGGCAAATACCACGTGTCGATGTCGCTCCAACGCGGCGAGTTGTTGTTGGCCGATCCGCCTCATCCGCGATTCTGGGCAAACGGATCAACGGCCCGCGTTTTGGAGATTCAGCGGACCATTTCGTGTTCTGCGACGAACCGGGAGGCGTGCACCGGACCTCCGGAGTTTGGACGGGACGGATACACCAACCTTTTTCAGTTCAAGCCATCAAGCCTCGTCCCTCCGGGCACCGCCCACGTCCAGATTTGGTTTAATTGGTCGTACGGCGGCCCAATCGAGAATAGGCCACTGGGTTTCAGTTACAGCCCCGCAAACGAGCCGCCGACAAGGAAGGAGAACGTGGAATTCTATCGCACGCTTACCGCCACCTCGAAAAGTACCGGCGCCCGCGTCTACGAGATCCCTCTGCAACCTGGAGAAGCGGACTCGTTTTACCAGCAACGGACGAATTGGGCGTTCTACTGGGGCGTTGAGGGCGAAGAGAAGTCGCACGACTATTTTCATACGTGCGCTTGCGAGCTACGGCTGAACGTTGCCATAGACGTCAGCCGCAGCCCGCCGACGACGTAGAGCGGAAATCGCGTTAGACGGCACTGCATTCGGCGATGATGTCGTCTTCCGTGTGTCCGCCCGGGGTCCCGAACGCCTCGATCACTGCTTCGCACTCGAGGATTTCGGCCGCCAGGTTGTCCACGCGGCAGGTTTCGTCTTGTAGGCATTGGACGACACTCACGTCGTTGCCGATGTGGTCCGCGGCGGCCGACGGGATGGCTGCCGCCAGGGCGATCAACAGGCTGGCTCCGATTACAAGTTTGGTTGCCTTCATATCTTCAGATCTCGGCGCCTTTCCGGCGCCTGCGGGCTGGAAACACGCGTGGTACGACCTGTTTTGGCGACCTTTTGGTAACAGTTACCTCAATGTCTACGAAAGTTTCGCTCAACGAAGCGTTAGCGGCCGCGTTTTTCGCGAGGCTTACGCGTCGCAGAGTCGGCGCCCCCGTTCGCGTCACGCCCGAAGGGTCAAGAACATCCGGAATCAGTGTTGGCGGCGTGGGCTGGGACGAGCTAAGCGTTCGATTGGGCGGACGAAACGCCCACGCATTGGCGCGAAGAGCGGCCGAGTATTACTGGTCATCACTCGACGGCGCCCAGGAGACGTTAGAGGCCATGGAGGGGTCGGCGAGTCGCGCACCCTACGCGACGACCGTGGCGTCCGCCCACATTCTTCGCAAGGTCGATCCAGGCGCGGCCGCGCACAATCTCAAGCGCCTGCTCAACCAGCAGCCGACCGACTTCCTCGTCCGTTACGCGCTCGCCAAAACCCTGAGCCTGTCCGCCGACCCAGGAGACCAACTAGAAGGCTTCAAGCAACGGCTCATCGGCCAGGCGATCGACCTTGGGAAAACGCTTCGACGCCTCGGTCCCGGTTCAAACGTGAACGGCGTGTTGGCGCGGCACGACCGCGACACTGCGCAGATCCGACTTTTCCTTGATGGATGCGGAACCGGGTCGCACAAGTCGTCGACTCAATCGGAAACACCAGCCATTGAATTGCCAACAGGGCATCTTGATCGACTATCCCGAATCCCCGACCGGGCAGACTTTCCATCCATCCATCGGCCACCGCCTCGCGTCCGCGTCGTGGTGGATACGAACGCGTTGACACATGCGGATCTTCGGGCGGCGTGGCGGGATGAACGGGTCGGCTTCATCGCGCCTGCCGAAGTGCTGTACGAGTTGGCCGCGTGGCAGCTCGTCGACCGGATCCCATGGGGATTCCACTACGTGCGCATCGCAACCGTGAACCGACGCGTTCCGCCGGAAGTCGAGCAAATGCTGAGCCGCAAGAAGGGTCGCCCGCCGAGCCGGACCGACAAACTGGTGGCTACGTTGGCCATCGAGAATCGGACGCACGCGATCCTGACGGACGACCGGGACATTTGGGACACGAGCGTCGCCTACGACATCGCCAAGAACACGGGCCTTGAATTGGCCATCATTCGCCCCAAGGATTTCACGCCTTGGCTCGACAAGCATGCCCCATTGCCGGTTCAGGGAGGAACTCGGAGCGGCCCGACATGACAGCCACAAACTACCGAGCCACTTCGGCACGGCGAGCCGGGATGGCGTCGCCGTTCCACAACGCCTCGAGTTCGTTTTGCAAGATGTAGAGTGCCATCTCTTGGGAATTGTCGACGAGGCGCGCGATTCCGAGGCCTTCCTCGGGGTTCAAGTCGGGCACACCGGTGCGCAATACGTCGCTGGCAAGAAGGGATTCGACGGCGGCTTCCCACACGCGGTCCGGGGGCGGCCCAAGTTCAAACTGTTCCGCCCCCTCCTTCTTGACCTTGGGTTTTGGTCTGGCTTTGGCGGTCGAACGCATGAACGGATTCCATGCGCGCTTGTTCTTGAAGATCGTAACCGAAAAACCTGGTACAGAAAACCGAGGGTGGTGGCGGATTATCGCGCGCGGGTTGCCCAGAGTGCCCCGGCAAGGTACGAGCTGGTGCCGCCCCAAGCAATGACGAGCAGCATGAGCGCCGGGGCGACTTCCACTTCGTCCGGCTGGAGTACGCGCAGCAAGAGAGCAGCGGCCGCCGCCGCGGCCAACGCCGCAAGTACCAGCGAGGGGCCGAGCAGGGAGAGTCGCTGTCCTTGTCGTTGCGCACGGCGTGCTGCGGAAAGGCCGACACCGACGCCGATCGGCAAGGCAAGAACGAATACGACGGCGAGGAATGCCATGAAAAAGACGAAAGGGATCAACGCGAGCAGAATGAGGTCGGATGCTCCCAAGAGCACGAGAAACACGAGTCTGGTTTTGGGAGACATGATGCGTCTGATGCGCAAGGCACTAGGAATGCGTTGGGATGCGGCGCCTTTCTGCGGCGGCCATGGCGATCGGGAGCGATTACCGGGGCCGGTTGCGCGGCGCGAGTCGGGCCGCGGCACCCGCCGGTCCTACGACGTCCAATGACGGGGCGCCGGCGGCAATTCTCCGCGACTGCGCAGCCGCCACTCCTTTCCTTTTCGCCACACGTCTTCGGCTTGCAATTCGGATTGGTACGTGTTGTTGGCCTTGCAGTCCCTGCAGGTGAGGCGGGCAAGGCCTTCGTCGATCGTTTCGAAGCCGTCACCTTGGATGTTCCATCGGCCGCAGGCGGATTCGCGTGCCAATTCGCGGCTGAAATAGTGCGTCTTGTTATCATAGGGGACGAAGGGCCAGCCGCCGGAGCCTGCTTTCCAAAACCGATTCCGCAAACGGCCACGGAATCCTGCCTTCTTGTTGAGGCGGCGAAGGAGTCTACGAGCCAACCGATGCCGCAGGGGATTGATCGTTGGGGGGACCGGCCGCGGCAACGTGGACCGCCACGGTGGACGACGAAGCATTTCTTGGCGCTCGGCCGTCGAGCGGAAAATGGTCGGCCGAATGTGGAGGACGACGATGGCTGGTTGAACGCGGGCCGACTCAAAAGGCACCTACCGATAAGCCCCGGCTTGCGTGGAGCCCGGCTACGAGGCGGATCGGACGCCGCCTACCGGCCGGGGCCAC
>CAYOZB010000207.1:0-4763 GCA_964408365.1 uncultured Halobacteriales archaeon | reverse complement strand
GGTCGCGTCCTTCACGAGGGCGGGGTCGACGTAGCCTGCGTTCGCGATCTTCTTGAGCGCGCCGCGAAGGGACTCGCCGAGGTTATCGAGGACCATTTGCCTCAATCGATGAGGCTCCGCGCGACTTAAAGTCTAGGGAACACGGGAAAAACCGGCGAAAACTCTAAGACCGGCCATGGCACCGGGTCGCGTCGTGGGCAATCGTTGGGCCTTGGGCTTGGTCTGGACGTTCCTCCTGTCCGGCTGCTTGGGCGCGACCTTGAGCGACGTCGGGAAAGGCCAACTACTTGCCATCCCCGAGGTTCCCGATCCGGCCATCGACGGTCCGCTCGCCATCGACTCGCTGGACTACGACCTCGGGCAGATGAGCGTCACGGACCCGGGACGTCCGCAGGTCCCGTTTCCCTCGCACGTCATCGGCAACGTGTTCTTCCCAAAGGAAGGGGCGGGACCGTTCCCCGTGATCCTGTTCCTCCACGGCCGGCACTCCACCTGCGGCTTCACGCTGACGCGGGCCGAGACCCTGGGGCCCGTGATCTGCCCCAACACGCCGGTCACCTATTCCGTCGACAGCTACACCGGCTACGATTACATTGGCGCCAATCTTGCCTCGCACGGTTACGTCGTGATCAGCGCGAGCGCCAACAACGTCAACGACCTCGACAACAATTACGCCGACCGTGGAGCCCTGGCACGCTCCCAGATCATCGCCCATACACTCGACGAGTTCCAACGTTTCAACGCAAGCGAAGGCCCCGAACCCGTTGGCGCGCGGCTTGTCGGAAAACTCGACTACGCCAAGATCGGCATCATGGGCCACAGCCGCGGCGGCGAAGGGGTCAACCGAGCCGTCTCGTACCTGAAGGAACGCACCGACGGTCCCCATCACAACGTCGTCGCCGTGTTCTCCTTGGCTCCCATCGACGCTACCCGCCTCGCGGTGAGCGACGTCGCTTGGCTGACCCTCTTGCCCTATTGCGACGGGGACGTGAGCGACCTCAGCGGCCAGCGCGTGTACGACCGCTCCCTCTACGTCGCCGAGACGCTTCCGCAGCCGAAGATCCAAGTCCTTGCCCTCGGCTCGAACCACAATTACTACAACACCGTCTGGACCGGCGACGACGGGTCGTGGCAGCAGGACCAGAACTGCGGCCCGGCCGACGGCCCGGCCACCTTCGACGGTTGGAAACGGCTCTCAGCGGAAGACCAGCGGCGCCATGGGTTGGTCTACATCGCAGGCTTTTTCCGCGCCTACCTCGGCAACGAACCCGGCTTCACGACGCTCTTCAGTCCGCTCACATCGCCCCCCGCCTCAGCTTGCCCGGTGCAGCAACCTTCGTGCCGCGGCATGATCCACATTTCCTACCACGCTCCCCAAACTGACCGACTCCTCGTCGAGGACGCGGCCGGACCCGAGACGTTGACGCAGAACGACCAGGGTGGCATCAACTCGTTTGCCGGTTTCACCAACCTGACGGTCTGCAAGCCCATCGACTGCCCGGACCGGCCGAACTACGCGGCCGCATCGCTGCTCCAACTGGGCTGGGACGCCCCGGGTGCCCGCGCAGCGTTCAACCTTCCGTCGGGCGGGCTTGACGCGTCCTCCTTTGACGTAATCTCATTCCGCGTTGCACTCGGGACCGATGATGAGCGCAACTCCCGGGACGCGCTGCAAGATTTCCACGTGGTCCTCTTCGATGACGCAGGGAACAGCCAACGTGTACGCGTGAGCGCGGTTTCGCCGGCTCTCTTCCCACCCCCGGGCGATGACGCGCGAAAACTGACCCTCAACGTGGCCGCCATCCCGCTTTCGGAATTCTCTGGCCTCGACCTTGGCCGAATCGTCAAGGTCGAGTGGGTGTTCGACGTCACCTCGTCTGGCGATGTCTACGTGGCGGACCTGATGTTCCAGCGGCTGCCTTGACCGAGAACGCGGTGGCGATTTACACGCCGCACTCAAACTTGATATACACCAGGTCGCCCGTCATTGGCCGTGGCTCGTAGGCGCGTGGCAGCAATGCTCTGCTTTGTTCTAGCGTTGAGCATCGCGTTTGCGGGCTGCGCCGGTGAGAACACCGGAAAGAGCCAAGAGATCGCGAAGCGAGGCGCGACCGCAAAAGCTGTCGTCAATCTCACCGCGATTGAAGACCGTGTGGACCAACGGCTCGTCTCCCCGAACGAAGCGACCGCGTTCGACTGGTTCGTGCTTCCGGCCACCACCAGTCCGGAAGGCAACCTGACCGCGTTCCGCTGGACCGTCCCCGCCGGAGCCGTCATCGGATTACGCAGTGCGACGCAGACCGGGTTGGTCCTCGAAGCCGTTCCGGTGATCCCTAGGAACTCGAATGTCACCCAGTGGTGCCTCTTCGCCTTCCGACAGAAGGAAGGCATCGCCTACGTCGCTGGCGATCCGGGGGCACCGATTGGCCTCCTGGGCACTTCCGCTTTGTCGGGAGTCGTTCCGGCCTTGGGCGGCATCACGTGCAACTTCGAACAGGAGCGCACGACACGAGACCCGACCGCGTCCGGACCGAACATTACGGTGGTCCCGGCCCTCATCGCGCCGTCGTTCATCGTCTATCAAGACGTCCTCATCCAAGACCTCGACAACCTGTTTTTCGTCGTCGCCGCAAAAGGCCCGCTGTCGGGAGAATTTGGAATGGCTTTCCGCCTGCTGCAGCAGTTCCCAACGACGCAGGAAAAGGCATCCCCGAGCTTCGAGACGTTCGTGCTGGAACGCGGTGCAAATCGTCCGCGCGGACTCAATCCGACCGGGCACGGGGTGGGACTCCAAGTCAACCACTGGCGGGCGAACTATGGCGTCGGAGCCGGCGGGGCCATCCTCGCGACGTATGAGGAGCGCGCCGGAAACATCGCGTTCGCCACGCCCGTCGTCGATGGACGGCCCGCGACCGCTGTATGGAATTTCAATGTCTCTTCCAGCTACGAGAACGCAGGAGGCTGGAGTTCGTCCGTCGGAAGCTACGCGGGCATCTGCGCCACCGGGCGCTGGGCTGCATGGGCGAACCTCAACGGACCGCATGCCGCTGCGCGCAACCTGATCATGCAGCACTCAATCTGCACGTACATCTACCCGTACATCGCCGAACTGATCCTGTTCGGTTCCCCGGCCTTCCGGTTCTACGGCGGCGGAGCCGACCAGGCGGAAGCCACGTTCGAGATCCTCGTCCACAACGGTGCGATCGAAGCCATGTGGTTCAATCACGTGTCGCTAGGCGCGACGCTCGAGGAACTCATCGGGATGCCTTCCAACAACGCTCGGTACGTGGCGAGCGGAGTCACGGGAAATTTTCCGCCGTAGCCCGCGCCCCTTAACCTTTAACTACAATCGGCGCATGAACGTGGGGTAAGACCTGTGGAACGGCCGAAGGCGCTGCTTAGTGTCAGCGACAAAACCGGCCTCACCGGGTTCGCCAAAGGCCTCGTCGCTCAGGGTTTTGACCTTGTCTCCACGGGCGGCACGCATCGTGAGCTCAAAGCGGCCGGGTTGAAATCGCAAGAGGTCGCGGACCTCACCAGTTTTCCAGAGATCCTCGACGGCCGCGTCAAGACGCTTCACCCGAAGGTCCATGGTGGGATCTTGGCGCGTCGGGACGTTGCGTCGCATCGCTCCCAACTTGAGACGCACGGCATCGAACCCATCGACATCGTCGCCGTGAACCTGTACCCGTTCTCCCAAGTGCTCTCCAAGAACGTGACGCTGGAAGAGGCCGTCGAACTGATCGACGTCGGCGGACCCACGATGTTGCGGGCGGCCGCGAAGAACCACGAGTTCGTCACAGTCATCACCGATCCGGGCGACTACCCGACGGTCCTTGCGGAACTGCAGGCAGAGAACAGGGTCCGTCCGGAAACGCGTCGACGACTCGCGGTCAAGGCGTTCGCTCACACTGCGTCGTATGACGCGTTGATCAGTCACTGGCTGGGACGCAGTTTCGGCGAAGGCACGTTCCCGCCCATGTTCCACTTGCCTCTTCCGAAACGCATGGATCTCCGGTATGGCGAGAACCATCACCAGAAGGGAGCGTTCTACGCGGATCCCTTCGGCCTGTTTGGTCGGGAACCCTCTGTTTCCACCGCTCGTCAACTCCACGGCAAGGAACTTTCCTACAACAACATCCTCGACGCGGACACGGCGATCGAAGCCGTGAAAGAATTCGAGGAACCGAGCGTCGTGATCATCAAACATGCGACGCCGAGCGGCATCGCGAGCGCGTCCACGGTGTTGCAGGCGTGGAAGGACGCGTACGCGACGGACACGTACAGTCCGTTCGGCGGCGTCGTGGTCGTCAACCGGCCGTTGGGCGCGGACGTGGCGCAAGAGCTCAGCAAGGTCTTCCTCGAACTCGTGATCGGTCCCTCCTTTGAGCAGGGCGCCTTGGATATTTTGCGCGCGAAGAAGAATCTTCGACTGCTCGAGGTGCCCGGCTTGGAATCATCTTTGGCCAAGGACGGCCTCGTCGTGCGCTCCGTCACGGGGGGCGTGTTGGTCCAGGACCGCGACGTGCTTGACTTCAATCCCACGAATTGGCGCGTCGTCACGAAGCGACAGCCCACGGAGGACCAGATCCGGTCCCTCGTATTCGCCGCACGTTGTGTGAAGCATGTGCGTAGCAACGCGTTGGTGTTCGCCACGGGCACGAAGACCGTGGGGATCGGCGGCGGCCAGACGGCCCGGGTCGACAGTGCGATGATCGCGATCTACAAGGGAAAAGACAACATCAAAGGCAGCGTCGTCGCCT
>CAYOZB010000206.1:0-4982 GCA_964408365.1 uncultured Halobacteriales archaeon | reverse complement strand
TTAAAGTGCTCGTCGTTTCCCCGCCAATCCTAAATCCCGAAACCGTCCTGCACGCGACGTGGGAGGGGTTCGCTTCGCACTGCTCGTCGCGTCGCTGATCGTGCTCGTCCCCTCCGCGGCCGCCGCTCCCCGCATCGAAGGGTTCGCCACGGATCTTCCCAACAACGAGGACGCTGTCCTTCTTCGCAACCTGGGCGCGGCCGATTTCTCGTTGGCAGATGCGACTCTCCAGGATGGCAGCGGCGAACTCGGATTCCCCGCTGACGCCACGCTCGGCCCGCAAACCAATGCGTACGTGGCGACGAACTGGACCGCGTTCGTCGAAGGTTTCGGGCGCGAACCGGACTTCGCCCTTGACGCGACAGACGCATCGAAACGACTGACCAAGAACGCGCGGACGTTCGCGTTGAGCAACTCCGGTGATTCCGTTTCCCTCCGCCTGGGCGAAGACGTATTGGATGCCGTCGCCTACGGGGACCTTTCGCGGACCGTCGACGGATGGCAAGGGACCCCGATCGATCTCTCGGATTCCCTCTCGCTTCGCTGGATCCCGCGGACCAGTCCAGCGGACACCGACTCGTTGCAAGACTGGGTCCAGCCGCGCCGCTCCTTCGTGGGAGAGGACCTGTTCCCGCCCACATCGTTGGTCGCCGACGGATTCTTCGTTCCATACCTGGCGCCCGAGCATTCCCGGAGCACGGTCCGAAGCACGATCGTCTCGGCCCAGCACTCGATCCGACTCAACGTGTACCAGTTCCGCGACATTCCGCTCGCGGAGGACATCGCAGCGCATCTTCGGAGCACGCCGGGACTTCGCATGTACGTGCTCCTCGATGGTTCGCCCGTAGGAGAAAGTCGGGAAGAGCTCAGCGAACGGGGCCACGTCGTCGACACCTTGGTCGCGGCCGGCGCCGAGGTCCACATGTTCACGCATTCCCGTTACGCGTACGATCACGCCAAGTACGCGGTGATCGACGATCAGGTGCTCCTCGTGCAGACCGAAAACTTTGTGCCAAGCGGCATCCCCGCCAACGGCCGCGACGGGAACCGGGGCTGGGGAGTCGTCATCGCGAACCGCACGCTGGCCCAAGCGGCCGCTGGGGTTTTTGATGCGGACTTTGAGCTCCGGCCTTTTGGCGCTCGTGCGGCGGCGGAGTCGGAACGGCCGATCTACCCGGCACCTGCCCTCGGCACCGACACTGGTTCTCGACCCTCCGGCGTCTCGATCGAGGGATCGGCGAAGGTGACCCTGCTGGCAACGCCGTTCTCCAACGTTGGAGGGGACCCGATCACGAGTTCGATCCGCTCCGCCTCGACGTCGATCGAATTGGTGCAGCTCGACCTATCACCCCGGTGGCGCACGCCAAACGGCGGCTACGTGCCGCACGTTTACCTTGCCGAACTCGTCCGGGCGTCGGAACGGGGCGTCACCGTGCGTTTGCTGCTCGACGGTCATTTCTTGGATGACTCGGCGTCCGGCGACAACGCCGACACGGTCCGATTTCTCGAAGATGAGCATGGATCGTTGCCGATCAGCGCGCGGTTGCGCAGCGGTTCGTCGGTGCTTCACGCGAAAGGAATGGTCGTCGACGGCCGCGTCACGCTTGTGGGGAGCATGAACTGGAATTCCAACTCGGTCTTGCAGAACCGCGAGTTGGGCGTGCTGGTCGAGGACAGGACGATCGCTGAGTTCTTCCGCGGATCCTTCGAACAAGACTGGAGCGACGCGGGCCCGGAGAGAGTGCCCGCGTTGGACGTCGTAACCGTCTTAACGCTCGCCGGACTGGCGATGCTGTTCAGGGGACCCCGTCGGCGATGAACCTGTACTCGATCCTCGCTCTTCTTCTCGCGCCCTCGGTCATCGCCTATTTTTGGTATCGAAAGGCCTCGATGGTCCAGGCGCTTGCCATCGCCAACTTCGTGGTCTTCGTGATCACATTGGCGACCGCCAACCGGTTCACGAGCATCGCCGGTTCGCCGCTCCTCGACGACCTCGCGTTCCGCACGCGTTACGTGACGGAGTGGGACTGGGCGCACCTGCACACCATCGTCACGGCCGCGTTCCTGCACGCCGACTTTTTCCACATCCTTGCTAACATGCTCATCCTGCTGATGGCCGGCATGGCGTTCGAAGAGCGCCTCGGACGCGGCCGCTTCCTCATCGTGTACTTCTTCTCGTCCATCGTCGCCATCTTGTTGCATGTCGTGTGGAACCAGTTCACGCTTGGTCACGCGGCACTCGATGTTCCGGTCGTGGGGGCGTCGGGCGCCGTGTTTGGCATCCTGGGGGGGTTCGCGGCGACCTATCCGCGCGACCAGATCCCCATGATTCTCGTCTTCTTCGTCCTGCCACGGGTGCCGGTGATCCTTGCCGCCATGGTCCTTTCCCTGTTCGAGATCGTTGCATTGTTCAGCGGATCCCCGTCGGGCGTCGCGCACGCGGCGCACATCGGCGGCGCAGTCGGCGGCGCGATCGCGGCTCCGCTCGTGAAGCCGCCCGAGCGGAAGGCCGGCATCATGACGGCGGGTCGGAAACTCGACTACGAAAAATTGGCGACGTTGGCCCACGATGATAAGACGAAGCGACTGGTCGATCGTGTGCGCGAGAACAGCGACGCTGCGGAACTGCAGCGTGCGTGGCTTGATCGGTTGCTCGTGTCTCTGCGTTGCCCAGAGTGTGGGGAAGGGTACGCGGAGTCGGGTGGATTCTTGGAATGCGACAAGGGCCATCGGGAACGGTATGTCGCAGGCTGACGTGCAAGAGGCATCGACGCGTCGCCCGCGGTACCGCTACGTGCTCGTCGAGGCGATCAAGCCGCCCGGTCCCAGCCGCGAGGATCTGGTCCGGCTGCTTCAGACGCGCGCGCCTGCGGGGATCGGGATCTGGCTCACCCGGTACGACGGGGAATGGGGCATCGTGCGCGTTGCCCGCGACGGATTGGCGGCGGCGCGAAAATTCTTCGATTCTGGGACGCTTCCGGTCCGCGCGGTGCTAACGTCCGGCTCCATTGCCGGCCTCCAGCGCAAGCATCGTGGGGCTCGTGGCCTCCACCAGAGCCGCCGCTGACGGCATCGCGACGTACGCGCGGTGAAGGACCTCGTGCAACGTCCGCGCGCGTTCGGATCCCAATCCTTCGACGCCTTCCAGATCGTCGAGTGTCGCCGAACACACGGCGGCGACGTTGCCGAATTTTGCGAGCAACCGATCCGCGAGGACTGGTCCGACGCCGGGGGCACCTTCGAGGAGGAACCGAAGCTCTTCTCCGGAGGATCCGTGGCGTTTTTGGAATCGGCTTGCCGGGATGGAGCGACCATCGGATTGTTCGCGTCGCGCAAGGGCGTACAGGAAGTCGGCCGTGGATGCCGCATCCGGAACGGTCAGCACGGAGACGGCGTGGTCGGAGACAAGCGACGCGATGGCGCCGAGGTAGCTTTGTTGCGGGATGCGGGCAGTGATCTCGGATGTGTCGCCTTCGATCAGAAGCACGGCTTGGCCGGCTTGGGAAAGTCGCCTTGCTTGGTCGAACAATCGTCCGTCCTTCAGGCTAGCAACGAAGTCGGCCACCGATTTTCGTTCGACGATGACTTTCGAGCTCGGCGCATAATCACCGACGGGCAAGGTTTGGCTTTTGATGCGGACCCCGCGTTCTAAGAGGAGTTTGGGGACGGGGCCGGCGGCTTCGCGTTGGTCGACGGTGAGTTCGATCTGGCGCGACGGTGGGGTGATCGGGATCGGAACGGCGGCGGTGGCGCGCGATGCGATTCCTTGCGCGAGCTGCTTCGAAGTCATTTTGCGCAGGAACGCGAGTTCTTCGTGCATCCGTTTCTCGCGTCGGATGGCGGACCAGTAGTATTGTTCGTCTCGGGTCCCCGGTGTGATGAGGACGAACACGCGTCCATCGCCGCGGCGTCCGGTTCGACCGCGTCGCTGGATCATGCGGATCCCGGACGGGACGGGCTCGTAGAGGATGACGCTGTCTGTTTCGGGCAGGTCCAGTCCTTCTTCGGCGACGCTCGTTGCGACGAGCACGTTGAGTTCGCCGGTGCGGAATTTTTGGACGACCTGTTGTTGGCCTTTCTTGGTAAGGCCCTTTTCGCCGGAGGCGCGTGCGTGGCCGACGAACCGGTGCGGTCGGCAGCCTTCGATGTTCTGCAACCCCGCGGTGATGAGTTCGGCGGTCTCGCGGTAATTCGCGAAGACGAGGATGCGGCGGTCGCCCGCGGCGAACCGTTGTGCGATGAGTTGGACGACGCGTCCGACCTTCGGGTGCGGTTCGGGGGCTTGTCGGGCCGCGGCGAGGGCTTCTGCGAATTCGGGTTCCCGGACAAAGTCGCGCGCGGCGCGGGTGCCGCCCGCCTGTTCGGCCTCGGCTTGGACCCGGGCGAGGAAATGGTAGAGCACCGTGAGTCCTTGGGTTTCCGCGAGTTCGAGTCCGTGTTGGATCTTGAGTGCGCGCGCCTGGAGGCTGGAGGCTTCGAAGGCGCCGTGACGTGTAGCCGTGCCGCCCATTTCGGTGCGGACGCGTCGACCGAGGTCGAGGAGATCCGTCTTTGATGGCATTCCGCGCACGAGTGACAGGTAGCCGAGGCGTTGGAGGCCCATGATGGATCGTTGGTAGCAGCGTCCGAGGAGTTTGATGACGCGAAGGAGGGACTCGGTCGGGGGGACGCGGACCCATTCGGTGGAGACTTCGTGGATGTAGGGTTGGACGTCGGGATCCTTGTCGGTGCGGATCTCGATGCGTTCCAGTCCGAGGTGGTAGAGGACGGCCTGGATCTTTGCGATGTCGCTACCCGGGCTTGCCGTCAGGCCGAGGGCGTGGCGTCCGCCCGCGTCGCGGTAGCGTCGGGCGATGAACACGTAGGCGTAGTGGCCGTTGGCGCGGTGGGCTTCGTCGAACACGATGAGGGCGACGTCCTTGAGGTCGCGAAGGCCGCGCACGAGGTCGTTCTCGATGACTTGCGGGGTGGCACAGACGACG
>CAYOZB010000205.1:0-4992 GCA_964408365.1 uncultured Halobacteriales archaeon | reverse complement strand
GCCCGGGCCACGGCGCGCAGTTCGTGGTCGAGCTTCCGGCAACGCCCGGGCCCGTGGCGGCGGTCGCGGCGCCCGCGCTCGCGCCAGCCCCACCCTCAACCCTGCGCATCCTCGTGGTGGACGACAACGCCGATTCCGCGGAGATGCTATCCACGGTGCTGCAGCAGTGGGGTCACGACGTGTGCGTGGCCGGAGACGGAGAATCGGCCCTGACCGAGGTGGCGCGCTCCCATCCCCAGGTTGTGCTCCTCGACATCGGGTTACCTGGGATGTCGGGCTACGCCGTCGCCGAGCGGCTGTCGCACGCGGAAGGGACGCGGCCGGTTCTGATCGCGCTCACCGCCTACGGCCAGGAGGACGACATCAAGCGCGCACGCGAGGCGGGTTTCGACCGGCACATCCTCAAGCCTGTCGACTTCGTCCGCCTGCGTGAGGCGCTCGCGGACACGGACACGCGGGCCTGACCCTGTTATCAACACGTAGGTCGCGTATTGAAGGAGTCCTCGACATCGGGTTACCTGGGATGTCGGGCTACGCCGTCGCCGTGGCTTCACCGGTGTGGCGGGGGGCGTTTGTGTTTGCCGCGCCCGGAAGAGCGCTCAAGACCGGCATGCCGTTCTTGTAGCTCGCGAATAACGTCCCATCGTAGAACACAAACTTCTCAACGTTTCGGCCAGTGCCGCCGTCGGTACGCGTGAACGACACATAGCGGTCGTTCACTTCAAAGGACGCCGTATCCATGATCCAAATCTCATCCACAGCGACGAGCCCGGCAAACTGCTGCCGGCGCCCCTCGACTTCGAAGACATTGCCTGGTTCGCAATCAGGAGGTCGCGAGTTCGATCCTCGCGCGGTCCACCAACTTACGGACACGGCTAAGAGCTGGGAGAGCACGGGGGGAGCAGAAAAGGGCCGGCAACCGCCACGCCCGCCCCTGGGATCCTCCTTACAGCGTCGCCTAGGCGGGCGTCCCCGGGCGCTTAGCACCCGCGGTATGCCGACCACCCGCGTCGTCCTACCCTCCGGACCATCGGTGCCGTCGGTCCGCTCCCCCGCGTGGTGGTGGCGGGATGCGGTTCGTTTTCGGTACCGGCGATGACCACCATGTAGGATCTTGCTATGACGATCGGACGGCGTGAACGCGAAGAGAACCAGCAGCTTGCATTTTCACTCATGCTGACTGCCCTCGGGGATCAAGCGATAGACACGTCGCTGTTCGACGCTGAAACGCCGCCGTTCGCCAAATCAGTCCTGCGCACGACATGGGAGGACCTCGTCCACCGCGAGTACGTGAACAACGTTCGCGGTACGGAGTACCGACTGACCCCGAAGGGTTGGCTCGCGGCACTGGAGCTGTCAGGGACAGCGAAGTCCGATGCGTTTCGGGAGCGACTCGGGAGGGTGCTCGCTGCGATGAAGTCGCATGTCAAGGGACGCCAGGAATCGAAGGTGGTGGACCTGCGAACATTGGCCGCGGAGTCGAACGAGCCCGAAGGCTTCATCTTCAACATCATCGAAAGCCGCGCGAGCAGCCCGGTCAGTGCAGGCCGCCGCGGCGCAACGTGGTTTGCGGGCGAACGGGGCCGACTCGTGGAAATTCCCGTGGACTTCAACATGGAGCCGGTCGACATCGTGGCTGCTCTTACTGTTCCCCATCTTGAGAAAATCCAGGCGCTGGAGGAACAACTCGAACGCGTTGAGGAGGACCGGGCTCAATATCACTGCTCCGACTGTGATGCCGAGATCAGCGCGATCACCGGTCGGGATTTTCCTGAGCACCATGCATATGTCACGTACGAGTCCTTTGCCTGCGGGAGATTGACTGCTGACGGTTGGGATGAGGTGCCCTGTCCATACGGCCCCAACTGGCCCCAGCTGGACGAGTTCGAGTTCAACGCGAGGAAGGAAGGCGATCTATTCGTCTGCTCCCCGACGCCTAAGACAAACCGCGCGCGAAGTGTTTGGTATCGGAGAACAGCCAGGGAGGTCGGCCGAACAAAGGAAGAGGCCGAGGAGAACGCAAGAATCGCCGTCGCTCCCAAGGTAAAGGGGCAACCGGAACGAAGAAGGAGTTGGCCCTAAGGGGTCACGCGGCGAAGGTGGAGTCCTTATCGCCGGCGCGTAACTGGTTTCTTTGAAGGCCTACCGTGTGGAGAGAAATCTCCCGCAGTAAGCCAATGGGCCCCCGAAAGATTGACGGCACATCCCGCGTCTTCCAACCGGCTAGCCAATTCCTTACGACACTCGGGACCCTGGTTCAGGCGGATCACGTGCTTCCCGACGGTGTCGCTGAATGGCCGCACGTTTCCGAGCTGGACGATCACTGTCGCCTCTGGATGGCTTCCGAATGCGCGACCGGCCTCGAACAAGACATTCGGACGCGCCTGCCCTCTCGGTTCCTTTTCGAACGGCTCGTCAGTTGGGTCCCAGAACTCCTTCTTCAAGTAAGCCTCATCGTCAGGCGTCAGAAGGACGACGACAGCGGCGGCAATGCTGAAGGCCGCATCGACGATTTCGCCCGTATATGGCGAGGGCTTTCCCGTTTTCTTTCGTGCCTGTGACCACTCTATCGGCTCAAGCCCGATGGTCCGCAGGAACGTGAAGAGGGCTTCGCTCACGCGTGCGTCACGCCCATACACGACCATGACCGAATTACTCTTGCGAGGACGAGGACGCTTGCTAGCCGACGCGGCCCGCGTCCGTCGCGGAGCCGACTGTGCCTGTGCTTGGGCCACCAGAGCTACGGGCGTAGGTGCGGCGCGCCCACCGAGAGCGCTGCGAAGCTGCTCGCGCTCGGCATCAGTTGCATACGCTCGCTTGTTGATGTTGATTCCGTTCTCCGACGCTAGCTGGAGTGCCGCGACGTTGCGCGGCAGGTAGAGCGCGCCAGCCTTCTCGGCTATCAACGCGTAAGCACGCGAATCGTTGATTCCGAGTTTCTTCCGAATCTTCTTTAGGAGGTCCGGATGGATTCGAGCCACGGGCGTCCTAAGTTGCTCGCTTTCTACCGCGGCCCTTCGCGGGAGCGCGCTGGCCTCGCGGCTCCTGGCTCGCTTTGTAGAGAGCGACGCTCACCGTGTTGGGTTTCTTGCCGAGCAGCTGGCCGATCTCGGCAGCTGAATAGCCCGCACCCGTAAGCGCGACAACCTTCTCCTGGTCGCGTCCGCCCTTTACTACGAACAGAGCCAGGAGGTTCGTTAGTCGTTGGATGGAGGTCTCCAACGAAGAAGGCGGGACGACGCTAGCGACCGCTCTTGGCTTTGTTGGCGGCCTTCGCTTTCTTGCCTTTGGCATTCACTCTCTTCTTTTTCGCGCCCTTGCGCTTCTGCTGAGATATCAGTTCACTCAGTGACGCATAAGAGGTACCGAGCAAGTCGGCGGTCTCTTGTCGCGTCAACCCGAGTCCTTCGAGAAGCTTTGCCTGCGGGACGAAACCCTTGTCGCGAAGGTTCGCGTGGTGAAGACACAGAACAGCGAACGCCCGAGCGATGACACCCATCCAGTCGCGGTTTTCGTTGGGCATACGTTTCCCTGCCTCTAAAGAACTGCGGGCGACGCACGTATAGCACGGAGGGTTGCCCCGGCGTGTTCAGATTGCGTGACGGGATTACGCGATTCGTCGGAGCGGCGGGCGGTCGGGGCCGGGCGGCCTGCGGGGTTGTCACAGCGGGGCGAACGGCGGGGCGGCTACCGGCTAGCCCTTCCCGGCTAGGTACGATCGAGCGGATCCAAGAGGAGTCCGAGGACGGCCGAGGCTAGACTGTTTTCCATCGACCAGCGGAGGAAGGCCAATGGGACAAGCGACGCGAAAACGAAAGGCGGCCGAGCGAATCAGAGCAGCGAACCTCGCCGCTGGTCCCGACGCGCCGGCCTCGCGCGAGGCGATCGCCGAGGGGCGCAGTGCCATCGCGGCCGTGTTCGGGGACGTCGACCGACGACTCGCGCGCGTTCGTGACGCTCTTCCGATCGGTGCTCACGCCGACGAGCTGCAATCGGTGCGAGAACGCCTTGTCCAGATTCTTGGTGTCGTGGACAGACTGATGGCTAATGCGGAGCGCACTGCGATGCCGCTGCGGGACGGTGGAGCGGAGACGAGCTGACCCGCAAGAGCTGCGGCGTAGCCGACAGTCATAGCGGCGGAGGTCCCTGATTCTCCTCGACGATGGCGTGTGTGGCAAGCACACCGAAATGAAGGACGCCCACGACCGCCACGCGAACTTCGAGATCGGCCATCTGCCGCAGTGTATGCAACCCTACGACGGCCTCGCCATTCTCACGATCAACCTCCAACAGAATCTCGATCCCGCCTTCCGTTCTGCCCTGGAAGTACGTGAGCGTCCGGCGACTCTTCGTCTTCCCTGAGCGCTCGTTCTACGAAGGGAGGCTGTGGGTTGTCTTCGAGCCTAACTGCAAATTCGCTGTATGTCGTACCGTGGAAGGGATGCTGTGCCGCTGGTCCCTCCCGGCGCTCTTCGCCCTGCTGGGCGCGTCCGCCCTTCCCGCCGAAATCGCGGACACCCCAACGGCCCGGATCCACGGCCAGGTGATCGAGGCGTTCTCGGCACAGCCGCTGCCGGGAGCCGAAGTATCGGCGGCGGAGGTCACCGTGCACACCGATGCCCGCGGCGGCTTCGAGCTGACCCTGACGCCGGGATCCTGGACGGTCAAAGCCGAAGCCATCGATCACCTGGCCCAGGAACAGACGCTCGTCGTCAAGCCCGGCGACGATCGGCGGGTCGACTTCTACCTCCTCGACCGCGGCCGTTTCCGCGACGAGGTCACGGTCGAGGCGACGGCGGACAAAGACGACGGCCCCGCCACGTTGCCCGTAAGACCCGCAGACGTGCTCACGGTGGCGGGCTCCGCGGATAACGTCTTCCGCACCTTGCAGACCCTCCCCGGCGTGGCCGCAACAGACGAGTTCGGCAGCCGCCTCGCCGTGCGCGGCGGCGGGCCCGATCAGAACCTCACCGTCATGGACGGCGTCGAGAT
>CAYOZB010000204.1:0-5123 GCA_964408365.1 uncultured Halobacteriales archaeon | reverse complement strand
AGAAAAACACGGGCGTCGCGACCATTTGCCTCGGCGGCGGAAGCGCCGTCTCGATGCTCGTCGAACGGATCTGAACGTCTCGGCTCTTCGTCACACGTCGATGCGGCGCCGCGATTTCCTGCCCCCTTTTCGAGTGGAAGCACCTCCCTGCGCGACCAAAAATGTGCATTGTTCCACGCGCAATTCGCGAGTGCTGCGCAAGGTCTTTCGAGCCCAGTGGGTTCCCCCAGGCTACGCGGAGGTGTCTAAAAATGCAAACAACCAAACCAACAACCACCACGAAGACCAACCAAGTGACTGCGACCCTCGTCAACGTGAACCTCGAGAATACGCCGGGTGAACTCGGCCGATGCGCGCGCGTCCTCGCCGACGCCGACATCAACATCGAAGGATTCACCTGCACGGAAGAAGGGACGCGGTTCCTGGTCAGCGACGCAGCGCAGGCCGTCGAAGTGCTCGAGAGCGCCGAATTCGACGTCGAGACGGTCGACTGTTTCGCCGTGAACCTGCCCAACACCCCGGGCTCGCTGGCCCGACTTGGAGAGGAACTCGCCAAGGCCGAGATCAACATCGAGAACTGCTTCGGTGTCGGCGGAACACAGACCAACGCGCGGATCTTCGTCGAGGTCGACGACGAAAAAAAGGCCCGCCCGATCATCGAACGCCTCGTCGCCGGTCCCTCGCCGACGGGCCGCTCGGGCCGCTAAACACCACGGGACGCCGCGTCGCCTCGCGGCGGCGCGGCCCCCCTTCTCTCCCCCTCAACTCCTCCCAGAAGCGGCATAAAGCCGAGGCAACTTCGCGCCGCCCGTGGACCAGGGTCGCCCGTGGCAGACGGACGCCGAACTCGAAGGCGAGATGGCGAACCAATCGCGCCGCGTCACCTACCAGTCTCGCCCCATCGCTTCGACGCCCCGCGCTACCTACTGGGTGTTGGGCGCGATCGGCGGCACGTTTCTCCTGGAGTGGTTGACGATTACCACCGGCGACGTCAACGGATTCTACTACCTCTGGACCATCTACACGGAAACCACCTGGTACGACTGGCTCTACCGGCCCTGGTCCCCGATCACCGCCACCTTCGCCCACAGCCCCAACGGATTTTCCCACATCCTGTTCAACAGCCTCGGTCTCTTCTTCTTCGGACCCATGCTCGAACAGATCGTCGGACGGTTGCGCTTCATCTCGCTCTTCGTCCTCACCGGCGCGCTCTCGAGCATGGCGCAGGCAAGCATCGACCACGCCTTCGACCCACCCGGAGGACCTGCACTCGGAGCGTCGGGCGCCATCATGGCCCTCATCGGCGTAGCCATCATCATCAATCCGAAAGCGAAGATCTTCTTGCTCTTCATCCCCATCCCGATCCCCCTCTGGGTCGCGGGCATCATCTTCGCCCTCATCGACGTCGTCGGCGCCGCCGTAGGCGGCACCGGAATCGGCAACTTCGCACACCTGTCCGGCTTGGCGATCGGGCTCGCGTACGGTTTCAGCGTGAAGAACGAGATGAAGGCCAAAGGCATCCATTTCACGTCCCAGTGAGGCGGAGCCTTTACAAGCAGCCTCAAAATCGGACGCCCGAAGAGCCATGGTCCAAACCATCGCCGTCATCGGCGCAGGACAGATGGGCAGCGGCATCGCCCAAGCAAGCGCCCAAAGCGGTCACAACGTCATCCTCAACGACGTCGAGGAACGGTTCGTCCAAAAAGGTCTCGAGACCATCAAAAAATCTCTCGCCAAGTTCGTTGAGAAAGGGAAACTCAGCCAAGAAGAGATGACGAAGACCCTCGGCCGCATCAAACCTACGACCAACGTGATGGACTGCGCCAAGGCCGACCTGGTGATCGAAGCGGTCATCGAGAAAGCCGACGTCAAGAAAGCCGTGTTCCAGAAACTCGACGCCGCCGCCGGACCCAACACCATCTTCGCCACCAACACGTCGAGCATCCCCATCACCGAACTCGCCGCCGCGACGAAGCGTCCGGACCGGTTCATCGGAATGCATTTCATGAACCCCGTACCGTTGATGCAACTCATCGAGATCATCCGCGGACACGAGACCAGCAACGAGACCAACCAGGTCATCGTCGACTTGGCGAAGAAGATGGGCAAGACGCCGGTCGAAGTCAAGGACTTCCCGGGCTTCGCCACGAACCGGATCCTGATCCCGTTCATCAACGAGGCCTTCTTCGCGTTGATGGAAGGCGTCGCAAGCGCCAAAGACATCGACCAATGCGCCAAACTCGGACTCAACCACCCGATGGGACCCTTCGAACTCGCGGACTTCGTCGGACTCGACACGTGCCTCTACGTCATCGAAGTGATGTACCAAGGATTCGGGGACAGCAAGTACCGACCGTGCCCGCTCCTTCGGCAATACGTGCAGGCAGGACGCTTGGGAAAGAAAGTCGGAAAGGGCGTGTACGATTATCCTGCAAAGTGAAAATCCGCCCGAAACATTGCAACCCGCCGAGGCACGCGGCGACTACCGGTTCTTCCGCTTCCTCGCCATCGGCGCCAGCCGCATGACCATCGCCGGACTCGTTTTCCTCACCTGGTGGCTCGTCGCGTACCGATTGTGGCGCACCCCGATCGACGTTCCGATCTTCCTTCTTTCCACCACAGTCGTCGCGCTCATCGTGTCACTTCTCGCCGGCATGACTTCGTACACTTTGTTCAAGCGGCGCGGCGGAAAAATCGAGAAGACACCGAAGCCGCCGGGCGTCAGATAGGCGGCCGAATCCGGGCCCCACGCCCAAAACCATTAAGCGGATTCGCAGCGGTCACCAGTATTCGTGCGAACAATCCTCATCGTTCTCGTCGTGCTCGCACTTTTCCTACCGGCCGTACATGCACAGGCACCCGCTGCACCGTACTTCGTGACCGCCGACCGCGCAGAACAGACCGTGGTCTTGAGCGAAGGGGGCCGAGGCAGCGCCTCCTTCGTCCTCTCGCTCCGCACAGCCGGGACCGTCTGCATCCAGCAAGGGCAAGTCACGATGGCATTGATGCCTTCGCCGTTTCCGAAGTACACCGGCGCCTCCATCGAACCATTCGAAGCACGTTGGACGATGCCAATGGGGCCCAGCCAATCCGGAGGCGATTCCCGCCACGCACTGATCATGGCTTGGGACGTCGCCAACACCCCGGCGAACGCCGTCCACACGTACCAAGTGAACGCCGGGAGAGCGTACTTCGAAGGTGGCCCCTGCACGCCCGCCTCAGGCTCGGATCCCCGCGATGGCCCCCTGGTGCGTATCACGGCATGTTTGCCGCCGACACGCAGCGGTCCATCCGGCCCAAATTGCGAGCAAGGCGCGGAGAGTAGCGGGACTGCCATCCCTGCGGCCGAAGCGCCGGGACCAACGCTTGTTTTGGTCGGCGTGGTGTGCGTTGCCGTCGTCGCCGCGGGACGTTACCACAAGAAAAAGATGATCACGTAACCCGTGATGAGCATCAACGACGAGATCCACGTTGCCATCCGCAGAAAAACGGCGCGGTCCACGTTGGTGAACTTTGGTTTCGGCGCGTCGAGGCGGTGAGGGAAGTGTTTGTTGAACATCAGACGCGGGCCTCGAGTTCGCGCTCCCGCTCGCCGGCGCCGTTGCGCGACTGCGCTGCCTTCGTCTGTGCGTCGGCGGCGGCCGCGTTCTCTTCGTTCTTCGCCTTGACGCGTTTGAGACGGAAGATGTTCTCGCGCTCGATCTCTTCCAACCGCAACGTGATGAAACTCTTGATATCGTTGAGCTCCGGGATGACCTTGAACTCCAACGCGTTCACCCGGCGCTTGGTCTTCTCGACCTCGTCCAACAACCGTTTCAGTGTCGTCTCGAGTTCGGCGGCCTTCACGATCTGGTCGGTCAACGCTTCGTACGCGTCAACGAGCTCATCGACCATGGAACTCGTCCCGATGACGCCGTAGCCACGCTCAAGGAGCGGACGCTTCACCTGGTCGGCTTCGACCCGGGGCACGACGACCCCCATGATGTTCTTCTTCCCGACCTTCACGGTCGGCGGTGAGCGTCGCGAGTACGCGACGGACTTGATCTCGATCTGCCCCTCGAACGCTTGGGCGACGGCGAGTTTGCGCAGGCAGTTCTGGTAATCTTTCACCAGGTTCGCGCGGATGTCCTTGACTTTCGGCAACACGGCGAAGAGCTCGTACATGAGCCCGTCGCGTTTCATCTTGAGGAGCTTGTGCCCCATCTGGCTGAGCTTGATCCGGCCCTTGACCTTGATCAGTTCACTGCGAGTGGGGGTGATCTGCTCCGGCATGGTGGGTCGCCTCTAGTGTTTCGCGGCCATCGGTGCCGCCGCTGCGGGGAGTGCGCCGCCTTTTCGGTTCTTCGGGTGGTAGACATCGAGGAGTTTCCGGTCGATACGCGTCAAGATGGATTCGGGCATGGCGGCCAACAATTCCCAGCCGAGGTCGAGCGTGTTTTCGATGGAGCGGTCTTCGCTGCGGCCTTGTCGGACGTATTGGTTCTCAAACGCGTCCGCGAACTCAAGGACCTTCTGGTCACGTTCCGAGAGAGCGCCCTTGCCGACGATGGCGACCAAGCCACGCAGGTCACGGCCTTCGGCGTACAATGCGTAGCATTGGTCCGAGACGGCCTTGTGGTCCTCACGCGTCTTGCCTTTGCCGATCCCCAGGTTCGCCAACCGTGACAAGGAAGGCAAGATGTTGATCGGCGGGAAGATCCCCTTACGGTGGAGTTCACGCGACACCACGATCTGCCCTTCCGTGATGTAACCGGACAAGTCCGGGATTGGGTGGGTGATGTCGTCGCCGGGCATCGTCAGAATCGGGAACTGTGTGACCGAGCCCTTCTTGCCCTTGATCACGCCGGCGCGCTCGTACAGCATCGCCAAATCCGTGTACATGTAACCGGGGTAGCCACGTCGTCCCGGCACTTCTTCACGAGCCGCTCCGATCTGACGCAACGCTTCGCAGTAGTTCGTCATGTCCGTCAACACGACAAGCACGTGCATCCCCAAGTCGTACGCAAGGTATTCGGCGGTGGTGAGCGCCAACCGTGGCGTGATGAGACGCTCGATTGCCGGGTCGTCGGCCAAGTTGAGGAAGACGACGGCGCGCTTCAAGGCGCCCGTCTTCTCGAAGTCGT
>CAYOZB010000203.1:0-5225 GCA_964408365.1 uncultured Halobacteriales archaeon | reverse complement strand
ATGGAATGCCCAAAGTGCCACTCCAAGGTGCCTGACGGAGCCTCGCAAGAAGAGATCCGCCAGAAATTCTACCCACGTCGCGCCGGCACCGATTTTTGGGTGTGCTTGGAATGCAACCGAGCGTTCCACAGCAGCACGAACACCATCGTCAGTTAGTGGTTCGCGCCGACGATCCGGTCTCGCGCCTTGTGCAACTGGTCCTCATCCCCGATGAGCACGACGACGTCGCCCGGTGAGATGACGGTCGACGGAGCCGGGTTGTAGATGTTCTTCCCACCCTTGATGAGCGCAATGATGGACGCTCCGGTGGCTTGACGCAGGTTCGTCTCCATGACCGTCACCCCGGCGACGGGACTCGCCGCGGCGATCGTGTACTGATCCATCGCCATCCCGCCCTGGAACGAGCGGGAAATGTAGTCGATGATGGTCTTCGGACGCCATTCCGTCACAAGCGCCTGACCCACCAACCGACCTTCGTCAGGATCCAAGCGGATCACGAGGGGTTTGAGGTCATCGGGGTTGAGATAGAGCTCCTTGCGGCCATCATCGAAGATGACGACGGCGACCGAGTGGCCGTCCTTGAGTTTCCGGAACGTGACGCGCTTGCCGACGCCGGGGAGAACAGATTCCTCGACCTGCATCGTCCGTTCCCGCAGGCGTGTCTTGGGTAAAACGGTTGTGAAGGCCACCCACGGTGTCGGCCAAAGCGGATTCTTAAGCCGCGAGGGAATCTCCGGGCGTGGCGAGCGAGGAGTTGGACCTCCTGATGACCTTCGCCATTCTGCTCATCGCGGCCGAGCTCGGAAGCCTCCTGTTTCGCGCGTTGCGGCTCCCGCGTGTCGTCGGCATGCTCGGCGCGGGCATGCTGATCGGCCCGCACGTCAACCCGTACGCGGAAGCGATGAACATCCACCCCGAAGCGGTCGCCGACCTCGCATTCCTCGGCGGCCTGTTCCTCATGTTCTCCATCGGCTTGACGTTCAACGTGCACAATTTCCGTCGCATCGGCTCCCGGGCACTCGGGATCTCCGTCGCCGGGTCCCTCGTTGCGTTCTTCGGCACCTTCGCGGTCGCCTTGTTCTTCCAGCGCCCGTTCAACGAGGCCATGTTCCTCGCACTCATCCTCACGCCGACCACCTCCGTCATCGCCTTCCGCATCGCCCAAGAACAGAACCTGCTCGCGACGCGCGGCATGGACACGACCCTCGGCAGCATCCTCCTCGACGACGTCACCATCATTTTCTTCGGAACCATCGTATTGGCGCTCGCCTCGCGCAGCGGCGGACCAATCGACTGGTCGTTCACAATCCTGAGCCTGGCCCTCGTCGTTTTGCTCGGGACCATGATCGTCCTCTTGGGGTTGCGACTGCTTCCGCGGACGCTCGACATCTTCGAAAAACTCAGCCACGGA
Source organism: uncultured Halobacteriales archaeon (assembly GCA_964408365.1). Taxonomy (GTDB): domain Archaea; phylum Thermoplasmatota; class E2; order JACPAO01; family JACPAO01; genus JACPAO01. The sequence goes on along the minus strand of CAYOZB010000203.1, from coordinate 3,814 downwards.
AGCCCGACGCTTCTGGCTGTGAGCCTCGCATTCTTGGTCAGTTACTTGTTCACGCTCATCGAGCTCCCTCCCATCTTCGGCGCGTTCTGGGCCGGGAGCATCATCGCGAGCAGCCGCTTCGGCGACCAAGTGCAGACCTTCATCCGTCCCATCACCGAACTGTTCTCCGCAATCTTCTTCACCGCGATCGGCATGCTCGTCAATCCCAGCGGCATCTGGGCCGTCGGCCTCCTCACCTTGGCCCTCATCATCGCCGCCGCGGTCTCCCGCTTCGGCGCCGGGTACCTCTCGTTGCGCGCCTTGCGCACACCCGTCGTGCCCGCGTTGGCGTGCGCGACGTTGCTCGTGCCGCGCGGAGAACTCACCTTGGTGCTCGCCCAGTACGCAGGAGACCCACAGCTCGTCGCCAACCTGCAACTCGTGGGATCCGTCGTCGTCGCCAGCACGACCCTGCTCGGCCCGTTGCTGTTGCATGGCATCCGTTGGTGGGCGACGCGTCCGCGCGGGGAACCCGTCGAGGTCGACATGCGGACCGCATCATAGGAACGGTCGGACGTCGACCGTCTGCGCCAAAAGGCGGCAGGCTTCCCGCAAATCCGCCGGACGCGTGCGTTGCCGCTCCGTCTCACCAGCATCCGCTTGGAGTTTTTCGTCCTCGACCGCCTTCGCGCCGTTGCCGTCACGGATCAACACCAATAGGCCGAGGAGTTTCACAAGCTCGGCATCCGGCAAGACGGCCGGCACACCGTGCCCCAAGGGGACTTCAACCGCGATTTTCAAGCGTCGCCACGTGCCGCCGCTGCGCAAAACCACCGACCCCCCACCCAAAGAGAAGCCCACGAGCGCCGCGTCGTCTTAAGCTTCTACCGTCGTCTGAGAAAAGTAACTAATCCCGTCGCCCCTGATACATGCGTCGAGGATCATGACTGGCAACCTTCTAACGGCGCCGATTTACTGCATGTTCTGCGGAAACGAAGTCAAAGACATGGGAGAAGCGTACTACGACCACTTGCGCCTCAGCAAGGGCTGCGAATCCGCGTGGCGAACCTGGCGCGAGAACCTGATCCTCGACCATCCCGGCGGCGACTAAGCCGCAACCGCGTCCATCGACACTCGTCCCAAAGCGGTAGCGCGGTCTATCGGGCCGCGACGGCCTTCGTTTTGTAGACCGGCGTCAGTTTGCTGCGGTACTTCGGCACTTCGCCGCGCACGCATTGCCGGAACTGGCTGCGGATCTTCTCCAAGATCGGACCCGGTTTGCCGTTTCCGACGCGTCGACCGTCGATCTCGATGATGGGTTCGATCTCGACGCCCGTGCCGCAGAAGAACATCTCATCCGCCGCGTACAGTTCCGTCCGGGGGATGTCGCGCTCCTCGTATTTGATCCCAAGGTCCATCGCCATCGATTGGACGTGCCCACGCGTGACCCCGTCCAAGATGTCGGCGCTCAAGGGCGGCGTCACGAGCGTCTGGCCGCGCACGAGGAAAAAGTTCTCCGCAGGGCCTTCAGAGACGAGCCCGAACCGGTTGAGCATGATCGCCTCATCGTAGCCGGCGCGGGTGGCTTCGGTCGAAGCGAGGAAACTGTTGGCGTAGGCGCCGTTGACCTTGGCCATGGGCGGCATCATGGAGGACTGTGGCCGGACCCAGCTCGAGGTCATGCACCGCAAGCCGTCGTGCTCGAAATATTTCTTCAACACAAAGGCGAAACAGAGGAACTTGACGCTCTGCGTCGTGGGACGGACGCGAACGGTGCCTTCGCCGAGGTAGATGATGGGACGGATGTACACGTCTTGCCTGAACTTGTTCTCGGCAAGGAGTCTCAGGACGCTCTCTTCGACCTCTTTCGCGCTCGGGCCCTTCTCGAAGCCCATCATGCGCGCGTTGCGCTCAAGGCGCTCCGCGTGCTCACGCAGGTACCACACGTTGAGCTGGTTCTCCTTGTCGCTCCAATAGGCGCGGATGCCTTCGAACACGGCGGTGCCGTAAAGGAACGCGTGGGTCGACACGTGGACGTTCGCGTCTTTCCAATCCACGAACTTCCCATCGAGAAACACTTTCGTCCCGTCGTGGTCGCCCATGATTGTCCCGTCGCAGGCCCAAGCTTCGGCAGATAAAGAGGCTTCGGAGGAAAGGGTAAACGCCTGCAACCGAGTCGCACGGTCGATGGCGCCGAACACGTTGGGCCTGATCCTCTATGGTGTTGTCACCGCGGGGGCCGTGTTCGTGATCCTGTTTGCGGAGCGGGATCGAGGGTTTCCGCTGCCGCTCGCGCGACGGGCATGCGCCGTGGTGCTCGGGCTCGATTCCGCGCTCGCGTGGATTGCGATCGGCTCCGACGCGAGCCTCCTGACCTCGCCGGGCTGGTTGATGACCCTCGCGTTGGCCGGCGCCGCGAACCTGGTCGCCGCCCTCGGGACCTTCCTGCGAGGCGTGAGTCTCCCCTCGTGGGTCCGGATCCTTGCCGCCGTGGGTTGTTTTTTTGCAGGGCCGGTGTTGGCCGTCCTAACCTTAGCGTAACAACCCCCTGGGCGCTTTGGCCGCGTTTTTGGCTCGGCAAGGCTTAAAAAGTGGCCGATGACGGCGACTTACTCCAGGTCAAGTTGAACGTGGCCTCCTCGTACAAGGGCACGACGCTGATCATGTATGCTGTCCACTTCAAGGTGGCCGGGGCGCCCTACGTCACGTGCTGGACGGTGCAGTCCGCTGGCCAAACCACCAGTTCGAACGATATCAATGAGAATTCGCTCGGCTGCTCTCGCTTCCTCGGCGAGGCCCAAGTGGGGCCTGCCACCCGAGCCCTTGGCGTTGAAACTGCGACGGACGCTGCAGGCCGTGTCTATGTCCGCTGGGAGGTCCCGAAGGAATCCATCGGCGGCAGCGCAGAGCTCACCGACATCGTGGCCGACGTTTGGAGCCGCGGCGTATCGACCTGTTGCGCCACGAATGTCGCGTCCTCGCAGTCCCAGCAGATGTGGAACCGCGCCGACCGCGCGCCCAACGACGGCGTTTGGGCGTACGTCGCCGGGCCGGCGGCGGCCGCGTTGTCCCTCAATCTGACCGTCGAGCCCAACGCGATGACCACGGGCCCTGGCCAGGATGCGCAATTTGCAGCGACGGTGAGCCTCGTTGGGAACGGAAGCACGAACGCTTCGCTGGCAGTGGAGGGCCTGCCCGAAGGGTGGGACGCCCCCGTGTTCAGTGAAAACCTTACCTTCGATGCCGTCAACCTCACGCGAGTCGTCAACGTGACGATCCAAGTGCCCGCGAACGCCACGAACCAGACTCTCAACCTCACCTTGGTCGCAACCTCCGCGGAAGCCGGCAACGTCAGCGCCAACCTCACCCTCACGATCGATGCGACCCTCGCAAGTGTGACCGAGACCCCCCTGCCTTCAAGCGCATCCGCAAGGGCCACGACGAACGAGACTGCCGTCGCACAAGAGGCCGACGCCGGAATTCCGGCGCCCGGCCTCGTTCTCGGCGTCGGCGGCATTCTGGTCGCCATGGCCATGGGCCGGCGGCGACACCGGTAGGTCGCTGAAACCGCAAGGGCCGCGCGGCTGGGCTGGCTCCGCGGAAAGTTTATGTCCAGGCCTGGGCACGTGAGTCCCGGGGTAGTGGTCGTGTCCCGATTCGTTGCGTTGGTCGCAGTTTTGCTGGTCGTTGGAACTTTGCCGATGGTCTCGGCTGCGCCGCTTGCGTCATACGACCTCGTCGGCGAGGACCCGGCAGGCGACGCGCGCCAATGGTTCGTGACCGGCGTGAGCGACCCGGCGGCCGTCTTCGGGACCGGGAAATTCGACATCCTGTC
>CAYOZB010000202.1:0-5248 GCA_964408365.1 uncultured Halobacteriales archaeon | reverse complement strand
GGTGGCAACGAGAGCACGGGCGGCGGCCGGGGCGCGGCGACGCGCGGGATGAACGTCGGTTCGACGGCGTAGAGAATGGTGTCCTTGGAGCCGGCTTCGGCGAAGGCGCGCAATCGGAGTTGGCAGGAGTCGCAGGTGCCGCAGGCTTTTTCGCCGCCTTCGTAGCAGCTCCAGGAGCGGCCCATGGGGGCTTGGAGGTCCAGGCCGGTCTCGACGATCTTGGTCTTGGTCCATCCTACGAGCGGTGCGTGGATGCGGATGGGTTTGCCGTCGACGCCGATCTTGGTTGCGAGTTTGGTGAGTTCGTTCCAGGCCTCGAAGTATTCGGGTCGGCAGTCGGGATAGCCGGAATAGTCGAGGGCGTGTGCGCCGATGAAGACGGCGTTTGCGCCGATGGATTCGGCGTAGGCGAGTCCGAAGCTGATGAAGATGGTGTTGCGGGCCGGGACGTAGGTCGTCGGGATGCCGGAACTGATCTCCGTCATGGTGCGACCCTTGGGGATCGCCATGCGGGGGTCGGTGAGTGCGCTTCCGCCGAACTCGGCGAGGGGGAGTGTGATGATCTTGTGTTCTTTGGCGCGCAGGGATTCGGCGATGCTTTTGGCAGCTTCGATTTCTTTTTTGTGCCGCTGGCCGTAGTCGAAGGTGATTGCGTAGATGTCGTAGCGTTCGCATTTGGCGATCGTGGCGGCGACCGCTGAGTCGAGTCCGCCGGAAAGCAACACCACTGCGCGTCGGTCCTTCATGCCCACCATCACTCCTTCTTGCCGTTGCGGGTCCAGGAACACCAGGCGCCCTGCCCGTACCCTTCGTCGATGCCGAGTTTGATCGCGACGACCTCCTTGGGAGGCTTTGCGCGTTTGACGAGTTCGTTGAGATAGTATTGGCAGAGGTTCTCGGCGGTCGACGAGGGGATGGGTAGGAGGGCGCAGTCGTCGCGCGGGAACATGTAGCGTCGGCCGAGGACTTCCATGTGGATGAAGCCGTCTTTCTCCTCGACCTTGATCCGGGGCGAACCTTTGGTGGGGACGAGGACGAGGTGGTCGATCTCGTCGGCGATCTTGCGCAAGGCGTTGGTGATGTCGACGAAATCGTACACGATGCCTTTCCTGTTCTGGGTTCCGGAGATGATGCAGTGGACGGCGTAGGTGTGACCGTGGAGTCGTTCACATTTGCCGAGTTCCGGCGTCGTGTGGGCGCTCGAGAACCGGATCCCTTTCTGCCAGCCGTCGATCTTTACTTCCAGCATTCGTTCCGACGCCAATTCCTAGCCGCGCTATAAAGGCGTTTGGCGCAGAAAGTTACCGGATTTCGCGGTCCGATCAGGACTCGATGCGGACCTTCTCGAAGCCGACCCTACGCGAGACTGGAAAACCGTCGGCTTCGACGTAGGCGAGGATGGCTTCTTTGATTCGGTCCAAGGCTTCCTGTCTTGTCCTTCCGAACGTATGGCAGCCGGGCAAGGCCGGTACCGTAACGATGAACGCTGCGGTTTCGTCTTGTTGGATGAAAACGTCGAACTCCATCGCGTGGACATTGGGAGCCGCGGACTAGTAGGTTTCCCCAGGAACCGCGCTCACTAGGTGGCAAAGCAAAAGAAGAAGGCGGCGACTCGGCGACGGGTTGGCCGGTCCGCTCGAGATCGTTGCGCGTCTTTCGAAGGCGTACGGGGACTTGGCGTGGTGGCCGGTCGACACGGCGTATCATGCGGAGCATGGTTCGGATCCTCGGTTCGAGGTCATTGTCGGGGCGATCTTGACGCAGAACACGACGTGGACGAGTGTGGAGCAGGCTTTGGCGAACCTGAAGGTCAAACGGTTGTTGGATGCGAAGCGGATGCACAAGGCGGGTGTGGAGCCGGTGCGTGAGGCGATCCGTCCGGCGGGTTCGTTCAATCAGAAAGCGTCGTACATCATGGGTCTCGCGAAGTACCTCGCGACGACCTACAAGACGGGGTTTGACCCGTTCTTCCGACTGCCGACGAAACGGTTGCGCGAGATCCTGTTATCGTTCAATGGGATCGGCCCGGAAACCGCGGATGACATTTTGGTGTATGCGGCGAAGCGGCCGGAGTTCATCGTCGACGCCTACGCCCGTCGGTTGACGAAGCGTTTGGGTTGGGGCACGGGCGAGGAAGCCTACGCGGTGTTGCAGGAACTGTGGGGGAAGCGACTCGGCCAGGAGCCGGATGCATACGCGAAGGCGCACGCGTTGATCGTGGAGCATTGCAAGATTCGTTGCACGCACAAGGCGCCCGCGTGTCCCGGTTGTCCCTTGGAGCCAATCTGTCCGCGCGTCGGGGTCGAACCCACGGCTTATTTGAAAGCCGCCCAATCCGGCAGCGTTGCGAAGCCTCCGCGATAGCATCCATCGGAACATCAACGTCGACGACTGGGCGCTCGACGTGTTGGACACGCGGGAGATGCAGCGTCTTCGCCGGATCCGCCAATTGGGCACGGCGTTCTTGGTGTATCCGGGTGCGAACCATACGCGGTTCGAGCATGCGTTGGGCGCGTACAAGCTCGCGCAGGACGCGTGCCGGGCGTTGGGGCTGCCGCCCGAAGACGCCCGGCACGTGCAAGCCGCGGCGTTGTTGCACGACGTGGGTCACGGTCCGTTCTCGCATCTTTCTGAAGAGATCGCGCACGGCCCGAAGCATGAGGAACTGAGTGTGGATCTCATCCAATGGTCGGGGATCAATGACCACTTGCAACGCGCGGGGTTGGAGCCCAAGCGCGTCGCGGAACTGATGCTCGGAAAAACGGAGCGTGGTCGGATCGTGAGCGGCGACATCGACGTCGACCGCATGGACTACTTGGTCCGCGACGCGCACTACACGGGCGTCCGGGTGAGCGTCGACCCGGAACGTTTGCTGATGGTGATGACGCTCCACGCCGGCGAGTATCTCGTGCGGGAGGAAGGGTTGACGGCGGCAGAGTCGCTGCTCGTGGCGCGGTTCCTCATGTATCCTGCTGTGTACTATCACCACACGTGTCGGAGTGCCGATGTGATGATCGTCGCCGGTGCGCAGGATCTCATCCGCGACGGCGTCTCGGAGTTCGAACAGATCCGTTCGATGGACGATGCGGAGCTCATCGCGACGCTCAAGGATGGCACCGTGTTCAGTCGCGAGATTGCGAGTCGCATCGAGGAACGTCGGCTTTACAAGCGGATCTACGAGGGCACGGCGGCGGCCGCGACCGCGGATCCGTTCTTGGCGCGCATGGTGGAGGACGAGCGGGAACGAAGCAAGGTGTGCGCGGAGATCTTGGACGCGTGCGGACTCACGGATGGCCAGGTCATCATCGATGTGCCTCCGAAGTCGTTGGCGCGTGAAGTCGGCGCCAAGGTCTTGATGAAAGACGGGCGGGTCGTGCCGCTTCGTGAAGCGTCGACGCTTGTGCGTACGTTGGTCGCTGCGCAGACGGATCATTGGCGGTTCTGGGTGTTTGCGCCGCGCGAAGTGGAAGACCGGGTCAAGCGTGAATTCAACAAACTCGTTTCATCACCCAAAAGTGTTAAGCCCTCGGCCCAGTACGGCGCGCGTTCATGAGTAACGAGGGGGCTGAGGCGCCGTCGTTCTCGCCTCAAGCGTACCGTCCTCGTGCGGCCTTCGACTACGACACGGTCAAGGCGATCATTTCGAAACACTTCAAGGTCTACGAGGCCGACGAGAACGTCGGCGGCGTGCCGGGACACGAGATCGCCGCGTTCTATGTGCAATCGGAAGCGGGGTTGTTTTCGAAGAAGTTTGAGGAAGTGCGACGCGAGATCCGGGAACATGACCGCGACCTCATGGTCATTTTGCAGTACCGGATGGGCGAGGATGTCCTCCTCGTCGCCCGCAAACCTCCCATTTCGCAGCGCGGCGTGGGACTCAACCTGATCCTGTTTGTCGCGACCATCATGACGACCACGTTGGCCGGGTCGTTGTTCTACGCGGGGTACGAACAGGCCGAAGGGGTGCTTCGTTGGTTCGGTGCGGATGTCACGTTCCTTCACTGGCGCTACCTGGCGCTTGGGTTCTTGAGTTTCAGTCTCCCCGTGATGGCGATCCTGGGGATCCACGAGTTGGGCCATTTCTTCATCGCGAAACGCCACCATGTGCGCACCAGTTTTCCGTACTTCATCCCGGTGCCGCCCATCGTGCCGATCGGCACGTTCGGCGCGTTCATCAGCATCAAAGAACCCATCCCCGACCGCAAAGCGTTGTTTGACATCGGTGCGGCCGGACCTGCTGCGGGGTTCTTTGCCACGATTCCCGTGTTGATCATCGGATTGCTCCTGACCGGGGCCGTGGCGCAGCCGTTGCCTCCCATCGAAGAGGTCCACGCCACCCTCATGGCTCCCGACGGTACGACGTGGGGGGAAGGTCAGCACAATTCGGGGATCGTCGCGTTCAACGAGACTGTGATGACGCGTGGCGATGCGATCTATCATGAACGGGTGTTCGTGAACAACACCCATGCATCGTTCAAACCGGGGAATTGGACGTGGCACGTTCTGCCGGTTTACCTGAAGGACGCGGACACGGCCGTGATCACGATCACCTACGGTGCACCGGGTGGGCATGTGCCGGGGGAAGGTTTCGCCGAGTCTTCGGCGGGCAACTTTTCCCATGAGTTCAAGGACGTTGAGATCTGGATGGGTCCGACGAACCAAGGCAACATCTCGTTCACGTTGCCATCGGATGCGACGTTCGTTGTTGCGGAGTTCCAATGGACGCCACCGCCGAGCCCCATCATGAGCCTCGGTTCGAGCATCCTGTTCGAGGGCTTCGCCTATCTCATCCCGACGCCGGATGATGTTCTGATCCATCCGACCGGGTTCGCCGGCTGGGTCGGCCTGTTGGTCACCGGGTTCAACCTCCTTCCCGCCGGCCAGCTCGATGGCGGCCACGTCGCCCGCGCCGTGCTGGGTCAGTACATGAAGTGGGCGAGTTACGCGAGCGTGATCGCGATGGTCGCGTTGAGCTACCTGTTTACCGGGTGGCTCGTGCTTGCGGTGTTGATCCTGTTGTTGGGCATCCGGCATCCGCCGCCATTGAACGACAAGACGCCGTTGGATGCTCGACGGAAAGTGCTTGCGTTCTTGGTGCTCGTGATGCTCGCGGTGTCGTTCATTCCGGTGCCGTTCTCGCAGTGAAGCGCGCGCCCCTAAACCGTTAAGAAGGATGCGCCGTGTCGCTGCGCCCGGTTTCCATCATGGCACTCAAGGACGGCGACGTCATCGCGTTCGACTACGACCT